>NZ_CP034767.1:635000-952500 GCF_004005995.1 Devosia sp. 1566
CTAGCCCTCCCCTCAAGGGGGAGGGGACCCACCGTGCCTCGGCTTCGGCCGGCGCTTATCAGGGATGGCAAAGCGCTCCCGGCCCGACCAAGAACTCGAGCCCCAGAGCCATCGCCTCCCTCCCCCCTTGAGGGGAGGGACCGAGGGTGGGGGTTCCGGCTTTGCCTCCGAGTGGGGCCTGGGTACGGTTCCCCTTCGCTCCTCCACTCAAGCTCAGCCGCCTGCACCCCCACCCTAGCCCTCCCCTCAAGGGGGAGGGGACCTATCGTGCCCAACTCCTTGCTCTCGGCTCCTGCCCTCCCTCCCCCTTGAGGGGAGGGCCGGGGAGGGGGTGGTTCGGTGGGCCACTGATGGACCCCCACCCCCAACCCCTCCCCTCAAGGCGGAGGGGAGGCCTTCCACCAAGCTCTGCGTAAGCGGGAGTTCAGCAAGCGGGTCCACTGCGCTTAAATATCTCCTCGCAAGCCAAATCCCGCAGCCATCGCCTCCCTCCCCCTTGAGGGGAGGGATCGAGGGTGGGGGTGCCGGCCCTTCCATCCAGTGGAGCTTAGGTGCGACCCGGCATGAGTCTCAAACCCCAAACCTCTAGGCTCGTGCCCTCCCTCCCCCTTGAGGGGAGGGCCGGGGAGGGGGTGGTTATGTGGGCCACTGATCAACCCCTGCCTCTAACCCTCCGCTCAATGGTCAGAACCCACCGTGCCTCCGCGTCCGCCGGCATTCACGCGGAACTGACGGCCCCCCATCACCCCCGCCCACCGCAAATCAACCTTTGCCCCTCGCGCCTCACCTTGCTAAAAGGCCGCCAACCTCCCCCAAAGATTGCCGCCTCCATGACCGATACCGCTGCAAGCGCCACCGAAACCGATTATTCGTCGACGCTGTTTTTGCCGCAGACCGAGTTTCCCATGCGCGCCGGGCTCCCCGATCGCGAGCCGCTCTGGCTCAAGCGCTGGGAAGAGATGGATCTTTATGCCCGCCAGCGCGAACAAGCGGCCGATCGTCCGCTGTTTACGCTCCATGACGGCCCTCCCTATGCCAATGGCAACATCCATATCGGCCACGCGCTCAACAAGACGCTCAAGGACATGGTCAGCCGCTCCATGCAGATGCTCGGTTTCAACTCGGCCTATGTGCCGGGTTGGGACTGCCACGGCCTGCCCATCGAATGGAAGATCGAGGAGCAGTATCGCGCCAAGGGCCGCGACAAGAACGAAGTGCCGATCATCGAATTTCGCCAGGAATGCCGCGCCTTTGCCGAGCAATGGGTCGATATCCAACGCGACGAGTTCAAGCGTCTTGGCGTGCTCGGTGAATGGGACAATCCCTATCTGACCATGAGCTTTGACGCCGAAGCCCAGATCGCGCGCGAGCTGATGAAGGTCGCCGCTTCCGGCCAGCTTTATCGCGGCTCCAAGCCCGTGATGTGGTCGGTCGTGGAGCGCACCGCCTTGGCCGAGGCCGAGATCGAATATCAGGATTATGAAAGCGACACGATCTGGGTGAAATTCCCCGTGCATGGCGCTTCAGCCGAGGCCGGCGCGGATTTCGCCGCCACCGCCCGCCAGGTGCGCGACCTCGGTTCGGCCTTTGTGCTGATCTGGACGACCACCCCCTGGACCATCCCCGCCAACCGGGCGATCTCCTATTCCTCCAAGGTTGCTTACGGCCTCTACGAGATCACCGCGGCCCCAGAAGGCAATTGGGCCAAATCGGGCGAAAAATACGTCATCGCCGACAAGCTCGCCGCTGAAGTCTTTGCCAAGGCCAAGGTCGAAAGCTTCACGCGCCTTGGCGATGTCGATCCCGGCCAGATCACCGCCTGCCACCATCCGCTGCGCGGCCTTGCTGGCGGCTACAATTTCGATGTGCCCCTGCTCGATGGCGAACACGTCACCGATGATGCGGGCACCGGCTTTGTGCATACCGCACCCAGCCACGGCCTCGATGACTTTGAAATCTGGATGAACTCGGGCCGGCTCCTCGCCGAGCGCGGCATCGACACCTCCATCCCCTTTGCCGTGGACGATGCCGGTTTTTACACCGCCGAGGCCCCCGGCTTCGAAGGCGCCCGCGTCATCGATGACAACGGCAAGAAGGGCGACGCCAATAACCGCGTGATCGCCGCGCTCGCCGAGCGCGGCATGATGGTCGCCCGCGGTCGCGTCAAGCACTCCTATCCCCACTCCTGGCGCTCCAAAAAGCCGGTGATCTTCCGCAACACGCCCCAGTGGTTCGTTTACATGGACCGCGCCATCGAGGGCGTTGCCGGCGACACCTTGCGCCACCGTGCGCTCAACGCGATCGACGCCACCAAATTCTACCCGCCTGCGGGGCAGAACCGCCTGCGCTCGATGATGGAAGACCGCCCCGATTGGGTGCTGTCGCGCCAGCGCGCCTGGGGCGTGCCGATCACCGTCTTCGTGCATCGCCAGACCAACGAAATCCTCAAGGACGAAGCGGTCAACCATCGCATCGCCCAGGCCTTTGAGGCCGAAGGCGCCGATGCCTGGTACGCCGAAGGCGCCGCCCAGCGGTTCCTCGGCGACAGCTACGACGCGGCGGACTACGAAATGGTCCGCGACGTGCTCGATGTGTGGTTCGACAGCGGCTCGACCCACGCCTTTGTGCTGCGCAACAAGCAGAAATGGCCCTACCTCAAATTCCCCGCCTCCATGTATCTGGAAGGCTCGGACCAGCATCGCGGCTGGTTCCATTCCTCGCTGCTCGAGAGCTGCGCCACCAACGGCTTTGCCCCTTATGAAAGCGTGCTGACGCACGGCTTCACCATGGATGGGGAAGGGCGCAAGATGAGCAAGTCCCTGGGCAACACCGTTGCCCCGCAGGACATCATCAAGCAATACGGCGCCGATATCCTGCGCCTCTGGGTGGCGTCCTCGGATTATTCCGAGGATCTGCGCCTGGGCAAGGAGATCGTCCAGACCACGGTGGATGCGTACCGCAAGCTGCGCAACACCCTGCGCTGGCTCCTGGGCAATCTTGCCCATTACCAGCCCGCCGATGCGACCGAGCCCGCCGACATGCCCGAGCTCGAGCAGCTGATCCTGCATCGCCTGGCCCAGCTCGATGGCCAGGTGCGCGCCGCCTACAAGGAATATGACTATCGCCGTGTGGTGACGCTGCTCACCAACTTCATGAATATCGAGCTGTCGGCGTTCTATTTCGATATCCGCAAGGATGCGCTCTATTGCGACCCGATCTCCTCGGTGCGCCGCCGCTCTGCCCTGACCGTGCTCAATGGGCTTTTTGATTGCCTCACGGCCTGGCTCGCGCCCATCCTCGTTTTCACCATGGAAGAGGTTTGGCTCGAGCGGCACAAGGAAGCCGATGCCTCCGTGCATCTGCGCTTGTTCCCCGAAGTGCCCGCCGCCTGGCTCAACGACGAACTGGCCGCCAAATGGCAGCTGATCCGCAATGTGCGCCGCGTCGTCACCGGGGCGCTCGAGATCGAACGCCGCGAAAAGCGCATCGGCTCCTCGCTCGAAGCGGCCCCCAAAGTGTTCATCAGCGACCCCGCTTTGCTCGCCGCAGTGCAGGGTGAAGACCTGGCCGATATCGCCATCACCTCGGCGGTTGAACTGGTCGAGGGCGAAGGCCCCGCCGATGCCTTCCGCCTCGATGACGTGGCCGGCGTTGCGGTGGTGCCGGGCCTTGCCGAGGGCAAGCGCTGCGCCCGCTCCTGGAAGATCCTGCCCGAAGTGGGCAGTGATCCCGACTTCCCCGACGTCACCCTGCGCGACGCCCAGGCCCTGCGCGAACGCGCCGCCGCCGGTCTCTAGCCTGGTGCCCGAGCTTCGATCTCAGCTCCGCACGCCCCTTCACCTCCCCCTCCGTGGGGGAGGTCGGGTGGGGGTGAACGAGCCCCGATCCTCGGGCAACACTGCGACACCCCTCAACTGGTTGGACGCCCAACGATGAATCTGCGCGCCCTTGCCGACCCTTCGGTTTATGTCTCGCTCACCGCCGCCGTCCTCGCCTTTGGCCTCGATCGCGCGCACAAGAGCATGCAGGTTTCGGCCAATTGCATTTCGCTGCTGGCGGGTGCCTGCGTTGATCACTTCGAGGCTTTCATCCCCTTTTCCATGAGTGGCTGGAGCGGCGGGGAAGTGGTGCGCGTCACTCCGTTCTTTGATTATGTCCTCGTCTGGAACACCGGCATTTCCTATGGCCTGCTCGACGGCTTGCCGGTCTGGACCCTGGGGCTTGTCATGCTGGCCGCCGTGGTCGCCCTCGCCATCTGGTGGGTGCGTGCCGATAGTGCGCTGCTGCGTCTGGGGCTGGGCCTGTGCATCGGCGGCGCCCTTTCCAATGGCGTCGACCGGCTGATCTACGGCGCCGTGGCCGATTTCTTTCATTTCCACTGGGGCACGCTGTCGTTCTACATCTTCAACCTGGCCGATGTGGCGATCACCGCCGGGGTCGTCTTGCTGTTGCTCGACATGCTGGGCGTTGGCCGTCCACGCCCCGCTACGCCCACTGCTTGAACATGCTCGCGCCCCAATCTGGTTTTAGGCGCGGAACTAGTTTATAAGCACTCCCGACATTCTGAAGGACGTTTCATGCGCATGGGATCCACCGGGCCACAGACTGCTGCAAAGCGAGCTTCCCTTTGGGGCAAAGCCGGCTTGGCTCTGCTGCTGACCCTGACTATGGCGGCCTGCACCACCGTGGAAGGCACCAATGCCTTGACCGATGTCGGCACTTTCGAGCGCGAAGTGATGACTTCGACCGCCCGCGGCGTCGGCCTGCTCAACCGCGCCGACCCCAAGGAAGATCTGACCCAGGCCCGCGCCCCGCTGGTGCTGCCGCGCGATGCCGCCTCGCTTCCGGCTCCGACCCAGTCGGCCGCCGCCCAGTTGCCCGTCAACAGCGACCGCGTCCAGCTCAACACCGCTGGCATGAGCGAGGCCGAGATCAAGCGCCTGCGCAATGCCCGCGTGGTCGATACCCGCACCATCGCCGGTCGTCCCCTGACCGAGCAGGAAACCTCGGCGCTGACCGCCCGCATGCAGGGCGCCAATATGGAAGTCAGCACCACCGGCAAGCGCCCGCTTTATCTGCCGCCTGACGACTATTTTACTCGCGTGGGCGATGCCGATCTGCTGTGCCGCACCCCGAGCGGGGAAGTGGTCTCGCTGCGCGACCGCCGCTGCCCCGCCGATGTGCGCCGCGCCATCGAGGCCCAGCAGCCCCAAGTCACGAGCCCCGGCACTTTGGGCGCCGGCCCCAATGCCAGCATGAAGAGCATGACCAGCAGATAGGCTCAGGCCGCACTCGTTATTCAGCCCCGCCCATTGCGGCGGGGCTTCTTGTTTCCGCGCCGCCCCTTTGGGTCCCGCATGAAAGGCACCGAACTCATGGCCGACCAACCAGCCTCCCCCGATACCGGCGATCGTCTCGCCAAGGTCATCGCCCGCTCCGGGCTTTGCTCGCGCCGTGATGCCGAAGTGTGGATCACCGAGGGGCGCGTCGCCGTCAACGGCAAGAAGGTCATCACCCCCGCCTTCAACGTCACCGACCGCGACAAGGTCACCGTCGATGGCGCCCCGCTCGCCGCCCGCCAGGGCACCCGCGTGTGGCTTTATCACAAGCCCGCTGGCCTCGTGGTCACCGAGAAAGACCCTGAAGGCCGCCCCACCATCTTTGAAGCGCTCGAAACCCACGGCCTGCCACGCGTCGTGTCGGTCGGCCGGCTCGACATCAACACCGAAGGCCTGCTGCTCCTCACCAATGATGGCGGCCTCAAGCGCGTGCTCGAACTTCCCGCTACCGGCTGGCTGCGCCGCTATCGCGTGCGCGCCCATGGCACCGTGACCCAGGCCGCCCTTGATCGCCTCAAGGACGGCACCGAGATCGATGGCGTCAAATACGGCTCCATCGAAGCCACCCTCGAGCGCGAGCAGGGCTCCAATGTCTGGCTCGTCATGGCACTGCGCGAAGGCAAGAACCGCGAGGTCAAGAACGTGCTGGGCGCGCTCGGCCTTGAGGTTAATCGCCTGATCCGCGTCTCCTATGGCCCGTTCCAGCTCGGCGACATTCCCGTCGGCGCCATTGAAACCGTGCGGGCGGCCACCCTGCGCGACCAGCTCGGCAAAAAACTGGCCGAAGCGGCCGATGTGGATTTCGACAGCGAAATGCCTGAAGCCAATGCCCTGATCGGCAAGCCTACCCGCGACCGCCTGACCGGCCGCGGCACCAACACGGTCGAGATTGCCCGCCAGCGCTTCCGCTTCACCGACCATGCCGAAAAAACCGAGGAAGAGCTGCGCGCCGAACGCCCGCGTCAGGATCGTCCGGGCCGCTTTGACAACCGCAAGCCCGGCCCGCGACGTGTCGAGGAGCGCGAGGAATACGAGGCGCCACCGCGCCGCGTGATCTTTGATGATGGCCGTGAAGAAGAATTCGTGGCCAAGCGTTCCACCCGCGCCCCCGCCTTCCGCGACAGGGACGACCAGCCCGCCCGCAGCTTTGGCAAGGCCCCCGAGCGTCCCGCCAAGCCCGCCTTCGACAAGCCCCGCGGCCCTCGCCGCGAGGATGGTGACCGCAGCGGTCCAAAATCTTTTGGCGACAAGCCCAAGCGCTCCTTCGGCGATCGTCCTGGCGGCAAATCCTTCGGTGACCGCCCCGGCGGCAAAGCCTTCGGCGATCGCTCCGGCGGCAAGTCCTTTGGTGGGCGTCCTGGTGGCAACAAGTCCTTTGGCGATCGGCCCCGTCCGCCGCGCCCCGAAGGTGGCGCCGAGCGCCCATCGCGCGAGTTCACCGGCACGCCCCGTGGTCCGCGCCGCAGCGACGCCGAACGCCCGCAGCGTGATTTCCAGCCGCGCACGCGCGCTGACGCCGAGGCCGCGGGCGCGCCCCGCGCTTACACCCCGCGCCCCGACGCCGATCGTGCCCCCTCGCGCCCTGGCCGCAATTTCTCGGACAAACCGCGCGGCAATCGCCCCGATGGCGATCGCCCACAGCGCGGTCCTCGCCCTGCCGGTGATCGGCCGCAGCGCCCGGCTGGCGCTCGCCCGGGTGGTCCGCGTCCGGGCCGCGACGAGTTCGGCTCGGAAGCCAAGACCTATGGCAAGCCCAAGGTTCGCCCCGACGGCAAGCCTCATCCCAAGCGCGAAGGCGCGGCCCCGGCCCGCGGTCCGCGTCCCGGCGGCTTCGGCAAGCCCGGTGGCGCCCGCCCCGGTGCATCCGGTGGCGCCCGCCCTGGTGGCGGCGGTCGTCCGGCTGGTGCTGGTCGGCCAGCGGGTGGCCCACGTCCCGCGGGTGGGGCAGGGCGCCCCTCGGGCCCCCGCCGGCCAAAACCCTGACCGCAAGCGTGCCGAAAGGGGTTTGAGCTAGATGCGCATCGTTGCCGGCCGCTTTCGCGGCAAGGGGCTCAATTCGCCCTCCGATCTCTCGATCCGGCCTACTGCCGATCGGGTTCGCGAATCCATGTTCAACATCCTTGCCTCGCGCCTTGGGCCGGTGCTGGATGGTGTTCGCGTGCTTGATTTGTTTGCCGGCACCGGCGCGCTGGGGCTCGAAGCCCTGTCGCGCGGCGCCGCCCATGTCACCTTTGTCGATACGGGGGCCGAGGCGCGCGGCCTCATTCGCGACCATATCGAGGCCTTTGGCGCCGGCGGCATCACCAAGCTCTTGCGCCGCGACGCCACCGATCTGGGCGTGCCCGGCTCGATGAAGCCCTTCAACCTCGTCTTTCTCGATCCGCCTTATGGCAAGACCCTGGGCGAACAGGCGCTTGCGGGCCTGCGCGATAACAACTGGCTCGCCCCCGGGGCCACCATCGTCTGGGAAGAAAGCCGCGACGCCACCCTCGACATCCCCGCCGGCTTAACGCTCACCGACCGCCGCGAATACGGCGCCGCCGCCATCCACTTTTTGGTCTTTGGCGAACCGGAAGCAGCGGTCGAGGCGTAGGTAAGCCGGTGGCGAGGCCCCATCGCCTCCCTCCCCCTTGAGGGGAGGGATCGAGGGTGGGGGTTCAGGCCGTCGGACAAACTCGTCACGGGGGAAGACCCACCGCTCGAACCCCCACCCCAGCCCTCCCCTCAAGGGGGAGGGGGCGCATCGCGCATCTGGACGGTCAGGAGGACTTAACAGCGTGCGAGGTCCAATCTCTCCCACCCACCAGCTGTCACCCCGGTTTTGAGCCGGAGCCCATCCCGAAATTCTTCCGCTTGCCCCAACGGCCCGGCCCCATCGCCTCCTCCCCCTTGAGGGGAGGGATCGAGGGTGGGGGTTCAGGCCGTCGAACAAACTCGTCACGGGGGAGACCCACCGCTCGAACCCCCACCCCAGCCCTCCCTCAAGGGGGAGGGGGCGCATCGCGCATCTGGACGGTCAGGAGGACTTAACAGCGTGGGAGGTCCAATCTCCCTCGCCCCCAGCTGTCACCCCGACCCTGAGCCGGGGCCCGTCCCGAAATTCTTCCGCTTTCGCCAACGGCGGGGTCCCATCGCCTCCCTCCCCCTTGAGGGGAGGGATCGAGGGTGGGGGTTCAGGCCGTCGGGAAAACTCTTAACGGGGGAAGACCTACCGCCCGAACCCCCACCCCAGCCCTGCCCTCAAGGGGGAGGGGGTGGCATCGAGCCTAGCCCCTACACCCCCACACAAGCCTCGCACCGCCCGCGAATTTCCATCGTCGTGCGCTCAACCTTGAACCCGGTCTTGCCCGCCCATTCCCCTAGCCGACCTTCGATCACCGGGTCAGCAAATTCATCGACCTTGCCGCACCCTTCGCAAATGGCAAACGCGATCAGCCCCTTGCGATGGCAGTGCTCGTCCGCACAAGCAACGAACGCATTGAGCGATTCCAGCCGGTGGGCGAGGCCCCGTTCCACCAGCTTGTCGAGCGCGCGATAAACCTGCAGCGGCGCCCGCAAACCGTCCTCGCGCAGTCGGTCGAGAATGTCATAGGCGCTGAGGGGAGCCGAGGACCCGGTCAGCGCGCCCAGCACCAGCCCCTGGTTGCGCGTCAGGTCAGTGGGTGCGGCGTGGCTATGCGCCATGAATTTTCCTCCCGAACAATTTGTGGACCGGCACGGCGAGCGAAACCAGAAACACCAGCAAGGCCGCCACGACGATGGAGGGTCCGGAGGCCGTATCCCAGTTGCGCGAGCCGAACAGCCCTCCCACCACGGCAATCACCCCGAGCCCCGCCGCCACCGCGGCCATGCCTTCAGGTGTTGCGCTTAGGCGCCGCGCGGTTGCCGCCGGAATGATCAGCAAGGAGGTAATCAACAGCACGCCCACCAGTTTCATGGCAATGGCAATGACGCTGGCCATCAGGATCATGAGGATGATCCGGCTCGCTTCCGGGCGCAGCCCTTCGGCTTCCGCCAGCTCGGTGCTGACCGTCGAAGCCAGCAGCGGCCGCCAGGCCAGCGCCAGCACGACGAGGATCGCCGCGCCCCCGCCATAGATCACCATGATATCCTCGACCGAAACGGCAAGAATATCGCCAAACAAAAAGCCCATGAGGTCGATCCGCACCGTGGTCAAAAAGCCCACCAGCACCAGTCCGACCGCCAGGGTCGAATGGCTCAAAATGCCCAACAGCGCATCGGTCGAGAGCGTCGCCTGCCGCTGCAACAGCAGCAGCGCTCCGGCGACGAGAGCCGCAACCGCAAACACGCCCAGCGTCATGTTGAGTGACAAGATGATCGACAGCGCCACGCCCAGCAGCGCCGAATGGGCCATCGTATCGCCGAAATAGGCCATCCGCCGCCACACGACGAAACACCCCAGCGGCCCCGCCACCAGCGCCAGCCCAATCCCGGCGATGAGGGAGCGCGAAAAGAAATCACCGAACATGTGCGGCTCCCTGGAGGACCGATGCAACCGCCCCAATCCCGCCAAACGCGCGATCCCGTTCCCTCCCCCTTGAGGGGAGGGCTAGGGTGGGGGTTCGGGCGCCTTCAACATACTCGGGTTTCATGCCCCTAGTGCCCATGCCGGTGCCCCCCATGCCCGTGCGAATGAGCATGCTCATGCACCGCCCCAGCCGCCACCACGCAGCCGTCGTCGTGGTGCTCATGGTCGTGGTGGTGCTCATAAATTGCCAGCGTTTCCGCCGCGCGCGGTCCGAACAGCTTGAGATATTCCGGGCTGCGCTTGACCGCCGCCGGCGTGCCGGTGCAGCACACATGTCCATTGAGGCAGATCACCGTGTCGGTTTCCGCCATCACCACATGCAAATCATGGCTGATCATCAGGATACCGGCGCGCGAGCTGTCGCGGATCTGGCGCACCAATTCATAGAGCGCCACTTCGCCGGCAAAATCGACGCCCTGCACCGGCTCGTCCAGCACCAGAAGGTCCGGCTTGCGGATGGTGGCGCGGGCAAACAACACGCGCTGGAATTCCCCGCCCGACAATTCCTGCACCGCCGCTCCGAGGAGCCGCCGCGCCCCGACCAGATCGAGCGCCGCCTCGATTTCGCTGCGGCTGAAGCGGCCGGTCAGCGTCATCAGCCGCTCCACCGTCAGCGGCAGCGTCCAGTCGATGGTCAGCTTTTGCGGCACATAGCCGATGCGCAGCCCCGGCAGGCGCGTCACCGTGCCCGTTGTCGGCTTGAGCACGCCCGTCGCCATCTTGGCCGTGGTGGATTTGCCCGAACCATTGGGCCCGATCAGCGTCACGATCTCGCCGCGCCGGATGGCCAGGTCGACCCCTTCCACCAGCACGCGCGCCCCCCGGCGCACGCCAGCGCCGCTCATGCTGATCAATGTTTCGCGTCCTGCCTGCCCGTCCATTTCCGCTCCGTCACGTCGCTTGACAGCGTTCTAAACGTTATAGCATAACGCAGCAAGAACGTAATAACATAACAGGATTGCGCCGATGAAGCTGCTCCCCCTTGCCTTGGTTTCGAGCCTGCTGCTGGGCAGCACGGCCATGGCCGCGCCCAATGTGGTAGCCTCGATCAAGCCGGTGCACTCCCTCGTTGCAGCCGTGATGGAGGGGGTAGGGGAGCCGACCCTCGTCGTGCGGGGCGCCGCCTCACCCCACACTTATGCGCTGCGCCCGTCCGATGCCGGCGCGCTGCAGGATGCTGATCTGGTGTTCTGGACCGGCGCTGGCATGGAGCTGTTCCTCGCCGATGCACTGACCACCCTTTCAGGGCAAGCCGAAGTGGTGGAGCTGAGCCAGGCGCCCGGCATCACCCTCCTGCCAGTCCGTGAAGGCGGCACTTTCGAGGCCCACAGCCACGAGGGCGAGGGTCATGACCATGAGCACGACCACGAGGGTCACGATCACGAAGGCCATGACCACGAAGAGCACGACCACGAGGCGCACGATCACGAAGAGCACGCCCACGAAGGGCACGACCACGACCATGGCGGCGACATGCATTTCTGGCTCGATCCGCAAAACGCCATGCACATGGTCGATGCCATCGCCGCAGCGCTGAGCCAAGCTGATCCCGGTAACGCCACGGCCTACGCCGCCAATGCCGAGCGCGAAAAAGCCAACCTCGTCGCGCTGCAAGCCGAACTGACCGCGACCCTCGCGCCCGTCGCCGACAAGCCCTTCCTCGTCTTTCACGACGCTTACCAGTATTTCGAGAACCGCTTTGGCCTCACCGTCGCGGGCTCCGTCACCGTCACCCCCGACGTCATGCCCGGCGCCCAGCGGATCGACGCCCTGCGCGCCCGCGTGGCCGAACTCGGGGCCACCTGCGTTTTTGCCGAACCCAATTTCGAGCCAACCATCATTGCCGCGATCACCGAAGGCAGCACGGCCAAGGCGGGTGTGCTCGACCCCGAAGGCGGGGCCCTCACTGAAGGCCCAAACCTTTACCCCGAACTGCTGCGCGGCCTCGCCAATGGGCTCCTCGATTGCCTGGGCTAACTAACCCAGCGGCCCCTTGAAGATAAAGAATGCCCCGAGCGCAATGAGCCCGAACCCGACTCCGTGGTTCCAGGTGAACTGCTCGCCGAGGTAAGTGGCGCTGAACAGCACAAAGACCGACAGGGAAATCACCTCCTGAATGGTCTTGAGTTCGGCGCCGCTATAAACCCCGTAGCCGATGCGATTGGCGGGCACCGCCAGCCAATACTCGAAAAAGGCGATGCCCCAGCTTGCCAGCACCACCACCCACAGCGCCGTGCCGGGGAATTTGAGGTGCCCATACCAGGCAAAGGTCATGAAGAGGTTGGACGCGATCAAGAGCCCGATCGGGGCCAGCGTGGCAAAGTTCCAGCCCATTGCGATTACCGCGCGCCCTTGGTGGGCTGTTCGAGCGCATACAGCGCATCGCTGATCGACTCGAGCTTCTTGCGCAGCAGCTCCTGGGCGTCGTGCAGCCCGCGATTATAGTAATAGGCGCCCATCTTTTCGGCAAAAAAGGTCATCAGCATCTCGGCCGGCATCTGCCCGATGGTCTGGTCCAGCTCCAGCCGGAAATAATCCTGAATCTCCGCCACCATGGCCTTGGTTTCGTCGCGGCTGAACTTGATCGGCTTCATTGGGATGGGGCTCCAGAATCGGCGGCACGATAATGCCGCGATCGCCCGTCCGGCAAGCGCCACGCCGCGATTGACCCCTCCGGCCCGCCATGCGAGAACAC
Source organism: Devosia sp. 1566 (assembly GCF_004005995.1). Classification (NCBI taxonomy): domain Bacteria; kingdom Pseudomonadati; phylum Pseudomonadota; class Alphaproteobacteria; order Hyphomicrobiales; family Devosiaceae; genus Devosia; species Devosia sp. 1566. The sequence continues at coordinate 647,584 of NZ_CP034767.1, forward strand.
AGCCTGTGTCGGTTCCCCAAGCCCGTTGTGGCGCGGGGATCAAAAGGGAACACGGTGCGGATTACCCATCAGGGGCCAAAACCGTGGCTGCCCCCGCAACTGTAAGCGGTGCGCTCCTCTCCTTATGCCACTGGCAGCCAAGCTGCCGGGAAGGCGAGAGGCGCTCTATTCACCGCAAGCCAGGAGACCTGCCGGCACAGCAACGAGCTTGTAAGCTCTTTTTCGTTCCGCGCACGGAGGGTGCCGCATGAATACCGCCACTGTTTCGACTGGCCTTCAGTCTCTCTCGCTGTCCCAGCGTCTTGTCGCCGGCTCGCTCGCGCTCCTGCTTGGGCTGACCCTGCTGGTCGGCACCGGCTTTGCCGGCGATTATCGCCTGCACAACGGCGCCCATGACACCCGCCACGCCATGGGCTTTCCCTGCCACTAAGGCCGGGCACGAGAGACGAACAAAGATGTTCCGCAATCTGTTTTTCGCTGCGCTGGTCGCAGCCCTTTGTGCTGGCCTTGTGGCATCCACGGTCCAGCATTTCCGCATCACCCCGCTGATCCTCCATGCCGAAAGCTTTGAAGGGGAGGGCGGCCATTCCCATGGCGAAGAGGCCCCCGCCGCGCATAGCCACGATGCGGCCACCCCGGCCCATGATCACGGCGCCGACGAATGGGCGCCCCAGGACGGTTGGGAGCGCACAGGCTATACCGTGCTCGCCAATCTCCTCGCCGCCGCCGGCTTCGCCCTCGTGATCGGCGCCGTGGGCCTCCTGGCCAATATCCCCATCGCCACCGGCAATGCGCTGTTGTGGAGCCTGGCCGGTTTTGCCAGCTTCTCCCTCGCGCCCGCCTTTGGCTTGCCGCCCGAGCTGCCCGGCATGCCCGCCGCCGGTCTGGGCGCCCGCCAGCTCTGGTGGGTCGCGACGGCCCTTGCCACCGGCGCCGCCTGCCTGCTGCTGGCTAAGACCCGGGCGGGCTGGGCCATTGCCGTGGCGCTCGCACTCGTCCTCGCGCCGCACATCGTGGGCGCCCCCGCGGCTCCCGAAGAGCCAAGCGCCGTTCCGGCCCATCTCGCCACCGCCTTTGCCGCCGCCACCATCGGCACTTCAGCTGTGTTCTGGCTGGTGCTGGGTGTCGTCTTCGGCCTCGTCAATGATCGCCTCGCCCGCCGCGAGGCGTCCCACCCCATCGGAGCTCCCGCATGACCACCAAGATCCCCACCACCGTCATCACCGGCTTTCTGGGCGCGGGCAAGACCACGCTTGTGCGTCACCTCCTCGCCCATGCCCCCAAGGGCAAGCGCATCGCCCTCATCATCAATGAATTCGGCGATCTCGGCGTCGACAAGGACATCCTCGCCGGCTGCGGCGACGAGACCTGCCGTGAAGAGGACATGGTCGAACTCTCCAATGGCTGCATCTGCTGCACCGTGGCCGACGAATTCATTCCCACCATGCAGGCACTGCTGAATCGCCCTGAAAAATTCGATCACATCGTCATCGAAACTTCGGGTCTGGCTCTGCCCCAGCCCCTGATCCGCGCCTTCAATTGGCCCGAGATCAAGGCGCAGGTGACCGTTGATGGCGTGGTGACCGTGGCCGATGCCGCAGCGCTTGCCGAAGGCCGCTTTGCCGCCGATGAAGCGGCTGTCGACCGCCAGCGCCGCCTCGACGAAATGCTCGACCACGAAACCCCCTTGGGCGAGCTCTTCGAGGATCAGCTTGCCGCCGCCGACATGGTCATCATCAACAAGACCGATCTCGTGGATCCCGCCACCCTCGAAAAAGTCGAGCAGAATATCCGCGCCGAGCTGCGCCCCGGCGTCGGCATTGTTCGCGCCGCCAATGGCCATGTCGATATCGCGGCGCTTCTGGGCCTTGGCATGGCTTCCGAAGACGACATCGCCAACCGCCCCAGCCACCACGAACTCGAGCACGAGGGCGAAGGGCACGAGCACGACGATTTCGACAGCTTTTCGCTCCAGCTCCCCGCCATCGCCGGCAAGGACGAGCTGCTTGCCATCATCGAGGACACGATCCGCACCCATGACGTGCTGCGCCTCAAGGGCTTTGCCGCCGTGCCGGGCGCGGCTGCGCGCCTCGCCATCCAGGCCGTCGGCCCCCGCATTACCGCCTATTTCGACCGCCCCTGGGCGCCCGGCGAAACCAGGCAAACCGCACTCGTCGTCATCGGCCAATCCCCGCTGGACCGCGCCGCCATCACCCAAAGCCTGCGCCGCGCCGAAGCCGTGGCGGCATAAGTTCCAAGAGAATGGCACAGGCACGGCACATTCGGCTTCATCCCACCGTCCCCCGTGCGGGGAGGGGGTTGTCGTGCTCGTGCCGTGGCATATCTGTGGCCTTCATCACCACCCCCTCCCTCGATCTCTCCCCTCAAGGGGGAGGGAAGCACAAGAGCCCCACGCTCAGTGACTTCGGCTCCTGCCCTCCCTCCCCTCAGGGGGGAGGGCCGGGGAAGGGGGCTCTCGTCTCCTCCACCAAGGCCCGCTGACATGCACCTTCTTTCCGCCCAAGCCGGTGCCATCCAGCAGGAAGGCGAGGCCATCGATCTCGCCCAAACCCCTGGCGCCTTCATCTTCGCCTCCTCGGCCGATAGCGAACTCGCCATGCTTGCCGCCGCGGCCGATCGCGCGGGCGAAACCGAGCTGCGCCTCGCCAACACGCTGCGCCTGTCCAACAATCTGTCCGTTGATCTGTGGCTCGAGCAGACCGTCCGCCATGCCCGCCTCATCGTCCTGCGCCTCATCGGCGGCGCTGCCTATTTCCAGTACGGCGTCGATGAGATCACTGCCCTCTGCGCCAACGGCAAGATCCCCCTAGCCCTGCTCCCCGGCGACGCCAATCCCGACCCCATCCTGCAAGCCCGCTCCACCATCCACCCCGAAGACTGGACCCGCCTCCACGCCCTCCTCATCGCCGGCGGCCCCGCCAATGCTGATGCGATCTTGAGGTCGTTCACTGAACTCGCCGTCGAGCCCTCCCTCCCCCTTGAGGGGAGGGCCGGGGAGGGGGTCCCTCAGACCGAACTCAAGCCCCGCCTCTCCCACCTTCAGCCCCAGCCCTTCGCCCGCTTCTCCCTCTGGCACCCCGCCACCGGCATCACCGACGAAACCGGCCTGCGCGTCCTGCACGGAAGACCTCATGGTGAGCCCGTCGAACCACGAGGTCGGGCACTCGATCTCGCCACCACCTCGTCCTTCGACAAGCTCAGGATGAGGTCTGCTGAGACATACATCCCCATCCTCTTTTACCGCGCCGCCCTCGAAGGCGCCGGCACCGCCACCCTGCAAGCCCTCGTTGCCGAGATCGAGAACCAAGGCCTGCTGCCGGTCCCGATCCTCGTGTCCTCGCTCAAGGAAGCCGCCTGCGTGCGCTTCGTGCAGAATGTGCTCGAGAGCTTCCCGCCCGCCGCCATCTTCAACCTGACAGGCTTTGCCCTCGCGTTGGACCCCAACGACACGAAGTCCGACCCCTTCAGCGGCACCGATGCCCCCGTCATCCAGCTGATCCAGTCCGGCCGCTCGGCAACGCAATGGCAGGCCGACCCCCAGGGCCTGTCCTCCAAGGACATGGCGATGTTCCTCGTCATGCCCGAACTCGATGGCCGCATCGGCGGCATTCTCGTCGGCCACAAAGCCGATGCCGTCTGGCACACCAGCACCCAATGCCCGCTCAGCGCCTATGCTCCCGACCATTCCGGCATCGGACGCGCCGTCCAGCTCGCCCGCAACTGGACCCGCCTCCGCGCCGCCCCCCGGCCCGAGCGCAAACTCGCCCTCATCCTCGCCAACTACCCCCTCCGCGACGGCCGCCTCGCCAACGGCGTCGGCTACGACGCCCCGGAGTCGACCGTGGAAATCCTCAAGGCGCTGGATGGGGCCGGGTACACGCTTTCAAACCAACCACCGGCCTCATCCCCCTCCCCCTTGAGGGCAGGGATTGATTGTGGGGGTTCAGGCCCATCAACCTACCCAAAATCCTCAGCCGACCTCATCGCCGCCCTCCAGTCCGGCCCCACCAATGCCGACCCCCAGCGCGGCTCATCCGCCGCCACGCTCTCGCTCGCCCGTTATCGCGAACTCTTCGCCGCGCTCCCCCAAGCGATCCAGACCGAAGTCAGGGCCCGCTGGGGCGACCCCGCCACCGACCCGTTCGTGCGCGACGACACCTTCCACCTGCCGGCGCTCATCTTCGGCAATGTCGCGATCCTGCTGCAGCCCGGGCGCGGCTATGGGCTCGACGAAACCCAGAGCTATCACGATCCCTATCTGCCGCCGCCCCATGCCTATCTCGCCGCCTATCTCTGGCTGCGGCACCAATGGGGCGCCCAGGCGCTGATCCACAACGGCAAGCACGGCACGCTGGAATGGCTGCCCGGCAAATCGACTGCGCTCGACGCTTCGAGCTATCCCGATGCGCTTTGGGGCCAGCTGCCCCATCTCTACCCCTTTATCGTCAACGACCCAGGCGAGGGCACCCAGGCCAAGCGGCGCACCGGGGCGGTGATCATCGATCACCTCATTCCCCCGCTCACCCGCGCGGAAACCTATGGCCCGCTCAAGGACCTCGAAGCGCTGCTCGATGAATATTATGCTGCCTCGGGCATGGACAGGCGCCGGCTTGCCGACCTGCGCCGCCGCATCCTCGATTTCACCCGCGACAGCCGGCTCGACCGCGATATCGGCCTGCCCGAGGACGAAACCGAGGCCCTGCTCAAGATCGACAATTTTCTTTGCGACCTCAAGGAAGCCCAGATCCGCGATGGCCTGCACGTCTTTGGCCAATCGCCCACCGCCGAACTCGAACGCGATCTCATCGTCGCCCTGGCCCGCGTCCCCCGCGGCGAGGCCCCGGGCGAGCGCTCCCTGATCCGCGCCCTCGCCGATGATCTCAAGCTCGGTTTCGACCCCCTGACCGCCAAGCTGGGCGAGCCCTGGGCCGGCCCGGATCTATCTGCATTGGCCTGCCTCCCCCTTGAGGGGAGGGCCGGGGAGGGGGTCCCTCCGCTCCGTCACCGCACCGTCGGCGACATCGTCGAACAACTCGAACACCTCGCCGCCGAACTGGTCTCCGGCCGCGCGCCCGAGCCCGGCTGGACCCAAACCGCCGCCGTGCTCGAAACCGTCGAAGCCGTCATCCGCCCGCGCCTGCGCGCTTCGGGCCCCGCCGAAATGGCCGCGCTGCTCGATGGGCTGGATGGCAAGTCTGTTCGCCCCGGCCCTTCGGGCGCACCTTCGCGCGGGCGCCTCGATGTGCTGCCCACCGGGCGCAATTTCTTTTCCGTCGATACTCGCGCCGTGCCGACCCCCACCGCCTGGGAGCTGGGCCGCAAATCGGCGGAAAACCTGATCCTGCGCCATTTCCAGGATACCGGCACCTATCTGCAGGCCGCCGCCATCTCCGTCTGGGGCACCGCCAATATGCGCACCGGCGGCGACGACCTCGCCCAAGCCATGGCGCTCATCGGCGTCAAACCGGTCTGGGATCCCGGCTCGCTGCGCGTTTCGGGTTACGAGATCATCCCGCTCGCCAAGCTCGGTCGTCCACGCGTCGATGTCACCCTGCGCATCTCGGGCTTTTTCCGCGATGCTTTCCCCGCCCAGATCACCCTTTTTGATCGGGCGGTCCGCGCTGTGGGAGCCCTCGATGAACCCACCGAGGACAACCCGGTCGCCGCCCGCATGCGCGCCGAAGCGCTGGGGTTGATGGCGCAGGGGCAAAGCGAAGCCGAGGCGTTCCTTGCCGCCGGCCACCGCATCTTCGGCTCGCGCCCCGGCACCTATGGCGCCGGCCTTGGCGCCCTCATCGATGCCGGCACCTGGCAAAACAAGGCCGAGCTCGCCGCCCGGGTCCTCGATTGGGGCCACTATGCCTATGGCGCCAAATCAGTCGGCACCCCGCAGCGCGACGGTTTCGCTGCGCGCCTCGCTGCCGTGGACGCGGTGATCCACAACCAGGACAACCGCGAGCACGACCTGCTCGATTCCGACAACTACTACCAGTTCGAGGGTGGCCTTGCCGCCGCCGCCGAAACGCTGAGTGGCCACCAGCCCGCCGCCTATCACAACGATCATTCCCGCCCCGAACGCCCGCTGATCCGGACCCTCGGCGAGGAAATCAGCCACGTCATGCGCTCGCGCGTCGTCAACCCGAAATGGATTGCCGGGGTCAAGCGCCACGGCTATCGCGGCGCCTTCGAGATCATCGCCACGGTGGATTTCATGTTCGCCTTCGCCGCCACGACCGGCGCCGTGCAGACCCACCATTTCGACCTCGCCTTCGAGGCCTTCATCGAGGACGACGCCACGCGCGACTTCCTCGCCACCGCCAATCCCTTCGGCTATGCCGAATTGCTCAAGAAATTCAACGAGGCCCGCGAGCGCGGTTTTTGGACCCCGCGCTCCAACTCGGCCTTTGCCTATCTGGAGACCGCGCCATGACCGACCAGCCCGCCAAGCCGCTCAAGAAGACCGACCTGATGAGCGAGGCCGAGCGCGACGCCTACCACGCTGAAAAAATGCGCAAGAAAAAGGAAGCCCGCAACAAGATCCTTGCCACCAAGACCGCGGAAAAGGGCCTCCTCATCGTCCACACGGGCAAGGGCAAGGGCAAATCCACCGCCGCTTTCGGCATGGTGTTCCGCGCGCTGGGCAATGGCATGCGCGTGGGCGTCGTGCAGTTCGTCAAGGGCGTCTGGAACACCGGGGAGCGCACCGTGCTCGACAAATTCCCCGATCAGGTGACCATCAATGCCATGGGCGAGGGTTTTACCTGGGATGTCGCCGACCGCCAGCGCGACCTCGCTGCCGCGCGCAAGGCCTGGGAGCAGGCCAAGGCGCTGATCCTTGACCCCAGCTACAAGCTCGTCCTCCTCGACGAGCTCAATATCTGCCTGCGCTACGACTATCTCCCCATCGAGGAGGTGGTCGAGTTCCTGCGCAACAAGCCGGCCGACAAGCACGTCATCGTCACCGGCCGCAATGCCAAGGATGAACTGATCGAAATCGCCGATCTCGTCACCGAAATGACCGAGATCAAGCATCATTTCCGCGCCGGGGTGAAAGCCCAGGCCGGCATCGAGTTTTAGCAGCCCACCTTCCGCAGCGCGCGCCCGAGCCGGTCCAGCACCGGGCGCATTTCGCCGAATTGCGCCGCCGAGATTTCGATCTGCCAGCTTGCGGTGCTTCGCCGGTCGCACAAAAGGATGGTGCGGCCAAACCGCATCCGCGAGCCTTTCACGGCCGAAAAACTCGCCCAGTCGGGCGTCACCACTTGCTCCCCCGTCCGCCAGCCGCTGCGTTCCAGCTCACGCCCGATCCGCGCCACCGTTCCCGCAAACGGGCCGCGCATCGGCTCGCCCCGGGCGCGCAAGGTCACCGCTTCCCCCGCCAGCTCGAAACTCTGCCCCGCCTCATCGCTTTTGCCCGCGACAAACCCGGCCGGCACCTCCAGTGCAAAGCCGAACCGCGTGTTCTCGTAACGCAGCGCCCCTTGCCCCCAAGCGGGCGCCGCCAGCAGCATCAGGCCCAACATGGCCAGCACCCGCATCACAGCACCACAATCCCGGCATGCTTGGCCTTGTTTTCCGGCTCCACGTGAATCGTGATCTGCGCATCCTTGACCGCTTCGCGCAGCTTGCTTTCGATCCCGTCGCAAATCCGGTGCGCTTCATCGACGCTGAGCGCGCCCGGCACCACCAGGTGAAAATCGATAAACACCATGCGCCCGGCCTGCCTGGTGCGAATATCATGGGCCTCGATGGCACCCGTAGCGTTGGTCGCGATCACCTCGCGAATGGTTTTCTGCGTTTCGGCCGGCACGGCGACATCCATGAGGCCGCCTACGCTCGCGCGCACCACGCCCCAGCCCGACCACAGGATGTTGACCGCGACCATCGCCGCGAGGATCGGGTCGAGCAGCGCCCAGCCGGTCATGATCGCCAGGCCCAGCCCCACCAGCACCCCGATGGTGGACACGACATCGGTCAACAGATGCTTGCCATCGGCTTCAAGCGCCGGCGAGCCTTCCGCGCGGCCATGGCGCAGCAATACGCCCGCCCAAACGAGGTTGATCACCGTGGCCACCGCGGCCAGCAGCAATCCCTGCCAGGGCGCATCGGGCAGCCGGGGGTGGAAAAACCCGACCCATGCCTCGCGCAGGATCAGGATTGCGGCCACGATGATCATCACGCCTACGATCACCGCCGAAAAATACTCGGCCTTGCCATAGCCATAGGGCAGGGCGGCGTCGGCCGGTCGTTGCGCCAGCCGCACCGCGATCAATGCGGTGAGGGCCGTCACCACATTGACGATCGATTCCAGCGCGTCGGAAAACAGCGCCACCGACCCGGTGAGCCACCAGGCGAGGAACTTGATGCCAAGCACCACCAGCCCAACCAACAGGCTTGCAGCAGCGATGTGAAGGGTTCTTTGCATGGCCTCGATCCGTCCGGCCTCCTTGTTGCGCCTGCGGCAAACGGGGAGGGCGGCCTGATAGCCCGTTCCGGCCAGCGCAACAATGATTGTCTTTGCAACTGCTTTTCATCTGCAAGGCCCCTGTGGGAAAGCGGCTGTTTTTGCCTGCAGGAGCGGCACGTCCAGGCTCATCGCCCGCGAGCGCAACGCTCGCACTGGCCTCAAGAGCCGCCCTACCCACAAGTGTCGTCCCGACCTTGAGCCGGGATCCATCCTGAAGTGGCAGCAGCTACAGCAATGGGCCGTCAGGCTGCGGGCGCCACGCCCCCAGGCTCATCCCACTGGTGGACTGATCCGCCGCTCGGCGCGGTAAAGCCCGATGCTGTGGATAAACACCAGCACCCCCAAGCCCTCCAGTGCTTCCTCGATGATCGCCACGAGGCGATAGGAGGCGGCGGTCACATCCCCCGTGGCATCCGAATAAAGCTTGCCCCCGATCAGCTCCATGCCGATGGCGCCGCCGATAAACAACGCTGCCGCCAGTAGCATGGTCGCGCGCACGCGTCCCGGCAGCGCCCGCAAAAAGGGAATAAAGGCCACCAACCCCAGTAGGCACAGCGCCGCCACCGGTAGCACCCAGGCGAAGGTCAGGAACCCCGATGTGCCAAGGCTCGAACCTACCGGCGCCGACAGCAACTCATGAACGCTCAGCGCCTCGTCGGCCGATAGCCCGAAAAACACCACACCCAGCAGCGTCCACTGCGCCCCGATCAGCCGCTCCCGGCGATAAACCCTGGCCCCGGTATCGAGCAGCATCAGGCCTGCGCCCGCCAGCAGCAGCTGGGAAAACCAGGTGTAAACGCTGCGCTCCACATCGAGGTCGAGCAGCCAGATCCTATCCTCCCCGTCCAGTCCCAGCCCATGCTGCACCACGGCAGCACCGATCAGCACCGCCCAGATCAGCAGCGGCACGAGGATAGGGCGGACAACCGGCCGCGCGGCGTCCAGCCTGCGGGCGTGCTCCTCTGTTATCTCGGTCATCGCTTCGCCCCGGCCCAGTGTCATTGGACTGTCATAATTGACCCCGGCTGCCGGACGATCTACCCGTCATGGCGCGTATAACCGCTCCGGCCGAGTACCTAATCCAAATGGCCTAGCAACCCCCTTCAGAGCCGCCGCAAGGGGCGCCCCCGGCCTGGCATCTCAACTCTAAGAGCTATTCGCCCGGTCCTACCGGCGCCGCATTCCGCCGCATTGATTGCCCCTATCGGCTCGGGCGCTTACAAGCCGCAGGGCAAGCGGCATCGAGCCTCATGCTGCACACGGGAGCAACCACATCGCCATGGGGCAGGGCACTGTGCATACCATTCCAGCCGAGCCGGCCCGGGTATTGGCCGGAATTGGCTCGCGCCGCCTAACCGATCCACAGGAGATCATCGCCCTTGTCGGGCAATGCCTCGAGGAAGCTGGCATGCCATTGGCCACATTGGTGGCCCTTGCCAGCCATGCCCGCAAGGCCGGGGATCCGGCGTTGCTTGCTGCCGCAGACGGGCTCGGCGTTCCCCTCCGCCTGCTTGATGGTCACGCCCTACGGGCAGCCGTCCCCACTCCATCAAGCGTGGTTGAGCGCCATACCGGGCTCCCCTCCATTGCCGAAGCCTGTGCCCTTGCCGCCGGCACGCTGCTGCTGCCCAAGCGGCAAACCGCTCGCGTCACCTGCGCGCTCGCTTTGTGCCGCCCCAGTTGGCAGCTCGATCGCTTCGGCCAGCCCGCGCCTCAGCCAGCCAGTGCCGCCACGCAGGCCTCCACATCGGCGACCTCGCGCGCCGGCGGATAAGCTGGACGCGCGACCATGATCACATTAGTCCTGCGCTGGCGCGCCGCCTCGAGCTTGTCGGCGGTTTGTGCGCCGCCGGAGTTCTTGCTGACCAGATGTGTGATTGCTTCCCGCTCCAGCAGCGCCAGTTCCCCTTCAAGTCGGTAGGGTGGGCGCGACAGAATTATTTCGGCATGCGGCGGCAGTGGCTTTGCCGGCGGCTCGATCAAGCGCACCACAAACCGGCAATCCTGGCGGCGGAGAAAGGCCTCGAGCCCACCATGTCCGGTGGTCAGCAGCACTTTGGCGCCCGCAGGGATGGCCGCGGCCGCGGCGGCCAGGTCGGGCACATGGGTCCAGGGCGCCTCGGGCGGCTCCCGCCAGGCTGGCCGCACCAGCCGCAACAGCGGGACGCCAGCGCCGTTTGCCGCGGCAACCGCATTGGCCGACATTCCGGCAGCATAGGGATGGGTCGCATCGATCAGCCAATCAAACCCGCTCGCCTGGAGAAAGGCCGCGAGGCCCTCAGCCCCGCCCAACGAGCCAATCCGCAATTGTCCCGCCGGAACCATCGGCTCCTGCGTACGTCCAGCCAACGAAGTCGTCACTTGGTGCCCGAGCGCCACCAGCCGCTCGGCCAGCTTGCGTGCCTCCCCCGTTCCGCCCAGCACCAGGATATTCATCTGTTCGCCATCTGCTTGTTCGCTCCCCGCCATTGTGGCGGCTCCGCCCGCGCGCCTCAAGGCAATCCCTGCCGCTTTCCCGCCGCAGCCCTGCGGCAAGGTGGTGCGGCGTGAGCCGGGGCTTTGTGGTTGCGGCCCCCCGCTCGGGTTCTGGCAAGACGGTCATCACCCTTGGCCTGCTCGCCGCCTTTCGGGCGCGTGGCACGGTCGTGGCCCCCGCCAAGGTTGGCCCCGATTATATCGACCCCACTTTTCTTAGTCGCGCCGCCGGCCGCGACGCGGTCAATCTCGATCCCTGGTCCATGACGCCGGGTCGCCTGCGCCATCTCGCGGGCGTTCAATCCACCGGCGCCGACCTCCTAATCGTTGAAGGGGTCATGGGCTTGTTTGACGCCGGCGCCGATGGCTGGGGCTCCACTGCCGATCTTGCCCAGATGTTGGACCTGCCCGTGGTGCTGGTGGTCGATGCCGACAAGCAAAGCCAGTCCGTTGCGCCCCTGGTCGCCGGCTTTGCCCATTGGCGTTCCGGCGTGCGCATCGCCGGCATCATTCTCAATCGCGTGGCTTCCGCCAAGCATGAGCGCATGCTGCTTGAAGCGCTGCTGCCCACCGGCATCCCCTGTCTTGGCGCCATTCCGCGCAACACCGAACTGGCGCTCCCCGAGCGCCATCTCGGGCTTGTCCTGCCCGGCGAGATCGATGGTTTTGCCGATTTCCTCCAAACCGCCGCCACCAGCATGGGCGACTATCTCGATCTCGATCGGCTCCAGGCACTCGGCGCGCCCCTCGCCGCAGCCGATGCTGGGAGCACTCCGCTGCCCCCGCTGGGTCAGCGCATCGCGATTGCGCGGGACGCGGCGTTCGCCTTTCTTTATCCGCACCTGCTGGATGGCTGGCGCGAGCAGGGGGCCGAACTGCTGTTCTTTTCCCCGATGGCCAACGAGCCGCCCGCGCCGGGGGCTGACGCCGTGTTCTTGCCCGGCGGTTATCCCGAACTCCATGGCGCAACCCTCGCCGCCGCATCCATCTTCAAGGCGGGTCTCCTTGCCGCTCGCGACCGCAATGCGCTGATCTATGGCGAATGCGGGGGCTTCATGGTTCTGGGCGACGCTTTGGTGGACAAAGCGGGCACTGAACACGCCATGGCCGGCCTCTTGCCCATCACCACCCGCATCGATCGCCCCAAGCGCATTCTCGGCTATCGGCGCCTGCGCCACACCGGCGCCTTGCCCTTTCCCCCCAATCTGCACGGTCACGAATTTCACTATTCCTCCGCCAAGCAGTCGCGCCTGCCGCCCCTTTTTATCGCAGCTGACGCGCGCGGGGATAACTTGCCGCCGATGGGTGCAGTGATCGGTCGGGTGATGGGATCCTATGCCCATGTCGTGGATGCCGCCCCATGAGCGCCCGCGCCCTCATGGTCATGGGCACCGGCTCCGATGTGGGCAAATCGCTGATCGTCGCCGGCCTCTGCCGCGCCTACACCAATCGCGGCCTGCGCGTTGCCCCGTTCAAGCCGCAAAACATGTCCAACAACGCCGCGGTCACCGCCGATGGCGGCGAGATCGGTCGCGCCCAGGCCCTGCAGGCCCGCGCCTGCCGCCGCGACCCGCTCACCGCCATGAACCCGGTGCTGCTCAAGCCCGAAGGGGAAACCGGCGCTCAACTGGTGGTGCGCGGCCAACGTCGCCAGTCCATGGCCGCCCGCGAATATTTTGACCGCCGCGCCGAACTCCTCCCCGAAGTGCTCGCCGCCTACCGCGAATTGGCCGCCGACACTGACCTGGTTTTGGTGGAAGGGGCGGGCAGTGCCTCCGAAGTCAACCTGCGCGCCACCGACATCGCCAATTGGGGTTTTGCCCGCGCCACATCCATCCTGACAATTTTGTTAGGTGACGTTCATCGTGGTGGCGTAATTGCGGCACTGGTGGGCACTTTTGCGGTAATCGACCCCGAAGACCGCGCCCTGATCGCCGCCACCATGATCAACAAATTCCACGGCGATCCAACCCTCTTCGACGGCGCCAAGCGCTTTCTCGCCGAGAAAACCGGCGTCCCCTGCCTCGGCCCCATCCCCCATTTCCCCGCCGCCCACCGCCTCCCCGCCGAAGACGTGCTGGCGCTCGAAGTCAGCCAACCCATTGCCAGCGCAGGAAAATTCACCATCGCGGTCCCCCGCCTGCCGCGCATCGCCAACTTCGATGACCTCGATCCCCTGCGCGCCGAGCCCGGCCTCGAGCTCATCCTCGTCCAGCCCGGCCAACCGATTCCGCGCCAAGCCGACCTTGTGATCCTCCCCGGCTCCAAAGCCACCCGTTCCGACCTCGCCGCCCTCAAGCTAAATGGCTGGGACATCGACATAAAAGGCCATCACCGCGCCGGCGGCCGCATCCTCGGCATCTGCGGCGGCTACCAAATGCTGGGACAATCCATCGCCGATCCCGACGGCATCGAGGGCGCCCCCGGCACCAGCGAAGGCTTAGGCCTACTCGACGTCACCACAATCTTATCCCCCACCAAACAACTGCGTCTCGAGCAAGCCATCCACCCCGCCAGCGGCCAACCCATCAGCGGCTACCACATGCATATGGGCGTCACGCAAGGCCTTGATACAGCTCGCCCTTTCGCAGAAGTTGCCGGCCAGCCGGAAGGCGCCATCAGCCCCGATGGGCGAATCATCGGCACCTATCTGCACGGCCTTTTCGCCGCCGATCCCTTCCGCCGCGCCTTTCTCGGCGCCGTCGCCACCCCCGATCTCGACTACGAAGCCGGCGTCGAGCAAACCCTCGACGACCTCGCCGCCCATCTCGAGCACCATCTCGACCTCGACGCCATCCTTGCCCTGTCCCGGATTGCCCAGCCGTGACCCCTTTCCTCATCGCCCCCATCGCGCTCCTGCTCGAACGCTGGCTCGGCTACCCCGACCTTTTGCTCCGCGCACTCGGTCACCCCGTCATGTGGTTCGGTCGCCTCATCGCCTGGCTCGACAATCGCGCGGACCGCGACCGGCTTTCCCCCGAGGCGCAGCGCCGGGCAGGGGTGGTGGGCGTAGTCGTGTTGCTGCTTGCAACTCTCGCCATCACCTTGCCGCTGCAGCTGTTTTTGCGCGCGCTGCCTTTTGGCTGGCTGGCGGAAGCCCTGCTGGCGACGCCATTTCTCGCGCAAAAGGAACTCGGGCGCGCCGTCAACGCCGTTGCTCTCGCCCTCGACCGCTCACTGGCCGAGGGCCGCGAAGCCGTCAGCCACATCGTGGGTCGTGACCCCGAACAACTCGATGAGGCTGGGGTCGCGCGGGCAGCGGTAGAAACCCTGGGGGAAAGCACGTCAGACGGCGTCGTCGCGCCCTTGTTCTGGCTGCTCATCGCGGGCCTGCCCGGCATCGCGCTCTACAAGGCGATCAACACGGCAGATTCGATGATCGGTCACCTTAACGAGCGCCACCGATACTATGGCTGGGCCGCTGCCCGGCTTGACGATCTCGTCAACTGGATCCCCGCCCGCCTCACCGCCGTACTGATTGTCCTCGCCTGCCGGTTCGTGCCCGGTGCCTCGGCGGCGCAGGCCTGGGCAACGATGCGCCGCGATGCCCGCAAGCATGCTTCCCCCAATTCCGGCTGGCCCGAAACCGCCTTTGCCGGGGCGCTGGGTTTTGCCCTTGGTGGGCCGCGCGCCTATGGGGGCGAAGTGGTCGATCTGCCGCTACTCGGGTCGGGCAAGCGCGACCTCGACGCCAATGACATCAGACACGCGCTGGCGCTTTACCGGGCAACACTTAACGTGCTGCTGGCGGCCTGCCTTGTCCTGCTCCTCCTGGGATGGCTGGCCGACTAGCCCCAGATCAGTCGTCCGTGGCGCCCTTGAGCGTCATCGGCAATCCGGCAACCACGAAATACACATCCTCGCAGATATCGGCGAGGCGCTGATGGGCGGCTCCCGCAAGATCCCGGAACGTCCGGGCCATCGCATTGTCCGGCACAATGCCCAACCCCACCTCGTTGCTGACGAGGATGACGCGGGTCTTCTCCATTTTCGCCAGCGCCTCGACGAGTTCTTCAACCGCCCTGGCCACATCGGAATTGGCGACGAGCAGATTGGTGATCCAGAGGGTTAGGCAATCCACCAGCACCACATCATGGCTGTTGCCAGCGCGCAGCAGCGTCTGGCTGAGCGCCAGCGGTTCCTCAATGGTGGTGAAGCGCCCACCGCGGCCGCGCTGGTGGGTCGCAACCCGCTCGCGCATCTCGCTGTCCAGCGCCTGCGCTGTGGCGAGATAGGCGGGGCTGCCGCCAGAGCGAATCGCCAGCCGCTCGGCAAATGCCGTCTTGCCAGAGCGCGCCCCTCCCAGAACCAGCACATGCCGCTGCATCATCGCACCTTTGTGTTTTTAGCCGTGAGGGCCGGTTCAACGTCGGCCGCACTTTGATCCCTAGTATTAGGCCGATTTGGCTGTGCAAGCGAGCTTGCCCTGGACTGGACGATCCGGCGCTTATTGTACTTTCGTCTTAGCGGCTTTCGCACTATGGTCCGCGCCGAAACGAGCCATTACCATTCCCGATCTCGCAACGGAGTTCACCCGCGTGCCCCGGTTTTATCTTGGCGTTGACGGCGGCGGCACCAATTGCCGCATCCGCTTGGCTGACGAAAATCTGCAAACGCTTGCCGAGGTCAAGAACGGGCGCTCCAATCTACAGATCGATGGCGCGGATCCCGCTTACAAGGCCATCCTCGACGGCACCCGCGATGTGTTTGCCGCCGCCGGGCTCGACCACGCACTCACGGCCGATACTTACGCGTGCTTTGGCATGGCGGGTGGGCGCATGGATACAGCCCGTGCCGCTTTTGCCGCGCGGCCCTGGCCCTTTGCCGGGGTGCAGGTCTATGACGATATCGACATTGCCCATGCCGGCGCCCTGGCGGGCAATGATGGCGGGGTGATCATTGTCGGCACCGGGTCTGCGGCCCTGGCCGTAGTCGAGGGGCAGCGCTTCCAATGCGGCGGCTGGGGCTTCCAGATCGGCGACCAGATGTCGGGCGCTATCCTCGGGCGCGAACTGGTGCGCTATGCCGTTGAAGCCAGTGACGGGCTGGTCGAAGCCTCGCCGCTGACCGAAGCTGTGCTTGCCGCCTTGGGCGGCGACAACCAGGCGGTCATGAGCTGGTCCTTTGCGGTCGATCTCGACGTCAAGATCATCAGCCGCGACGGATCGGAAGGGTGCGATGATGCCTTGATCGGGCGAGCTCCGGCAGAATTTGGCAAGCTGATCCCGCTGCTGATGGAATACTTTGATGCTGGCGACCCGGTTGCCCAAAAGATGATGACCGTACAACTGGGCTATGTGGATGCCTATGTTCGCTGGTTCCAGGCCCGCAACGCCAAGGTGATGGCGGTGGTAGGTGGCTTTGGGCAGCGCATCTTCCCCATCCTGCGTGAACGTTATGGCAATTTCGTCGCGCTGCCGCAGTTTGAACCGCTGCATGGCGCAGTTATCCTCGCCAAGCAAAACTTCGCTTCTGCCGCCAACAAGGGACTATAGCTCGTGTCCAGTCGCATTATTCCGGTCCAACCGTTCGACTACGTGGTTTTTGGGGCCACTGGTGACCTGACCAAGCGCAAGCTGATCCCGGCCCTTTATCATCGGTTCAAGGATGGGCAGTTCGACGAGCGGTCTCGCATCATCGGCGTTTCACGCTCTCCCTTGTCCGATGCCGAGTTCCAGACCCTTGCCCGGAATGCGGTCACGGAGTTTGTCGAGCAGGAATATCACGATGAGGCAACGATCGACCGCTTTGTGTCGATCTTCTCCTACGTCGCCAATGATGTGAGCGACCCGGCGAACTGGGCCGACCTGGACGGCGCGTTGCGGGACGATCCCGAGATCGTGCGCGCCTTCTACCTGGCGGTGGCACCCGACCTGTTCGAGCCGATAGCCGAATATTTGTCGAAGAAGGGCTATTACCGGCGCGACGCCCGCGTCGTGATCGAAAAGCCGCTTGGCCACGATCTCGCATCCTCTATGGAAATCAATGATGGCGTGGCCAAGATCTTCGAAGAAGATCAGGTTTATCGCATCGACCATTATCTGGGCAAAGAAACGGTGCAGAACCTGCTGGCGCTGCGCTTTGCCAACACCTTGTTTGAGCCGGTCTGGAACTCGGCCCATATCGACCATGTCCAGCTTACCGTTTCGGAATCGGTCGGCGCGGGAACGCGCGGCTATTACGACGAGAGTGGCGCCCTGCGCGACATGATTCAGAACCACATGCTGCAACTGCTCTGTCTTGTGGCGATGGAGCCGCCAGCCTCGGACGACGCCAATGCGCTGCGCGATGAAAAGCTTAAAGTGCTGCGCTCGCTCAAGCCGATTACTGCGGGGGATGTAGCGCGCATGACCGTGCGCGGGCAATATCGCGCGGTGTCTTCGGAAGGCACTTCGGTCAAGGGCTACCAGGAAGAACTTCCGGGCGAAAAGAAGGGTTCGCGCACCGAAACCTTTGTGGCGCTCAAGGCCGAAATTGGTAATTGGCGTTGGTCGGGCGTGCCGTTCTATCTGCGCACGGGCAAGCGCATGGCCCAGCGCGTCTCGGAAATCTGCATTCAGTTCCGCGCCATCCCGCACTCCATCTTCGATCACGCCGAAGGCGCGCCCAAGGCCAACAAGCTAATAATCCGCCTGCAGCCCGATGAGGGCGTCAAGCTGATGATGATGATCAAGGATCCCGGGCCGGGCGGCATGCGCCTGCGCGAAGTCCCGCTCAATCTGAGCTTTGCCCAGACCTTCACCGAGCGCACGCCGGAGGCCTATGAGCGGCTGCTGCTGGACGTGATCCGCGGCAACCAGACCTTGTTCATGCGCCGCGACGAGCTGGAAGCGGCCTGGAAATGGGTCGATCCGATCCGCGAGGCCTGGGACAATTCGAGTGAGCCGCCCCAGCCTTACACCGCCGGAACCTGGGGCCCATCGGGTGCCATTGCGCTGATCGAGCGCGACGGCCGCACCTGGTATGAGGAAGATCACTAAGACCATGCTCGACCGCCGCACCTTTGCCGACAAGCCCACCCTCGCCAAGGAATTGGCCGAAGCCGTTGCGGACCGTATCCGCGCAGCCATCGCCGAGCGGGGCAATGCAGCCATTGCCGTGAGCGGCGGCTCGACGCCCGCGCGCTTTTTCCAGGCCCTGGGCAAGTTCAAGGACCTCGACTGGGAAAAGGTCGTGGTCACCCTTGTTGATGAGCGGTGGGTCGATGAAACCAACGATCGCTCCAATGCGCTGCTGGTCAACGAGCGCATGCTGCAGGGCCCGGCCGCGGTAGCGCGGTTCTTGCCCCTTTATTCCGGTGGCGATGCACCCGACAATGCAGCTGTAGAGCGCACCAACGCTCAACTGGAAGCGCTGCCGCGCCCCTTTGCCGCCGTGGTCCTCGGCATGGGCAGCGACGGGCATACCGCGTCCTTCTTTCCCGGGGGCGATACCCTGGCCGAGGCGCTGAGCGCGCCGGGACCAACCATCGCCATCCGGGCGCCTGGTGCGGGTGAGCCCCGCATCACTTTTACCCTTCCGCGTCTTCTGGAAACGGATGGGCTCTACCTCCATATCGAGGGGGAAGAAAAGGCCGCCGTTCTGGACGCGGCGCTGGGCGACGGTCCGGTCGAGGACATGCCCATTCGCGCCGTGCTGCGCTCCGGCCATCCGTTAACTGTATACTGGTGCCCATAGTCCCCGAAGCGCTCCCCAATTGACCGCTTTGGCCACTTGCGGCTCCACCAAGGAGCTCCAATGCCTGTTCAGCAAGCCATCCAGGATGTCACCGACCGCATAGCGGCGCGCAGCCGCGACAGTCGCGCCCAATATCTACGCCGTCTCGATGCTCAGCGGGAAGCCGGGGTTTATCGCTCGAGCTTGTCCTGCGGCAATCTCGCCCACGGCTTTGCCGCCTGCTCGCCTGCCGAAAAGGCGGCGCTGGCCGGCACCAAAACGCTCAATCTGGGCATTGTCACCTCGTATAATGACATGCTCTCGGCGCACCAGCCCTACCAGTTCTACCCCGAAATCATCAAGCAAGCGGCTGCTGCGATCGGTGCCACCGCCCAGGTGGCGGGCGGCGTCCCCGCGATGTGCGATGGCGTGACGCAAGGCCAGCCCGGCATGGATCTGAGCCTGTTTTCACGCGATGTGATTGCGATGGCGACGGCTATTGCGCTGTCGCACAACATGTTCGATGCGGCCGTGTATCTCGGCATTTGCGATAAGATCGTCCCCGGCCTCCTCATCGGAGCGCTCACCTTCGGGCACCTTCCCGCCGTGTTCATTCCGGCAGGGCCCATGCCCTCGGGCTTGCCCAATGACGAAAAAAGCCGCGTGCGCCAGCTTTACATGGAAGGCAAGGTGGGACGCGCCGAACTGCTGGAAGCGGAGGCCAAGTCCTACCACTCGCCGGGAACCTGCACCTTTTACGGCACCGCGAACTCCAATCAGATGCTGATGGAAATCATGGGCCTGCACCTGCCCGGCGCCAGCTTCGTCAACCCCGGCACGCCCTTGCGCGATGCGCTGACCCGGGAAGCTACCGTGCGAGCACTGTCCTTGACTGCCCAGGGCAACAACTGGACCCCGGTGGGGCACGTGATCGACGAAAAGGCCATCGTCAACGGGCTCGTTGGCCTGCATGCGACGGGCGGCTCCACCAACCATACCATGCACCTGATCGCCATTGCGGCCGCCGCGGGGCTGCACGTGACCTGGGACGACATGTCCGATCTCTCCGACGCCACCCCGCTGCTGGCGCGCGTTTATCCCAATGGCGTTGCCGACGTGAACCACTTTCATGCGGCAGGTGGCATGGGCTTTCTGATCCAGGAATTGCTGGCATCGGGTCATCTGCATGAAGATGTGAAGACCGTCTGGGGCGAGGGCCTCTCTAATTACACGGTTGAAGCCAAGTTAATCGAGGACAAGCTCAGCTTTGAGCCGGCTCCCAAGCAATCGCACCTGCCCAAGGTGCTGACCGGCACGGCCGCACCCTTCCAGCAGACTGGCGGCCTCAAGCTCCTGACCGGCAATCTCGGGCGCTCGGTGATCAAGGTCTCCGCAGTCAAGCCCGAGCACCGGGTGGTCGAGGCTCCGGCACGGGTGTTCAACGGCCAGGAAGAAATGCAGGCGGCGTTCAAGGCGGGCGAGTTGAACGGCGACATGATCGCGGTTGTCCGCTTCTCGGGTCCGCGGGCCATCGGCATGCCCGAACTGCACAAGCTCACTCCTGCCCTCGGCGTGTTGCAGGATCGCGGCTTCAAGGTCGCGCTGTTGACAGACGGGCGAATGTCGGGCGCTTCGGGCAAGGTGCCGGCGGCCATTCATATGAGCCCGGAGGCGGTCGATGGCGGCCCTATCAGCAAGCTGCGCGACGGCGACATGATCCGGCTCGATGCCAATGCGGGAACCTTGCAGTTCATGGGCGATGAGGCCGAACTCCATGCCCGCCCGGCCGCCACCGAAGACTTGAGCAACCAGCAATGGGGTATGGGCCGCGAACTGTTCGCCGGCATGCGCAGCCTTGTGGGCGTAGCCGACCGGGGTGCCAGCGTATTCAGCTGAGCCCCGCTAGACCCCGAACGGGTAGGTTTCGGGGACCCCACGGGGCCGCACGGTTGGGAGCGGCGTGACTGCCTTTGTCTCATTGAACCAGACAAAAGCGTCGAATTGCTCTGGCAGCACGGCATTGAAGTAATGGCTCTGCCGCTCCGTTTCGGGGCGGTAGATCACCCCGATCGCTCGCTCCAGCCGGGGTTCTGCCAACGCCGACCGCAGCTGAGCGTCGCTGCGCCAATCGACCAGACCGCGCTCGACCCCGGCGTCGCGGAATATCCGCTCATGTGAATCGGGGCGGGCTGGACGGACCGTCTTGATCCGCATCGGCTCGTCCCAATCATCGGCCGCAGCCACCGTTCCGCGATCGGTGCCAAAGCCAATTGCAACTGCACGCTCGCCCCACGCCGATTTGGCATGATCGCCGATATTAAGCTGCCCCTGCCAGCCCATTTCCGTCGCCGCCGCCCGGCCCACATGCGAGTTGTGCGCCCAAACAATCGCCTTGGCGTCGGGACCCCGATGCTCCAGCACTGCCTCGAGCGTCTCGAACATATGCCGGTCGCGCAAATTCCAGGATTCGTTGGAGCCCTGATACATGACGCGGTAATATTGCTCGGCGGCGAGCACCACTCGGGCATTTTGGGTCGCATCGAAGAAATCGGCGCTGTCCTCACCTGCGTAGCTGAATTGGTGACCCATTAGCTCGGTGAGTTGCTGCACTACCTTTTCTTCGCACGGGTCGATCTCGCCAATGATGACGGAGCGGCCATACCATTCGGGCTCGGCTTGCCAGGGCGTCAGGCAACCATACCGCCGTCGTGCCTTTCGGGCTTCCGCCGGATCCACACGGTCGAGATAGCCCAGCACTGCACTGATCGATCCACGCAGGGAATAAACGTCAAGCCCGCGGAACTCGACGCGCCGGTTGAATGGCAGTGCTGAATTATGGGTATGCAGCCAGCCCACAAAGTTGGCCACATCCTCGTTGCGCCACATCCAGGTGGGAAAGCGGGCAAAGGCGGTTTCATCATAGCCAGGGCCTGGCCGCTGGCGGACATGGTGATCAATCCGGTTCGCGTCGGGCCAGTCCGCCTCCACCGCGACGATGGAAAAGCCATGGTTGACGATCAGGTGGCGGGTGATGGCCGCGCGCGCAGCGTAAAATTCCGAGCTGCCATGGCTCGCTTCACCCAGGAGGACGACTTTGGCGTCGCCGAACGCATCGAAGCAGCGCCCGAACTCGATCACTTCGGCTGGATCGGGTAGGATCTGGATGGCCTGTTGTATCTGGCGGACGATCCCGGCGGCTGCTTCCGGCCTCTCATCAACAACGCTCATCTCGACCTCCTGCAGGAGGTTAACGTCTGGGCCCGGGTGATCGCTGCAGCCTTAACCTGGTTAGCGGGTGCGGCCGAACAGGCGCTCGATGTCGCGCTGCTTGAGCTCCACATAGGTTGGGCGGCCATGGATGCACTGGCCGGAATGGGGCGTACGTTCCATGTCGCGCAGCAGCGCGTTCATTTCCTCCACCCGCAACCGCCGGCCTGAGCGAACCGAGCCGTGACACGCCATGCGCGCGATGATCGCTTCCATCCGATCAGCCAAGGCCGAGCTGGTTTCCCACTCCGCCAAGCCATCGGCAATGTCCTGTACCAGTCCTGCGACGTCCGTTTGGCCTAACAAGGCAGGGGTCTCCCGCACCGCCACCGCTCGCGGGCCGAAGCGCTCAAGATAGAGCCCGAACCGCTCCAGTTCGGGGGCCGCTTCCTCGAGCCGGGTGCAATCCTCCTCGGGCAGTTCCACCACCACCGGGATCAGGTGGGCCTGGCTTTGTATCGGGCCCGCCACCATTTGCTGCTTAAAACGTTCGTAGACAAGCCGCTCATGAGCGGCATGCTGATCTACCAGCAGCAGGCCATCGCCGTTCTGGGCGATGATGAAATTGTCAAACATCTGTGCCCGGGCGGTACCCAGCGGATAATCGCCTTGATCCCTGGCCTCTGGCACGGTTTCCACCCTGGCGCTGGGCTCGGCAAGGCCGGCGAGGCTCCGGGGCAGCGACCTCGGGGTGTCCACAAGCTGCCTGCTACTTAAGGATGGTGCGGCTGCATAGGGCGGGGCGGAATAGCCAAGCCCCGGGGTTTCTGCCAACTCAGGGGCCGATGCGAGGATTGGGTTTGAAAAGGCACCAAGCACGTCATCGGCAACACTGGACGAAGCCTTCCAGCCCGCTGCCGTCAGCGCTTCACCCACCGCGCGGATCACCGCACTGCGCACCGCTCCCGCATCGCGGAACCGTAACTCAGCCTTGGCGGGATGAACATTGACATCCACTTCGCCCGGATCGATCGCCAGATACAGCGCCACCACCGGAAAGCGGTCGCGGAAGGTGTAATCCGCATAGGCGGCCCGGATGGCGCCGATCAGCACCTTGTCGCGTACCGAGCGGCCATTGACGAAATAGAACTGGGACAGCGAATTGGCGCGGGTAAAGGTCGGCAAACCGGCCAGCCCCGCAACCACGACGCCATGGCGTTGCGTGGCAAGGGCCACGGCGTTGCGGGCGAAATCATCACCCATGATCTGAGCGAGCCGACCTTCGAGCGCACCCGACCCATGCACCGCGGGCCAATTGGCGGGTGAACGATCTGTTCCACCCAGCACGAAATGCACGCCGGGATTGGCCATCGCGAGCCGCTTGACCACTTCGGTGATCGCCCCGGCTTCTGCCCGGTCCGACTTGAGGAATTTGAGCCGCGCCGGCACATTGCGGAAGAGGTCCTTGACCTCAACCACGGTGCCGCGGTTGAGCGGGTGCGGGATCGGACCGTGTCGCACGCCATCCCTGACGGACAGACGCAACCCGCTTTGCGCTCCCGCCGGACGCGAGGCGATAGAAAGTTCGGCGACCGAGCCGATCGAAGCCAAGGCTTCCCCACGAAACCCCAGCGTGCGGATCTCGTCGAGATCGTCAGCCGAAAGCTTGGAAGTAGCGTGCCGTTCCACCGACAGCACGAGATCGTCGCCGTCCATGCCGCAGCCGTCATCCTCGATGCGGATCAGGCTTTTGCCGCCGCCGGCTGTGGTGATTGTGATGCGGCTCGCTCCGGCATCGATAGCGTTCTCCACCAGCTCCTTGACCACGCTCGCGGGCCGTTCCACCACTTCGCCCGCCGCGATGCGGTTGACGAGATTTTCGGGCAGTTGCCGGATCGGCATGGGCGATTCTCCTTGCGGCCAGCATAAGCCAAGCCGGCTGTTATGCCGACCCTGCTTTTGTGCTGCGCGGCGACATTAGCGAACCATGACGACCCGCACCGCATTGTATCGGGGCAGCAAGGAGCGCGCACCATGAGCGAAATCACTAAGCCCGGCAGCCCGGCAGACGAGGCCAAGGCCGCCAATGAAGCGGCCAATCGGCAGTTCAACGGCGCCAAGCCGGCCCCTGGCGCCAAACTGCCCGAGGCCAACGACGACGTGACCAAAGCCAACCACGAAGCTAATGCGGAATTCAATGGTTCGGGGGAGGGCGCCCCTTCGGGCAACAGCGTGGGCGGATTGCGCGGCCCAGCCGATTAAGTCTAATCCTCCGGGACGAATGCGCCCGGAGAACCAATGCATGTCCCAAGCCGCTATGGACCTGGCCCTGGAGCTGGCCGAAGAAGCCGCCGCCGATGGCGAGGCTCCCGTTGGGGCGGTTGTCGTGGAAGGGGTGCAGATCCTGGCGGCCGAGCGCAACCAGATGCGCGCGCTCAACGATCCTACAGCGCATGCCGAAATGCTGGCCATCCGCGCGGCGCTCGCCCGCCGAGGCACCGGTCGGCTGGATGGCTGCGATCTTTATGTGACGCTAGAGCCCTGCGCCATGTGCGCCGGCGCCATCGCCCATACGCGACTGCGTCGAGTTTATTTCGGTGCTGAGGACCCGAAGGCGGGTGCGGTGGAGAACGGCATTCGCCTCTTCGCCCAACCGAGTTGCCACCATCGCCCGGAAGTCATCGCGGGCTTAGGAGCTGCCCGGTCTGAATTCTTGCTCAAGCGCTTTTTCGCCAAGCTGCGCTAGCGCACCACGTCCGGCGAGCTGTCGATCACCGGTATCCGGCCTTGCATATAATCTTCCATGCGCTGCGACAGCATCCGCTTGAACCGGTCTTTGTCTGCATCCACATGGGCGAAGATTTCGCGCACCCGCCAGAACTCAAGCATGCCGAAGGACGAGACATGGGGGCGGATATAGATGTCGGGTGGATAAGCCGCCATCATATGCGCGGTCAGCGAGTGCATCATGATCTGGGCCGAGCCGAACCACATATCGATCGGCTTGTGGTCGGTCTTGTTGAGCCCCAGCGAAGGGTCGCCATTTACATCAATCCCGATCAAGAAGTCGGTGCCGATATCGGCTTGGTCGAGCGGCAGCGGGTTAACGACGCCCCCATCGACCAGGACGTGATTGGCATAGCTCACCGGCTTGAAAAAGGTTGGAATGGCAATGGAGCCGGCAATGGCTGGCCGCAACAGGCCGGTGTTGAACACGACCTGATGCCAGGACTGGTAATCGGTTGCCACCACATAAAGCGGCACCGATAGCTCTTTAAACGTTTCCGGGAACCCGAGGGGGGTGAAGGCATCAACGATGCTGGTGGCATCGAGCTGGGTCGGAATACCGTTTCTGAGAATGCCCCCAAGCCGGATATGGGTCGCCCAAAGCTTGCCGGCTATGATCCGCATCGTGCCCAGCACTTCAGTCGAGTGCTCGCGCAACTCCTTGCCCGTCATACCGGCAGCCCAGCCAGCGCCGATCAAGGCACCGATCGAGGTTCCGGCGATAACCGAAGGCCGCAAGCCAAGCTCATCCATGGCCTCGATGTAAGGAATATGGGTGAGCCCGCGGGCCGATCCGCCACCCAGTGCTACCCCGATCTTGGGTCCGGCAGATGTGCTCACCCCGCTCCGCTCCGCCCGTAAGCCGCGCAAATGATCCCCAAGAGCCTTGCCGCGCAGCTGCAGAGCCGTCAGCTTACGCCTAGGTGGAACGCCGTCAAAGGTGGGCGGCGGGGATGGTAAATCCGTGCCGTTGGTGTGGGGCTTAGGCGCGGTTACGCTCGATGGCCCGCCAGCCAATATCTCGGCGGCAAAAGCCCTCTGGCCAATCAATCTGGTCCACGCATCGGTAAACACGACGCTGCGCCTCTGCTATATCAGCCCCAAGCGCCGAAACGTTGAGAACCCGTCCCCCTGCTGCCAGTAAACGCCGGCCCTCGCGCCGCGTTCCGGCATGGAAGATTTGAACACCGTCGTGGTTAAGCCCGTCCAACCCCTTGATCTCCGACCCTGTCGTGTAGGAACCGGGATAGCCCTGGCTGGCGAGGATCACCGTCATGGCTGTCTCGGGGCTCCAGCGCACCTCGTGCCCCGCGAGATGGCCAATCGCCGTGGCATAAAGCAGTTCCAGCAGGTCCGACTGCAGCCGCAGCATCAGCACCTGCGTTTCCGGGTCGCCGAAGCGGGCATTATATTCAACGAGCTTGGGGCCCTCATCGGTCAGCATCAGCCCGGCATAGAGCACCCCTTGGTAAGGCGTGCCGCGCGCAGCAAGGCCGCGCACGGTGGGCTCGATGATTTCGCGCAGAACGCGCGCTTCCAGCTCGGGTGTTAGAATGTCGGCGGGGCTGTAAGCGCCCATGCCGCCCGTATTGGGGCCGGTATCGCCGTCAAAGGCGCGCTTGTGGTCCTGCGCGGTGGTAAGCGGCAAAATAGTTTGGCCGTCGCACAGGACGAAAAGGCTCACTTCCTCGCCCGTCATGAATTCTTCGATCACCACCGATGCCCCGGCGGCACCGAACGTGCCGCTGAAGCAATCCACGACCGCAGCGCGCGCGTCCTCCAGGGTTTCGGCGACCGTCACGCCTTTGCCCGCCGCAAGGCCATCGGCTTTGACGACGATGGGGGCCGTCTGGGTGGCGAGGTAATCGAGCGCCGGACCTTGGCTCTCAAAGCGGCGATAAGCGGCCGTCGGGATGCCCATCTCGTCGCAAAGCGCCTTAGTGAAGCTTTTGGAGCCTTCAAGCTGCCCGGCGGCCTTTGAGGGGCAAAAGCAGGCGACACCCGCCCTCCGCAGATCGTCGCCTAGCCCAGCGACCACCTGGGCGTCAGGGCCGACCACCACGAAGTCGATGGCCATCAGCTTGCAGAAGTCGATTACGGCTTGGTGGTCGGTGATGTCGATGGCGACGTTTTCGGCGATCTCGCTCGTGCCACCATTGCCGGGCGCGACAAAAAGCTGGGTCAGCCGTGGCGACTGCGCCAGTTTCCAGGCGAGCGCATGTTCACGTCCGCCCGAACCAATCACCAGAACCCGCATTCGCCCCTCCGTCACTGTCTGGCGCGGTGATGCACCAGAGGGTGGGCGCGGAGCAAGGCAGAACTACATTTCGGCTTCGCGGAAAATCGGCGTCACGTCCTCGTTCCACTCGCCGTTGAACTTGGCGAGCCACCGTTCAGCCGGGGACTGGGACAGGCGGATGGTTTCTTCCAGCGGCGCCAGATGGATGGTTTCGTCCTTGCCGGCGGCATTGCGGCGATCACGCCGTACGAGGCCAGCTTCGGCAATGCCCACCGCCTGCGCAGCAAAATCATAAACATTGGTGCGCCCCAGCGGCGTATCGAGGCCCAGGCGCGGCACTTCGCGGCGCAGGTGCTCGCGATCCCCCTCGGTCCAGGGCTGGATCATCTCATAGGCGGCTTCGAGGGAGATATCGTCGTAGAGCAGACCAACCCAGAATGCCGAGAGCGCGGTGACCGACTTCTCGTCGCCCATATCGGCGCCGCGCATTTCGAGGAACTGCTTAAGCCGCACTTCGGGGAAGATGGTCGAGAGATGGTCTTCCCAATCCTTGATGGTGGGCTTTTCGCCGGGCAGTTGGGGAAGCTCGCCCTTGAGGAAGGCACGGAAGCTTTCGCCCGCGACATTGACGTATTGCCCGTCGCGGATAACGAAATACATCGGCACGTCGAGTGCATAATCGGCATATTGCTCAAAGCCGAAGCCCTCTTCGAATGCGAAGGGCAGCATGCCGGTGCGGGCTGCATCGGTGTTGAGCCAGATGTGGGAGCGGAAGCTCAGGAAACCCGAATCGCGGCCATCCACAAAGGGCGAATTGGCAAAGAGGGCGGTGGCGATGGGTTGGAGGGCGAGGGCCACTCGCAGTTTGCGCACCATGTCTGCTTCGCTCGAAAAATCGAGATTGGCCTGCACTGTGCAGGAGCGGAACATCATCGAGGTGCCGAGTGTGCCCACCTGCTCCATATAGGGCGCCATGATGCCATAGCGCGACTTGGGCATGGAGGGGATCTCGGCGACCGACCAGGTCGGCGTCACGCCCAGCCCAAGGAAGTGGATGTCGAGCGGCGCGGCTGCGGCCTTGGCGACGCGCATATGCTCGGCCAACTCGGCCGCGGTGCCATGCAGGTCCTCCTGCGGGGCGCCCGAGAGTTCGAACTGCCCGCCTGGCTCGAGCGAGATGCCGCCCGCGATCTCGTTGTTACGCAGGCCGATGGGATTGTCCCCATCGAAAAAAGGCTCCCACCCGGTGAGCTGCTGCACCCCTTCCAGCAAGGCGCGAATCCCCTGCGGGCCATCATAGGTGACGGGCCGCAGTGGATTGGTGTGGAACACGTGCTTTTCGTGCTCCGTGCCGACCCGCCAGGCGCTTTGCGGCTTGCAGCCGCGCGCCATCGCCTCGATCAGGTCGGCGCGCGATTCGATGGGAGACGAGGGGTGTTCGGCGCCGGCCATGGGATGCTCTTGCAATGGAAAGGTCGAGTATGGCGCGAACATAGCGTTGCACCGCGACAAAGCAATCAGCTTATCGCCAATCACCGATGCTAGCCTGAATCACCGCTAGCGCTGCGACAGCCGCCGTATCAGCCCTGAGAATGCGGGAACCGAGGCTGATCGGCACCACAAACGGAGAGCCATGCAGACGAGCGCGCTCCTCGGGCGAAAAGCCGCCTTCCGGGCCGATCAGCATGCCGACGGGCGTGTCGCGCAGCTCAAAAAGCCGATCCAGCGGTGAGCCCGATGCCTCCGACTCGTCGGCAACAACCAAGCGCCGCTCGCCTTGAGCTTCGCTCCAGCCGTCCAGCAATGACCCAAGCGTGATCTCGCGCTCAATGCCGGGGACAGTCAACACTTCGCATTGTTCGGCCGCCTCCACGGCATTGGCGACGAGCCGTTCATGCTTGAGCCGGCTCACCTGGGTGAACTGGGTCAGCACCGGCTGGATGGTTCCAGCTCCCATCTCGGTGGCTTTCTGAATCACATAATCGAGCCGCTCGGTCTTGAGCGGCGCAAAGCCATACCAGAGCGGCGATGGCGGCGTTTGGGGGGCAATCTGCTCGAGGGTCTCAAGCACCACGGCCTTTTTTGCATCCACTACCATCCGGCAACGCCAAGCGCCGTGGCGGCCGTTGAACAACACCACTTCGTCCCCCACGCTCTTGCGCAGCACCGCGGCTAGATAAAGGGACTGCTCCTTGCCCAGCGCAATTGGTGAGCCGGGCCCAAGATCGGGCTCGACATAAAGGCGGGGCAGGGTAGCGTGGGAGCGGGGCATGAAGAAGGTCCAATGAGCGCAGAAAGCCAGCCAGCGGGCGCGGCGCGGTCAGCTCTACTCTAATTCGCGCAAACGCAGTAGAGCAGCAGCACGAGGCGAATGATCCGCGCCCGCGCAATCAAATGAGGATAGCATGGCGAGCCCATTGGACGCTCAGATCGGAAAGGGTGTGGCTGATGCCGCACAGGGCAATTGGGTTGACCGTTTCGCGCCCGCATGGCTCAAACCCTATGCGCGATTGGCGCGCTGGGATCGACCGATCGGCTTTTGGCTCCTGTTCTGGCCCTGTGCCTGGGGCCTGGGACTTGCTGCTGTAGCCGAGCCGCTTCGCGGCTTTGATTGGCGGGCGGCCGTCCTGACGTTTGTTGGCGCCGTGCTGATGCGGGGCGCCGGCTGCACGTTCAACGACTTTGTGGATCGCGACATCGACACCAAAGTCGCACGCACCCGCTCGCGGCCGATCCCTTCCGGGCAGGTTTCGGCAAAAAAAGCGCTGGTATTTCTGGTGGTGCAGGGGCTGCTGGGACTGCTGATTCTGCTGCAGTTTAATCCCTTCACCATTGTTCTCGGTGTGGCCTCGCTGGTGCTGGTCGCCATCTATCCCTTCATGAAGCGCGTGACCTGGTGGCCGCAGGCCTTTCTGGGCCTCGCCTTCTCCTGGGGCGCGCTGATGGGGTGGTCGAGCCAGACGGGCGGGCTGTCGGTGGCGCCGCTGCTGCTTTATTTCGGCTGTATCCTGTGGACCATCGGCTACGACACGATCTACGCCTTGCAGGACGTGGAAGACGATGCCCTGATCGGGGTCAAATCCACCGCTCTGCTGTTTGGAAAGCGCGCCAGAGCCATTGTGACCGGCTTTTATGTCGCGGCCTTCGTCTTGTGGCTGGCGGCGGCGGTGCTGGTGGGCGCCGGGGTGCTGTTTGCCGTGCTTTCGCTGATCGCCTTGGGGCTCTTGTTCTGGCAGGTGCAAACCCTTGATGCGGGGGCCCCCGGCAATGCGCTGCTGCGCTTCAAGAGCAATCATTATGTCGGGGTTGTCTTGACCCTGGCTCTCCTTGCCGAGTGGGTCTGGTAAGGGCGCGCAAAACGCCAAAGGGACCAGCCGCACCACCGACTGGTCCCTTCAACGTGCTTGGAGGCAACTCGGAATCTAGTTCGCTTCGCCCTGGCCGGGCTTGCGGCGATTAAGGAAGCGGGGGCGGCGGGCGGCATCGGCAGCAAGGCGGCGCCGAGCAACCCCTTGCCCGAGCATTACCCCGTCCACCTGCTGCGAATAGGGCAGATAGGTGCCATCGCCCGCCTTGATAAACAGCGGCAGGCGAAGTTTGCGACCCCAGTTCTGCCATTCGGCGACGACGTTCTGGTTACCCTCTTCCTCGAACACCCGGTAGTTCAGGTTTTCGTCCGCATGGACCAGTTCGATCGCGCTCGTCAAAGCACCCTCGATGGAAATGGACGTCGCCACCGCGACGCCGATGAATTCATGCACTGGAACCTTGATCTTGATCACAATGCCGCTCTGCTCGAGCTGCTTGCGAACGGTCACGGTCTTTACCGGTTCCTTGGGGCCATTATCGTTTGCTGCAACAAAGCGGCGATCGATTACGTTCGGTCGGCCAAATGCCAGCACCACTGAACCGCCTTCTATGGCTAAGCCTTCACCCATTTGATCTGCCTTCCTGCTAACCCCGAGAGCTTATTGCGTGCTCTCTTTTGTGCGGCCAATCTAGCGCGTCCCCTTACCTGTCGCCTTAATCCGCTCGGTTAAGTTTATCTTGTTTTCCTGCAGGGTTAGCAGGATGTGACCCGGTGTAGGAGCCGGTTAACCCCAACCAATCGGCTGCTGGTTTGCGCGCATTACGCAAGGAAGGGGGGCGAAATGTCCCAGGCCAGCTTGCACCTTGTCCAAAGCCGGGCACCGGCCTAGAACCGGGCCCATGCATGCAGCCCCCACCAGCGCCCAAGAAGATCTTGAACTGTTGCGCTCGAGCGCCGTCTCGGCAGGCATCATTGCCTGCGGCTTTTTCCGAGCACCGGTTAAGGCCTGGACCAAGGACAATGCTTCGCCCGTCAGTGAAGCCGATATTCTGGTTGATCGCTACCTTGCGGCCTCATTGCTCGCCGCGCGCCCCGATTATGGCTGGCTTAGCGAGGAAACGGCGGACAACCCGTTGCGCCTGACCTGTCGGCGCGTGTTTGTGGTCGACCCAATCGATGGAACCAAGGGGTTCTTGCGCGGCGAAGATAGTTGGACCGTTTCCCTGGCCGTCGTTGAGGACGGGGTGCCGATTGCCGGCGTGGTTTATGCGCCGGTGCGCAACGAAATGTATGATGCTTGCCGGGGCACAGGTGCTCGCCTCAATGGAGCGCCATTGAGCCGTCGTCGCCGCGCCGGAGGTTTGCCTTTGATTCCGGCGCCCACCGCGGTTCATCAGGAACTGGCCGCCGAGGGGTTGGATTACACCAGGGGTCCCTCATTGCCTTCGCTGGCCTATCGCCTCGTACAGGTGGCTACGGGTAAGCTTGACGCTGCCGTCTCGCGTCGGGGTGCGCAGGATTGGGACATCGCAGCCGCCGCCCTGATCCTCGAAGAAGCCGGCATTCCGCTTGCCGATGTCTGTGTGGGGCAACCAGTGTTCAACAAGCGCGATGTTCGCCACGGCGCGCTTGCGGCCCTGAGTGACATGAGCCTAAAACCGCTTGTTCATGCAGCGCTGATCAAGGTCTATGGATGCCCATCCGCCGCCGAGCCGGCGCTCGATTCTCCCCAGCCTTCGTGATGGAAACCCCGTTATGCCAAGCACCAAACCAGAGCCCGAAAAGCAGTTGCTTCACCTCGTGATTGGCGGGGAGTTGTCCAGCCTGGAAGGCGTCACCTTTGCGGACCTCGACAAGGTCGACATCGTTGGCGTGTTCCCAAACTATGCCACCGCTTATGCCGCCTGGAAGCAAAAGGCGCAGATGACGGTCGACAGCGCGCAGACCCGCTACTTCATTGTGCATCTGCACCGCTTGCTCGACCCGCGCCCAAGCTAATCCTCGGCGAGGGCAGCGAGCACCGCTGCGATAGCGCCGGGCGGGCCGATGCGCTCGCGGCCGAGCGCGCCAAGCTGCGCACGCTTGTCGGAATCTTCGAGCAGATCCCGCAACGCATCGCCAATTGCGGCTGCCTGCGGCGCCACGACCGTTCGCGCTTCTCCGAAGAGATTTTGTTCGTCGTTGAAGCGCGAGCGGCGATCGCGTGCATTGATGAAGGTGATAACGGGCTTGCCCATTCCCAAGGCTTGAACCGTTGCCGTGCCTGCTTGGGACAGCACCAAGTCTGAATTCTCCAGCAAGCTCCCCAAGGCCGCGCCCCGTGCCAGGTGGATGGTAAGGCCCTCTTGGCCCAGCGTTCCCAGATCATTGGCTTCGTGACTGTGAAGGCCAATCCGGCCCAGATCAGCCGCGCGCGCCAGTTCATCGATATTGACGCTGCCGGCAACCGCCAGAAAGACGTCGGGGCGCAACGCCTCAGGCAGGGTGCGCAGCGCGGCAACCTGCAGCGCAAAGCTTTCAGGGGTAAGTTGGCGGCTGCCGGGCAGCAGGGTGACCGCCAGCGGACGCGTGCGACGAGCAGCAGCGTCATAGGCGCCATCTGGCACCGTATCCATCATGATATTGCCGGCGCAGCGCGCGTCGATATCGAGCGCCTGGAGGTTTTTTGACAATTTGGGGCTGCGAGAAAAAACGATGCGGCAGGTGCGCTTAATGGCCCAACGCTCCGCCACGGAATAAAGGCGTGCAGCACCGGTCTTGTAGACGTCGAGGTAAAACAGGTCGCGATGGCCGGTCACCAGCCCTGCGAGCACGCCGACCATGTCACCTACAACCACAACCCGCTCATACTGGCCGACGCACTGGCGCATGAACCGCAGGGCCGGGGGGATGATTGCCAGTCCGCCGCTGGCAACGTCGCGCCGCAGCGAGCCCTTGACGTTACGCCAGCCCTCTGAGGCGAGGGTCGCCCGGGGACCAACGATCGGGCAAATGCCGGCGTAAGCATTGCCCGCCCCGATCATCGGATAGGCCTCGGCGCGCATGCCGTCTGGCAAGCGGGCAATAATCGCGGCAGCGATGCCGTCTTCCCCATGCCCGTTCGAAATGAACAGCAAGGGCCGGCGGGGTGAGGCTGGCACCACGCTCAGGATCCCAGGCCGTACCGCTCATAGGCCTCATGCGCAGCGGCGGCATCGACATAAGCCTCTTGCCGATCAACATTCCAGTAGCTCAACTCGTCGAGCGGAATGGCCTTGCCGGTAATGGCGCAACGCACAAAGGTGCCTGGCTTGAGCACGACATAGTCGCCGTCGAGATAGCGGACAACTGCCTCGCTGGCGGAAAAGCCTTTGTCAAATATGTTCATGCGGCGGCTCCTTACAGTCGGGCCCGATATAGCGCTCCCGAGCCTCGATCAAAAGAGGCTCTCCTGAGCTTGAGGCTCAGGATCGGCTGGACGCGGCTTGCGGCGGGGTGTCGCCGGGGCGCCAGTGATGGTGGCCGAAGTCTGCCCATCGGTGAACTCAATGCCCACGGTCTGCCCGGGCTGAAGTTCTGCGCGTTCGCGCACCAAATTGCCCGCCTCGTCCTTGATCACCGCAAACCCGCGCGCCAGAACGCTCTTGTAGCTGAGGGAAACCAGTAGTTTCCCCTCCTGATTGAGGGCAGCGCGCCGGTCAGCCAGGCCGAGGGCTATGCTTGAGCGCAACCGAGCCGCAAGGGGCGCCAATTGGCTGCGCCCGTGCCGCAACTCGGCCTGCAGGCTGCGGGGCGACAGCTTGGGCGCCACCGCCTCGAACAAGGCGCGCTTGCGCTCGAGCAGGCGCCCGGCCACTGCATCCAGCCGCCCCGCACGGGGATCATAGGTAAAGCGGGCCCGCTCCACATTGAGGCAGAGCCCGCTATTGGCGCGATGGCTCAGGTTGCGCAGACGTTCCGCGCCGTCGCGGTGTCGCTGCTCGAGCAGCTGCGGGCGCAGCTTGGGCTCAACGCGCGACAGCCGCATGCGCTGCTCCTGCACCGAGTGGCGCAGGCACGAGAACAGGTTGCTTGAAGCATGGTCGAGCCGTTGACGCTGCGTCGCCACGAGATCGGAAGCGCGCGGCAGGCCGGCGGCTACCGCTCTATAGCGATCGCGCGCGTTGTTGACGAGACGCCGGCTGGCGCCGCGCTGGCGGGCGCCGAGGTCATCGACATAGCCGATCAATTCGGCGCGCACCGGCACTGCCGCTTCGGCAGCAGCAGTTGGGGTCGGGGCCCGCATGTCGGACGCATAATCGACGAGCGTCGTGTCGGTCTCGTGTCCCACCGCCGAGATCACCGGAATGGCGCTGTTGGCGACGGCGCGCACCACCGCTTCCTCGTTGAAGCCCCAAAGATCCTCGATGGAGCCACCGCCGCGGGCCAGGATCAGCAGGTCGGGGCGAGGTATCGCGCCGCCGACGGCCAGACCATTAAAGCCCTCCATGGCGGCGACCACTTCCGGCGCGCAGGTGTCGCCCTGCACACGCACGGGCCAGACCAGCACGTGGCTGGGGAAACGATCCTCGAGACGATGGAGGATGTCGCGGATCACGGCGCCGGTTGGTGAGGTAATGACGCCGATCACCCGGGGCAAGTAGGGCAGGGGGCGCTTGCGCTCGCGGGCAAACAGGCCCTCGGCCAGCAGCTTCTTGCGCCGCTCTTCCAGCAGCGCCATCAGCGCTCCGGCACCGGCGGGCTCGATATTGTCGATGACGATCTGGTATTTGGAGGAACGCGGGAAGGTGGTGAGCCGGCCGCTCGCAATCACTTCCATCCCTTCTTCGGGCTTGAAGCTGAGGCGCGGGTAGCTCGTTTTCCACACCACGGCATCTATCGCCGCGTTCTCGTCCTTGAGCGTGAAGTAGCAATGGCCAGAGGCGTGCTGGCCGCGAAAGCCCGAAATCTCGCCACGCACTCGCACCGAGCCGAATTCATCTTCCACCGTCCGTTTCACCGCCTGAGCGATCTCGGACACGGTGAATTCGGCGGCATTGGTCAATAGCTGGGGCATGGGATTGTGGTGCTCCGAAGGGGCAGCTCAGTCAAGGGCGCGGCCTATTCGGCGGCCACAGCGTTTGTAGCGGGCTGCACGTGCAGATTGCCCATTGAGCTGACAATATGATTGGCGAGCGCATCATAGATGCTGCCATAGGCGTGGCTCGCGCGCAGCAGCGCCAGTTGAGCATCGCCGAGGCGCGGCAGGTTCTGGTCATCGCTCACCACGCGCATGCCCGGTTGCAGCGCGCTCTCGGGCAGGAACCCGACGGCCAGGTCCGACAGCACCGCGCTCGAGATCGCAAGAGCGTTGGAGGAAGTGTAGGCGATGCGATAATCCTTGCTGACCCGATTGAGCGCCTCAACGGCATCAGCCCGCCAGATGCAGCATTGCGGCCCGCAGGCGATCGGCAGCGGATCGCTCCCCAGGGCCTGCCCGCCGTGGGACGCGACCCAGAACATCTTTTCGGTGCGGAAGAGTTCGCCGAACGTGTTGCCGGTGCCCTGGGTGAATACGATCAGATCGTAGCGCCCCGCTTTCATGCCCTCAAGCAATTGCTCGGATGCCATGCAGGCGACATCAACCACGATCTTGGGATGGGTGCGCTGGAAGTTGGAGAGAATGACCGGCAGCAGGCGGACCGCATAATCATCGGGCACGCCGAACCGGATCGAGCCGGCCAGATCCCCTTCTGAGAAGTGATCCATGATCTCGGCATTGGTGCGCAGCATCTTGCGGGCGCGTGAATACAGCGCCTCGCCATGATTGGTCAGCGAAACGCTGCGGCCATCTCGCGTCAGCAGCTGTTGTCCAAGCCGCTCTTCCAGCCGCTTGATCTGCATGGAAACCGCCGACTGCGTCTTGTTCACCCGCCGCGCGGCCTCGGTGAAGCTGCCGCAATCGGCAATGACGCAAAAGCTCTGCAACTGATCGAGGTCCAGCGGAACGGCCATAGTGTGCATCACGGTATTTGATGGCGAGGATGAAATCTATTTGTTAGACGAATAGATGTCCAGCCCATACTGATAGACTTACCGGCCGCGCAATGCTGCCGAGCCGGCTAGGTGCCGGCATCCTTCTGAGGTATCATCATGGCGCACTCGCTGTTCAGCGAGCGGCTCGTTGCGGCCGCTCCCGCTTTTCCTCGCCCTTTGCTCGCCCTGCGACGCTATCTGGCGCAGGCGCAAGTCGCACGAGCCCGTCGCTACGCACTCCGTGCCCTGCTAGAGCTCGAAGACTGCCGGCTCAATGATCTCGGTATCTCGCGCAATGACGTGCTTGAGGCAGCGCGTACTTCCAGCCGTTCCCCCGGTCTGGCGCTTTCTGCAGCGCGGGCGCGTCGGTCCCGCCGCTAACCAAAGTTTGCACCGGCCCATCAGCCGGTGCCTTTCCGTTGGCCTGGGCGGTTAACCTGCTGCTCCCGCCATCTCCCGGGGCCGGTTTTGCCACCGACCCTTTTCCTGATGACTTGCCGGACAGTGCCCTGGGCACTCGTCCGGCTTTTTTTGGGGGATGGTTCGCCCGATCAGGGCAGCTTGGCAAAGCCGTCGGCAAAGCCGTTGAGCGACACGGGAATGCCGATGCCTTCCTCGGGGGTCTTGAACACCACGAAGATCGCGTCCGTGCCGGTCGAGAGCGTTTCGATCAGCGCATCATCGAGCATCACTTCGGCCACGCAGCCGTTGGGCAGGCAGCGCACAAAGGCGACGCGTCCCATATCCTTGCCATCGACATTGAGCCCGAGGCCATTGGGCAGCAACACGCCAAGCGGCGCCAGCACCCGAAGCAGCCGCGCTTCACGATCGGCGGTCTTGAGCACGATCACGGACAGGCCGACATTGGGCTGATCCTCAGCCATCACATTCTGGATGATGGCGCATTGCTCAAAGCTTGCGCCGGGCGGCGTATCGCAGCTCATCTGCCAATCGCCGAACTGCTCGCGCACCGTTCCTTGTGCATTGGCGGCTACGCCCCAGCCAAGCGTGGCCAAGAGCACAACGCCTGCAAAGGCGAGATGGTGCTTGATATTGTGCATCACTTTTCCTGTCTCCAGCCGATCTTCCGCGCGCGCAGGATGGCCGTGTATTTCCGGACAGCGGTGAACCCGCCATCAACCAAAGCTGTGCCTTGTAACCTGACATGAGCGTTCAACTGCGGCAAGGGTGAGGCACCAATGCCGCAACAGGCACATTTTGACGCAGAGTTAGACAGTGCGGGTGCGATGGACTCACTTGGTTTGATGTGATTTAGGTCAGGCCAGAGTTCTGCGCTCCGAGGTTGAGTCGGGGCGGCGTTAGCTATGCCGCATTGCCTCCTCAATCCCGGTGTGGATGCACCAGTTGATGCCGATAGGGGGTTTGTGTGACCAGGCAAGTCTTTGGAAGATTGAGTGCTGCTGCGGCAGCTGCGCTCGCACTGCTCCCGGCTGCGGCCATGAGTCAGGAACAAGCTAACCAGGGTTATGCTGCCCCGGGCCAGATCCATCTGATGGATTCGGTGACCCCGATCATGGACTCCATCACGGCGTTCCATGACGGCATCCTGTTGTGGACGATCTCGCTGATCGTGCTGCTGGTGCTCGTGCTGCTGATCGTTGTGATCGTTAAGTTCAATGCCAAGGCCAATCCCATCCCCGCACGCTTCACTCACAACACTCTTGTTGAGGTGATCTGGACCGTGGTCCCGGTGGTGGTGCTGATCATCATTGCCATTCCCTCTTTTGGTGTTCTGGCTGATCAGTTGATCACCCCCGACGGGGAGCGCAAATATCTCGGCTCGCACGTCTTCTCATTTGGTGAGGTGGAAGTTCCCGCGCCCTCGCTGACCATCAAGGCGACCGGGCAGCAGTGGTACTGGGATTATGAATATGTCGATCAGGGGGTTGGCTTCACCCAGCTCCTGCTGGCCGAAGAAAGCACCGACGGCACGGATCGTCCTACGGTAAAGCCCAACCAGCCGCGTCTTTTGGCTGTCGACAACGAGTTGATCGTGCCGGTCAATGCCACTGTGCGCCTGCAGGTGACGGCTGATCCTGCCGGTGTGATCCACGCCTTTGCGCTGCCGTCCTTTGGCGTCAAGATGGATGCCGTGCCGGGCCGGCTGAACGAAACCTGGTTCAACGCTCGCGAGACCGGCATCTACTACGGTCAGTGCTCGGAGCTGTGCGGCAAGGACCATGCCTACATGCCTATCGCTGTACGCGTGGTGACCGAGCAGGAATTTGCAACTTTCATGGCTGCTCTTGAAGGCGGCGACTATGCTGCCGCCAGTGCAACGCTCGCGGCAGTCCAGTAAGAACACGGGTTAGGGGATCCTTTCCAAATGGCCGATATTGCTCACCTCGAAGCCCAAGCCACCGGTCATGCTCCTGTGGCGCATGACCCGCATCAGCCGACTGGCTGGCGCCGCTGGGTATATTCGACCAACCACAAAGACATTGGTATCATGTACCTGATCTTCGCCATCGTGGCGGGGATCATCGGGGGCCTGCTTTCGGGCGTGATGCGCCTGGAGTTGCAAGAACCTGGCATCCAGATCTTCCACGGTCTGGCAGCGATGGCGTACGGCATCGAGGGCGGTGAAGCGCTCGATGCCGGCAAGCACATGTACAATGTGTTCACCACCGCCCACGCGCTCATCATGGTGTTCTTCCTCGTGATGCCGGCGACCATGGGTGGTTTTGCCAATTATTTCGCGCCCCTCATGATTGGTGCGCCCGATACGGCGTTCCCGCGCATCAACAACATCGCCTTCTGGCTGCTACCGCCCGCGTTCATCCTGCTGCTGATGTCGCTGTTCTTTGAAGGCACGGGCACCTATGGTTTGGGCTTTGGTGGCGGCTGGACCGTTTACCCACCGCTCTCGACCGCCGGTCACCCTGGCCCTGCGCTCGACTTCGCGATCCTCGCGCTGCATGTGGCCGGTATCAGCTCCATCCTTGGTGCGATCAACCTGATCACTACCATCTTCAACATGCGTGCTCCTGGCATGACGTTGCACAAGATGCCGCTGTTTGCCTGGGCGGTACTGGTCACCGGGTTCCTGCTGCTTCTGGCCCTGCCAGTGCTTGCCGGTGCCATCACCATGCTGCTGACGGACCGCAATTTCGGGACCACCTTCTTTTCGCCTGAAGGTGGCGGCGATCCGATCCTTTACCAGCACCTGTTCTGGTTCTTCGGTCACCCCGAAGTGTACATCATGATCCTGCCGGGCTTCGGCATTGTCAGCCACATCGTCTCAACCTTCTCGCGCAAGCCCATCTTCGGCTACATGGCCATGGCCTACGCCATGGTGGCCATTGGCTTCGTCGGCTTCGTCGTGTGGGCTCACCACATGTACACGACCGGCCTCAGCCTTGACGTTCAGCGCTACTTCGTGGCCGCAACCATGGTCATCGCGGTACCCACCGGCGTGAAGATCTTCTCGTGGATCGCCACGATGTGGGGTGGCTCGATCACCTTCCGCACCCCGATGCTTTGGGCTGTCGGCTTCATCTTCCTGTTCACCGTTGGTGGTGTGACGGGCGTGGTGCTCGCCAATGCCGGTGCCGACCGTTACCTGCACGACACCTACTATGTGGTCGCACACTTCCACTACGTGCTGTCACTGGGCGCCGTGTTCTCGATCTTTGCTGGCTGGTACTACTGGTACCCCAAGATGACCGGGCACATGTACAACGAGTTCCTGGGCAAGCTGCACTTCTGGGTCATGTTTGTTGGCGTGAACCTGATCTTCTTCCCGCAGCACTTCCTGGGTCTTGCGGGCATGCCGCGGCGCTATATCGACTACCCCGACGCCTATGGTTTCTGGAACCGGATCTCTTCCATCGGCTACTACATCATGTTCGTCGGCATGCTGATCTTCTTCTACGCGATGTGGGAAGCCGCCCGGAAGAAGCGTCCCGCGGGTGACAACCCCTGGGGTGAGGGTGCGACGACACTGGAATGGACACTGAGCTCGCCTCCGCCATTCCACCAGTTCTCGACCCTTCCCAATATGGACACCTCCAAGGCGCACTAAGCGCAGCATCAAGCCGGACCGCCCAAGTGCGGTCCGGAAAACTTAAGGCAAGGCGTGTGGCACTAGTTGACAACAGCACAATGATCTCCTCGGGGGCGAGCGAGGCGCGGGTAGAAGACTACTTCGCGTTGCTCAAGCCTCGTGTGATGTCGCTGGTGGTGTTCACCGCCCTTGTCGGCCTCGCAGTTGCCCCGGGCGGCATCAACCCGGTGATTGGGCTGATCGCTGTGTTGTGCATCGCCATTGGGGCGGGCGCCTCGGGCGCTCTCAACATGTGGTACGATGCCGATATCGATGCAGTCATGAGCCGGACGGCCAATCGCCCCATTCCGGCCGGGCGCATCAGCCGTGGTGAAACCCTGGTGTTCGGCGTTGTGCTGTCGGTGTTCTCCGTGGCGCTGCTTGGCCTCGCGACCAACTGGGTTGCCGCCGCTCTGCTCGCTTTCACGATTTTCTTTTATTCGGTGATCTACACCGTGTGGCTCAAGCGCTCGACGCCACAGAACATCGTCATCGGCGGTGCCGCCGGCGCCTTCCCCCCAATGGTCGGCTGGGCCGCGGTCACGGGCTCGATCACGCTCGAAAGCTGTGCGCTTTTCCTCATTACTTTCCTTTGGACGCCGCCGCACTTCTGGGCCCTGGCTCTTTACAAGCAGGGCGATTACGGCGCGGCCGGCATTCCGATGATGCCCAATGTGGTGGGTGAAGCCTCCACCAAGCGGCAAATCCTCGCCTATTCCGTTCTGCTCGCCGTTGCGGCCCTGCTGCCGACCGCTCTGGGCTTTGCGGGCCCGCTTTATACCGTGGTAGCCGTGGTAACCGGCGCTTGCTTTTTGTACTTTGCCTGGCAGCTGTTCCGCGCCCCCGATGGCGTGCCGATGCGCAAGGCGGCGCGCAAGCTTTTCACCTATTCGCTGAGCTACCTCTTCGTCGTTTTCTTCGCAGTCCTGCTCGATAGTTTCGTCGGGCGTATTGGAGTGTTCGGCTCATGAGTTCTCCCGAGGAGCCACACAAAGTTCAGCCTTTGGACCCTGCAGCCGAAGCTGCGCGCCTGCGCACCCGCCGGCGTCGCTCCATCGCACTTGGCGCCGCCCTGGCCCTGTTCGCGGTGATCTTTTACGTGCTCACCGTTATCAAGATGGGCCCGGGTATTTTGGATCGGGCACTGTGATGGCGACCATTGAGCATGATCACAAAGCCGATCCGGGCCGGCGTAACAAGCGCATCGCCATCTCGCTAGGCGCGATCGTCCTTTCGATGGCGGGCCTGGCTTACGCTTCGGTGCCGCTTTACCAGTTGTTCTGCCAGGTCACCGGCTATGGCGGCACGACCCAGGTCGCCGCCGACAACCCCAAGGGCGTCATTGCTCGCGAGATGACGGTGCGCTTCGACTCCAATGTCGAATCTTCCTTGCCCTGGACCGTAACGCCGGCCGCTTCGATCACCGATCAGATCGGCCGGGTCGATACCGTGAACTATGTGGCGACCAATCGGTCCGACAAGCCGGTTACCGGCATGGCGATTTTCAACGTCTCGCCCGATCGGGCGGGCGTCTACTTCAACAAGATCGAGTGTTTCTGTTTCACCGAGCAGACTTTACAGCCGGGGGAAACGGTGGAGATGCCGATCGTGTTCTTTGTTGATCCCGAACTCGATGATAACCACGAGCTCGCGACCATCAAGGAAATCACCCTTTCCTACACTTTCTATGCTTCAGACAACGAGGGAAGCTGAACATGGCCGAGATTGCCAAGAACCATGACTACCATCTCGTACCGCCCAGCCCCTGGCCGTTCGTTATGTCCGTTTCCGTGTTTGTTTTCGCGGTCGGGTTGATTTTTTGGATGCATCAGTGGACGCCCTGGATCTTCGTGATCGGTCTGATAGGCGTGCTTTACACCATGTACGCATGGTGGTCCGACGTCGTGCGCGAAGCCAATAACGGCGTAGATCATACCCCAGTGGTGCAGATGCACCATCGCTATGGCATGATCCTGTTCATCGCCTCCGAAGTGATGCTGTTCGTAGCCTTCTTCTGGGCCTATTTCGACGGCTTCTTCCGCCTCGACGATGTGGAGCAGTATGCTCGCATGGCCGCGACAGAAGGCAGCTGGCCACCGGCTGGCATCGAGCTGTTCGATCCCTTCCACCTGCCGCTGTTCAACACGCTGCTGCTCCTGACCTCGGGCACGACTGTCACCTGGGCGCACCATGCGCTGCTGCAGAACGATCGCCAGGGACTGAAGTGGGGTCTCATCCTGACGGTGCTGCTGGGTGCGGTATTCACCGTCGTGCAGGCCATCGAATATTCCGAAGCTGGCTTCTCGTTCAGCGGCAACATGTATGGCGCCACCTTCTTCATGGCGACGGGCCTGCATGGCTTCCACGTCTTGGTGGGTACGATCTTCCTGCTGGTCTGCCTGATCCGTGCCATGCGGGGCGATTTCACCCCAGAGCGCCATCTGGGCTTCGAGTTCGCCGCCTGGTACTGGCACTTTGTCGACGTGGTATGGCTGTTCCTGTTTGCCTCCATCTATGTCTGGGGCAGCTGGGGCGTTGCGATCAATCACTGATCGCGCCATCGACAATATTCTAGCGAGGCGCAGCCAAAAGCTGCGCCTCAAGCTTTTCTGATGCAGCGTCGAGCCGACCATCGTGTTCTGTCCGTTGCAGCCGCCCTACCTGCGCCCGGCGCAATCCCTTTTGTCTGGCCCGGCTTTGCTTCCCCTGGAACCATCAAGGCCTTGACCGCCCTAGGAGCCATCAATGACTTCGGCAAGTGAGCGCAGACCCGGCCGCGTCATGACCGGCATTTTCGTGGTGCTGATGCTGGCGCTGACCGCTGTTTGCTTGTGGCTGGGCAATTGGCAACTTCAGCGGCTGGGAGAAAAGGAAGCGTTGGTGGCGGCGGTCGACGCCAGGCTTCATTCGCCGCCAGTTCCGGCTCCTCCTGCTGGGGAGTGGCCGGCGCTTGACCTCGAGGCGTGGAATTTCCAGCCCGTTACGCTGACCGGGGCGTTTCAGCCCGATCAAACCGTTGCCGTCTTCACCAGTCTCACCAATCCTCGCGGGCCCGCTGGGGGACCGGGGTATTGGGTGGTTACCCCTTTCGTGCTGGATGGCGGTGGCACCGTGTTTGTGAACCGCGGCTTTGTGCCCGAGCAGTACCGCGAAGCCGCCCAGGCCGACCGGGAGGGGGCGGGGGTGCCCATGACCATTACGGGCCTTTTGCGTCCGGGTGAAAAGGCCGGTTGGCTGGTGCCCGAGCCCGACACTTCGAATCGGGTTGAATGGGTCCGCGATCCCGAGCGCTTGGCCGAAATGGTCGATCCGGCGCTCGCGCCGTTCGCCCCCTTCTATGTGGACATGGTGGCCGGCGAACCCGGAACCCTGCCACAGGGTGGCGAGACCATAGTGGAGTTCCCCAACAACCATCTGGGCTACGCGTATACCTGGTTTGGCTTTGCCATTGTCGCGCCCGTGATGCTGGTGGCCTGGCTGTGGGCTCAGCGCCGCCGCATGGAGCCTCAGGGCTAAGCAAGCCGATGCTGCCTTGCGGTTCGCGCCTGCTTTGACTAGGTTGCACCAAATCTCGAAAGGCACTTGCGTTCGATGCAGTTTGTTTCTACGCGCGGCCAGGCCCCCGTGCTGGGTTTCGCCGATGCCGTGCTGGCTGGCCTAGCGTCTGATGGCGGGCTTTATGTGCCGCGCGAATGGCCGCAGGTTTCTGCCGCTGAAATTGCGGGCTTTGCTGGCAGGCCCTATCCGGAAGTCGCTTACGACATTATCAGCCGTTTTGTTGGCGATGATATCCCCGCGGCCACGCTCAAAACCATTATCGATGATGCCTATGCGGTGTTCCGCCACCCCTCGGTGGCGCCGCTGGTGGAACTCGAGCCCAATCATTTCGTGCTCGAACTGTTTCATGGCCCCACGCTCGCCTTCAAGGACGTGGCCATGCAGTTCCTCAGCCGCGTGATGGATTACATCCTGCAGCAGCGGGGGCTTAGGGCCACCATTGTTGGCGCGACCTCGGGCGACACCGGCTCTGCTGCGATTGAAGCCTTCCGCGGCCGTGACACCACCGACATCTTCATTTTGCACCCGCGCGGTCGG
Source organism: Devosia sp. 1566 (assembly GCF_004005995.1). Lineage (NCBI taxonomy): Bacteria > Pseudomonadati > Pseudomonadota > Alphaproteobacteria > Hyphomicrobiales > Devosiaceae > Devosia > Devosia sp. 1566. The sequence goes on from NZ_CP034767.1 coordinate 691,901, forward strand.
ACCTCGCCGGTGCAGCGCTTGCAGATGACCACGGTGCTCGATGCCAATGTGCACAACATTGCGCTCGAGGGCACTTTTGACGACTGTCAGAACAGCGTCAAAGCCATGTTCAACCACGCGCGCTTCCGTGACACGGTGCATCTCTCCGGCGTCAACTCCATCAATTGGGGGCGGATCGTCGCGCAGATCGTTTATTACTTCACCGCGGCCGTGTCCCTGGGCAGCCCGCATCGCCCGGTTAGCTTCACCGTGCCAACGGGCAATTTTGGCGACATCTTCGCCGGCTATTGCGCACGGGCCATGGGCCTTCCCATAGATAAGCTCGTCGTTGCGACCAACAGCAACGATATCCTGCGCCGGGCGATCGAGACGGGGCGCTATCAAACAGACGGTGTGGTGCCCACGCTCAGCCCCTCAATGGACATCCAGATTTCGTCGAACTTCGAACGCCTGCTGTTCGAGGCTGTGGATCGTGACCCAAGCGCTGTGGTGCGGATGATGGATGGGCTCAAGCAGTCGGGTGGCTTCAGCTTGCCCGAAACTGCTTTGGCCAAGATCCGCCGGGACTTCGCGGCCGGCACCACTGATGAGGCCCAGACCAGCGCCACCATCGCCCAGACCATGAAGTCCGCGGCTTACTTGCTGGATCCTCATACCGCTGTGGGTGTCCATGTGGCACGCGAACACTTGCCGTCCAGCACACCGATGATCACCCTGGCCACAGCCCATCCGGCCAAGTTCCCGGCGGCCGTAGCTGCGGCTTCGGGTATCGATCCAGCCCTCCCAACCTGGCTGGTTGATCTGCACAGCCGCGAGGAGCGCCTCGAGGTGCTGCCTAACGACCAGGACCAGGTGGAAGCCTTTATTGCCGCGCGAACGCGCGCCGCCACAACAGAACGCTGATCAGGCGCTCGCAGATCGCGGCGGCCGGGAGGATTGCTTGAGCGTACAATCGACGACCCTCGATAATGGCATGGTGGTGCTCACCGACGACATGCCGCATCTGGAAAGCGCCTCGCTCGGGGTCTGGGTGAAGGCGGGGGCACGCAGCGAGCGCAAGGCCGAGCACGGGATCTCCCATCTGCTCGAGCATATGGCGTTCAAGGGCACCAAGGGTCGGACGGCGCTGCAGATCGCCGAGGCAATCGAGAATGTTGGGGGCGACCTCAACGCCGCGACCTCGATCGAACATACCGGCTATTTCGCCCGGGTGCTCAAGGATGATGTGGTACTGGCAGCCGACATTCTCGCCGACATCCTCCAGAACTCGCAATTCGATGACGACGAGCTGACGCGCGAAAAGCAGGTGATCGTCCAGGAGATTGGCGCGGCCCGCGACAATCCGGACGATCATGTGTTCGACCTGTTCCAGCAAGCTGCGTATCCCAGCCAGCCCATCGGCCGCACCATTCTGGGTACCGTTGACTCGGTTCGCGAATTCACCCCTGACACAATCCGCAAATACATGAGCCGCAACTATGTGGGCGACCACATGGTCATCGCCGCCGCGGGCAATGTGGATCACGAGGGCCTGGTTGACGTGGCGCGCCAGCGCTTTGGCGATCTCAAGCCCAATGGGGCACCGGCGCCCCAACGTGCTGAATATCATGGCGGCGAGGAGCGCCTCCTGTCCGATCACGAGCAGGCTCACATCGTTCTGGGTTTTGAAGGGCGCGCCTATAATTCCGACGGCTTCTACGCCGCCCAGGTGCTGGCCTCCATACTGGGTGGCGGGATGAGCTCGCGCCTGTTCCAGGAGGTGCGCGAAAAGCGTGGGCTGTGCTATTCCGTTTACGCCTTCCATTGGGCCTTTGCCGATAGTGGCGTGTTCGGTGTTGCCGCCGCCACGGGGGAAGACGAGGTCGAGGATTTGGTGCCCGTGGTGCTGGACGAACTGCGTCGCGCGACCGAGACCATCACCGATGATGAGGTTATCCGGGTGCGCAACCAGATTCGTGCCGGCCTGCTGATGTCCCTGGAAAGCCCTTCGGCCCGCGCCGGCCAGCTGGCGCGCCAGCAGATCTTGTGGGGCCGTCCGATTCCGATGCAGGAAACCGTTGAGCGCATCAATCGCATCACCGCCCAGCGCGTGCAGGAGGTCGCCGAGCAGTTGTTCACCACAGGGGCACCAACCCTTGCCGGCATCGGTCCGGTCGGCAAGCTGGCGGAAGTCGACGCTATCGGCGACCTGCTGAAGCGTTGAGCCGGCACCATGCTCTGGCCTTGGTCACCTCCGACATCGCCCCTGGCACTGCGTGGCCCAAGGGTGATGCTGCGCCTGCCCCAGCATGGTGATTATGACGCCTGGCATCAACTGCGCCGCTCCAGCCGCGATTTCCTGAAACCCTTCGAGCCCCGTTGGACCGAAGCCGATCTGGCGCGGCGGGTATTTGCCAGCCGGGTCAAGCGGGCCCGGGAAGAGGCCGAGCAGGGCAGTGATTACTCCCTGTTCATCTTCCACCCTCAAGGCGACCGCCAAGTCCTGGTAGGGGGAATTACCCTTTCCAATATTCGCCGCCGCGCGGCGCAGTTCGTTACCCTGGGCTACTGGATGGGCCAGCAATGGGCCGGGCAGGGGTTGATGACCGAGGCAGTCGGCGTGACCCTGCCTTTTGTCTTCGACACGCTGGACCTCCATCGCATCCATGCCGCATTTCTTCCCGGCAACATGGCGTCGAGGCGCGTGCTTGAGAAGAACGGCTTTGTCGAGGAGGGCTTTGCCGAAAAATACCTGCAGATTGATGGGCGTTGGGAAGACCACGTGCTGTTTGGCCTGGTCAAGGAACGCTACCAGCGGCTGCACTACGGACAGCGCTGATATCCACCGTTGCGCATCAGCAACACTGGGCAAAGCTTGTTCGATTCAGCTTTCCCGGCTACCACAGCGCAATGTCGCCACGCCAAGCCGTCGCCCTTCGCTTCTGAACGCGCCGGACCACTGCCTTAATGCAGCCTAGCGCAGGATATAATCGCCCCTGATGCGTCACCTTATTGCTCTCGCGACCTGCCTTGCACTCGCGCTGTTGGGCCTCGCGCCCGTCGCCGCCCTTGAGGTTATTACCGTCCCCCAGGACGTCAACGCCGTTAACCTTTCGGACGTGGTTCAGCTCCAGCAAGGCAGCGAGGGGCGGGTACAACTGTCTACCGCGCCCGGCGAGGACGGGATTATCCGCCGCATCGAGGTTTTGGCCAGCCAGCAGGGCACCAATCCCAACTGGGCCCTGTTTGCGCTGCGCAATGATAGCGACCAGCAGATCGAGCGGCTCCTCGTGGCCCCGTTCTTCCGTTTGCCAGGCTCGGGCGTGTTTCAGCCGGACCTGGGTAATGAGCGGATCACCGCGCTGACGCCAAGCGCCGGCATTCGCCCGGTGCGGCTGGCCGATAGCGAGGCCGATGTTTTCGAGATTACGCTCGATCCAGGTGCGACCGTAACGCTCGTGGCTGAATTGGCGACCGGCGAGTTGCCGGAGCTTTATCTCTGGGAGCCCAACGCCTACCGCGATTATGTGAACTCCTTCACGCTGTTCCGAGGGGTGGTGCTGGGCGTCGCCTCGCTTGCGGCCGTGTTCCTGACCATCATGTTTGTGGTCAAGGGCCGCGGGGTGTTTCCTGCAACGGCCGCCTTTGCCTGGGCGGTGCTGATTTACCTGCTGATCGATTTTGGCGTGCTGGGCCGATTGCTGGGCCTGCCCGCAGGGGCAATGCAACCCATCCGGGCAGCTTCGGAGGCTGGGATCGCCACGACCCTGGCGGGCTTTCTTTTTATCTATCTCAACCTGCATCGCTGGCATCTGCGCTTCGTGCATTTGGCGCTCGGCCTGGCGGCATTGTTCCTGGCGCTGTTTGCTTTTGCTTTTTTCCAGCCAGCGATCGCCGCGACGATTGCGCGTCTCGTCCTCGTGCTCCTTGGCGTGTCGGGCTTTTTCCTGATCCTTCTGCTTGCCCTGCGCGGCTATGACCGGGCGGTGCTGCTGGTGCCGACTTGGATCATCATCATTGCCTGGCTGTTTTTCAGTTGGCTGGTTATTTCCGGGCAGGTCTCCAATGACGTGGCCCAGCCGGCGGTGGGCGGGGGGCTGGTGCTCGCCGTCATGCTGCTCGGCTTTACCGCCGTGCAGCACGCTTTCTCGGAAGGGCAGGTGTCGATTGGAACATTGTCGGAGGTCGAGCGCCGGGCGCTGGCACTGACGGGCTCCGGCGACTTCGTTTTCGACTGGAACATCGAGCGCGACCGCGTTTCGGTATCCGATGAACTGGCGACCCGCCTGGGCGAGAAGCGCGGCGCCTTGCGTGGCTCGATCAAGCGCTGGCTCGACCGCGTTCATCCCGAAGATCGTGACCGCTTCCGCACGGCATTCGACACCCTGGTGGAGCTGAGGCGCGGCAAGGTTTCGGCCGATATGCGCATTGCCGGCCATGACGGCAACTACCGGGCCTTCCGCATGCGGGTGAAGCCGGTGCTTGGTGGCGACGGGCAGGTCAACCGCATTGTCGGCACGCTCCAGGATGTCACCGAGGATCGTGCGGCCCGTGAGCGGCTGCTGCATGACGCGGTTCATGACAGCCTGACTGGGCTGCCTAATCGGCAGTTGTTCCTTGACCGGCTGGACCGCGCCCTGGAACGGGGCCGAACGCCCAATGGCGTCAAACCGGCCGTGTTCCTGATCGACATCGATCGGTTCATGGAACTCGAAGAACGCATCGGGCATTCGGCCGCCGATTCAGTGCTGCTGGCCATTTCACGGCGCATCGCCCGCATCATGCGCCCACTCGATACGGTGGCCCGCATTACCGGCGATCAGTTCGCCGTGGTGCTGGCCGCGGAGCAAACCGCCGGGCGCATTGCCGAAACGGCCGAGCAGATCCGCAAATCGCTCAAGGCGCCGTTCAATTTCGGCGACCGCGACCTGACGCTAACAGCGTCCATTGGCATTACCATCTATGACAGCGAGCCGGCTACGGCCACCGAAGTGCTGCGCGATGCCGAGCTGGCGATGTACTACGCCAAGCGACTCGGTGGCGACCGGATCGAGGCTTACCGCGCTTCGGCCCGCTCCATCTCCGCCTACAACCGCACCAGCGAGGAGGACCTCGAGCGCGGCATGAAGAATGGCGAGCTACAGGTGCAGTTCCAGCCGATCATGGATATCCAGTCCGGCAAGATCGCCGGTGCGGAGGCGCTGATGCGCTGGAACCATCCAACGCGCGGGGTGGTGGCACCCGAGGAGTTCATTACCCTGGCCGAGCGCTCGGGGCAGATCGAGCGGCTGGGCCGCATTGCCTTTGAGCAGGCGGCCTACCACACCCGGGACTGGGTGAGTTCATTGCCCAACCTGTCCGAGGAGTTCTTCGTTTCGGTCAATCTGTCACCGACGCAGTTGGCGACGGAGGCGTTGCTCAACGACATTCGGACGATCCTCGGCCAGAATGCCGGCATTGCCAGCCACCTCAAGCTTGAGCTGACGGAGTCACAGGTGATGACCAACCCCGAGCACTCAGCCTTTGTGCTCGATGCCTTGCATAAGCTGGGGATCGGGCTCGCGCTCGATGATTTTGGCACCGGGCACTCCTCGCTCGGTTACCTGCACCGCTTCCCGTTCGACACCATCAAAATTCCGCCCGACTTCGTGCAGATCAGTGCCGTCAATGGTGCTGGACATACGCAGGGGCCGATCATGCGCGCCATCATTGCGCTAGCCAACGATCTCGATCTCGCCGTGATCGCGGAAGGCGTGGAAACCCAGCCGGAATTGGAGCGCCTGCGCGAGCATAATTGTCGCCTGGCGCAAGGTTTCGTGTTTGGCGCGGCGATGAGCGCCAGTGAATTCACCAAGCATCTGAGCGCCCAGCTGGCGCGCTAGCCCTCAGGGCTAGGCGTGGCCGGCTTCGGTGCTCAGATTGGCCAGGCTCGCATGCATGCTGGCCAGCGCCGCCTCGTAGCGCTGTTCCACCGGCGTTTCGAACACCAGGTCATGGGTAAAGGGGACGGTGAGCCAGCCATTATTGCTGATCTCGCTTTCGAGCTGGCCGGCGCCCCAGCCGCAGCAGCCAAGGGCGAATAGCGCTGACTTGGGCGCAGGACCAAAGGCCATGGCACGCAGGATGTCGAGCGTTGCCGTCACGCACACCCCATCGGCAACGGCATAGGTATTGCCGCTCTTGTAGTCGGCCGAATGCAGCACGAAGCCGCGGCCCTTTTCCACCGGGCCGCCGCGCATCACCGGGCGTTCGCGGATGGTGTCGGGCAGCCGGATCACGGCGTCGGGGTCGCCCAGGTCGAGCTCGTCGAGGATATCGGCGAACCGCATCTCGGTGATGCGCTGGTTCACAACCAGTCCCATGGCGCCGTCGTCGTTATGGCCAACGAGCAGGATCACGCTTTTGGCAAAGCGTTCATCTGCCATATCAGGCATCGCGACCAGCATCTGTCCTTCAAGTGTCGTCATAGCGCTATAATAGGCATTCGCCGCGGCACTGCCAAGTTGGGCTGCGGCAGGTTGGCATATCGGGGGCATCACGAAGCCCTGATGAGGCGTCAGCTTTTTCTTCACCTCATCCTGCGTTAATGCCCGCCCATGCAGTGCGCTCCGCTCATCGCCGCTTTTTTTGTGCTCGTCTCGCCCGCCTGGGCTGGCGAAACGCCGTGGCAGGAAGTGGCGCCGGGCGTGAAGCTCCGGCTGATCAGCACCGGCGAAGTGCGGGCCGATGGCTCGGCCATGCTGGGCCTCGAGATCGACATGCCCGCAACGACCAAGACCTATTGGCGGGTGCCGGGCGATACGGGCCTGCCGACCAAGCTCGATTGGACCGGATCGGTGGGCATAATGGGCGGGCAGATCCATTGGCCCTATCCCTCTCGCTCTGAGACCGCGGACTATCTCGACTATGTCTATTTCGGGCCAACGGTGCTGCCCATCGAGGTGAGCGTCGATGGCGCCGAGCCGGTGGTCGAGCTCTCGGCCCTGTTGGGCATCTGCTCCGATATCTGCATGCCGGCCCAGGCCCGGTTTACGCTGCCGCTCCAGCTCGATGCGCCGGACCGGGCCAATGGTTTGCGCATCCGGCAGGCCTTGGCCGATATCCCCGTTCCCTGGGACGGGTCGGGCGAGCCCATTTCCGGAGTGCAACTGGGGGCCGATGGCGAAAGCCTCGATGTCCGGATTGCCGATCCGGCGGTGGAGCCGAATTCACTGATTGCCGCGACCGCTTCGGGCGAGCCGCTGTTTGGCAGCCCGCAACGCGGGGCAGAGCCCGGGCTGGTGCTGGTGCCGGTGCGAGGCGAGGATGGCGCCGCCGATCTGCACAACGAGACGATCGAGTTGACCTTTATGACCAGCCGCGGGCCCTATGTCGTGGTTCGCAAGGTCCAGGGGCCGCAAACGCCCGAGGAATGAGGAAATCGGGGATCGCCCTTGTATGCCTAACCAAAGCCGCATATCCCGGTCAGGAAGGTGGCGGTATCGGCCGCAAAGACGGCCTGCAATGGAGCAAAAACAGCAATGATCAAGAGTGGCGATGCGCTTCCGTCCGTGCCGGTAAAGCTTGTCGGGGCCGAGGGGAGCACTGACACCACCAGCGATGCCGTGCTGGGCACGGGCACGGTGGTGTTGTTTACCGTTCCCGGTGCGTTTACCCCGGGCTGCCACGTCAATCATCTGCCTGGCTTTATCGCCAACGAGGCCAAGCTGCGCGCCCAGGGCGTGGATCGCATTGTTTGCGCCGCCGTCAACGACCACCATGTGATGAAAGCCTGGGCCGAAGCCTCGGGCGCCGTGGGCAAGATCGAGTTCCTGGCCGATGGCAATGGCGAGCTTGCCGACGCCATGGGCCTGAGCAAGGATCTCAGCGTTGCCGGCATGGGCAAGCGCTTCATGCGCTCGGCACTGGTGATCCGCGATGGGGTGGTGCAGATCGTGGCGCCCGAGGAAGGCCCCGGGATCACGGCCAGCGGCGCCCCAGCCATTCTGATGGCGCTGGAAGCGGCCAACACCCCTTCGACGCTCTAGGAGGCCGGTATGCGCAAGATTTCGCTTCGAGCGGCGGGCAAATTCGGCATGCGCGCGGGTGGCGCGGGCGTCGTTGCGGCGCTGTTGGCGGGTTGTTCCATGGGCGGGTTGATGGGCGGCAACGGCACGCCGGCGGCCCAGCAGAACCTGCAGAACGCCACCGCGAGCCCGGCCGCCATGGCCGAGGCGCAAACCAATGCCCTGCCGGCGATTGCCACCGAATGCCCGCCCATCAAGGTGCGGCCGGGCGGGGAGGCCATGTATTATTACGGCAATGGCCGAACCGGGGACCCGCGCTCACTGCAGTATCAGGGCGTGATCGAGGAAAGCTCGCGCAATTGCGTGGTTTCCAATGGCCTCATCACGGTGCAGATGGGTGTGGTCGGCCGCGTGCTGCTGGGCCCGGCGGGCGACCAGAAATCGGTGACGGCGCCGATCCGCTTTGCAGTCGAACGCGACGGGCAGGCTGTGTTCTCGGAGAAATACTCCATTCCCGTGGCGATCACGCCGCCAGCGCAATCGGCCGAGTTCGTCAAAGTGGTCGAAAACGTCGCCATTCCCTATCTCGGGGGCGAAGAGATCACCATCTGGGTCGGCTTCGACACCCGCGGCTAAGCCAGGCCAAGCTATCACCGGGCGTGCCAAAGCGCCGCCCGGGTCTGAAACCCTGCGGTTGCTGCTGCGTCATGGGGCGAGATTCGTCCCGGTGCCGGTCGTCCGGCGTTGCAGGATAGAGGTGGAACTCACCTCGCCCCATGTTTCCCAGGGACTCTGTGGTGAAAGACCGTCCTCGGCTTGGACCCGCGCCGACTAGGGCACGATGTGCCCGGTGCCCGGGGTGAGGTCGGGCCAGATCATCCGTCACCGCAGGAGATGGAGCGACCTCCACCTCACCCGGCATTCCCGCACCGACCGTTCGTCGCGACCGCGCAGCTTGTGCGGGAACAGGAGCGATTGTGCCTGAGGTTTTCGGGGGCGGGGATAATTTTGTTGCGGGGCTGGTGCTGGCGCCCTCGCCCTTCGAGGCCGCTGCGCGGCACCTCAGGGTGAGGGCTGGGCGGGGCTGGTGAGTGGGCGTTAAGGTTGGAAAGAGCAGGGAGCTTTCCGGAGCCCTCATGGTGAGGTGCGCAGCGAAGCGTAGCCTCGAACCATGGGGGCGGCCATCATCAACTTGCGAGTTGCCCCACAAAGGGCGTTTGAAGACGGTGCCACAGGCTCGATTGTCAGGCCGGGATAAGTCGGTCCAAGAGTCCCGGCATCGAGTTCTTGGATAGGCCTGAACCCCCACCCTTGATCCCTCCCCAAAGGGGGAGGGTGTCGACTGAAAAGGCGGTTCATCAAATGGCGGTCTAGCGACGGGCCGGTGCTGCACCCACGCAGAACCGCCACCCTTTCAGCCATTCGGGCATAGCCCTCATGGCCTTCTTGCCTCCCATCGCTCCACTGGAGCGATCGGCCGCGGTGCGGACGGCGCGAAGCTCCACAAGGGGAGGGTGTCGACTCAGGGGCTGTCCCGCACGCCCACAAAAAAGCCCCCGGCTGGTGCCGGGGGCTGCAGTCAAGTTCCCAATGCGGCAGCGGCTTATTCCGCCGCTTGCGCCAGCTCGGTGGGTTCCCAGCGCAGGATGGGACTGCGGGCGGCGCGGGTTTCGTCGAGCCGACGGCGAGGGGCCTTGGTGGGGGCGGCGGTGAAGCGCTCGCTATTGCCCGCCTTGGCTGCGGTCGCCAGTTCCACCATCACATCGCAGAATTGGTCGAGCGTCTGCTTGCTTTCGCTTTCGGTGGGCTCGATCAGCATGGCGCCGTGCACGACCAGCGGGAAATACATGGTCATGGGGTGGAAACCCTCGTCGATCAGCGCCTTGGCGAAATCGAGAGTCGAAACCCCGGTATCCTTGAGGAAGCTGTCGTCAAACAGCGCCTCGTGCATGGTGGGATAATCGGGGAACGGCACCGAGAACAGATGCCGCAGGCGCGCCTTGATGTAGTTGGCGTTGAGCACCGCATCCTCGGCGGCTTGGGCGAGGCCATCGGCGCCGTGGCTGAGCATATAGGTGAGGGCGCGGACATACATGCCCATCTGGCCGTGAAAAGCCGTGACGCGGCCAAGGGCCTGGTCCTGCACATGTTCCACCAGTTCCAGCCCATCACCGCTGTTGCGCACGAAGGGGACCGGCGCAAAGGGTGCCAGCGCCTCCGACAACACCACCGGACCGGCACCGGGCCCGCCGCCGCCATGGGGTGTCGAGAAGGTCTTGTGCAGGTTGATATGCATGGCGTCGATGCCAAGATCGCCCGGGCGGACCACCCCCATGATGGCGTTGAAATTGGCGCCATCGCAGTAAAAGAACGCCCCGGCATCATGCACGGCCTGGGCAATCTCGATCACTTCGGGCTCAAAGAGGCCGCAGGTGTTGGGATTGGTCAGCATGATGGCCGCGACTTCGGGCGACAATGCCGCCTTGACCGCTTCCACATCGACGGTGCCATCGGCGCGGGCGGGCACGGCCTTGACCGAATAGCCGAGGAAGGCGGCGGTGGCCGGATTGGTGCCATGGGCGCTTTCGGGCACCAGCACGACAGTGCGGTGCGCCTGACCGGCGGCTTCCTGAGCCGCTTTGATCGCCATCATGCCCAAGAGCTCACCGTGCGCGCCGGCCTTGGGGGAGAGGGCCACAGCGGCGGTGTTGGTGAGGGTCATCAGCCAATGGCTGAGCTGGTTCATCAGCTCGAGCGCACCCTGCACGGTGGAAACCGGCTGGAGCGGGTGGATGTCAGCAAAGCCGGGCAGCCGCGCCATCTTCTCGTTGAGGCGCGGATTGTGCTTCATCGTGCACGAGCCCAAGGGATACATGCCGCTGTCGATGGAATGGTTCATGCGCGAGAGGCGCACATAGTGACGCATGGCTTCGGGCTCGGTGAGCCCGGCCAGGTCGAGCTTGGCCTTGCGGCCAAAACCGCCCAAGCGATCACTGGCAAGCTCCACCTCGGGCAGATCGACCCCTGAATGCTCGGTATCGCCGATCTCGAACAGCAGCGGTTCATCGGGGATGAGTGCCGAGCCAGAGGCGCTGGTGCTGCCGCCGGTGCCGATACCGGAGGGCCGACCCTGATTGTTCATGCTCATGCCAGTTCCTCCGTCAGAGCCGCGGTAAGGGCGGCGATATCGGACTCGGTGGTGAGTTCGGTCGCGGCCACAATGATGAAATTCTCCACCTCGGGATCACCCGGCAGTAGGCGGCTCGCGGGCACCCCAGCCAGGATTCCCCGATCGGCGAGCCGCTCGACAAGGCCAGCAGCCGACTGGGTGACCCGGATGGTCATCTCATTAAAGAAGGTCGCATTGAGCACCTCTATGCCTGCAATCCCGGCCAGCGCATCGGCCAGCCGCATCGCATTGGCATGGTTGAGGCGGGCCAGGCGCACAAAGCCCGCCTCGCCCAAGAGCGCCATATGGATGGAGAAGGCCAGGGCGCAAAGCCCGGAATTGGTGCAGATGTTGGACGTGGCTTTCTCGCGGCGGATGTGCTGCTCGCGGGTGGACAGCGTCAGCACGAAGCCGCGATTCCCGTCGGCGTCAACGGTTTCGCCGCAAAGACGACCCGGCATTTGGCGAATGAATTCCTTCTTGGTCGCCATGAGCCCAAGATAGGGGCCGCCGTAGTTGAGGGCATTGCCGATCGACTGGCCTTCGCCGACGACGATATCGGCACCCAGGGCGCCGGGCGCTTCGATGAGCCCTAGTGACACGATTTCGGTGATGACGACGATCAGCAGCGCGCCCTGGGCATGAGCGGCATCGGCGGCCGCCTGCAGATCACGCAAATGACCAAAGAAATCGGGGGTCTGCACGACGATGGCGGCGGTTTGCCCATCGATATGGTCGAGCAGGTCGCCCTGGCCCTCGGGGGAGGGGGAGAGGCAGACGAGATCGGGATCGTCCTTGAGATAGGAGCGGACCACATCGCGATATTGGGGATGGAGGCCCCCCGACAGCACGATCTTGCGCCGGCGCGTGAGGCGCCGGGCCATCAGCACCGCTTCAGCGGTGGCGGTGGAGCCATCGTAAAGCGAGGCATTGGCCACATCCATGCCGGTGAGCTTGGCGACCTGGGTCTGGAACTCAAACAGCATCTGCAGGGTGCCCTGCGAGATTTCGGGCTGATAGGGCGTATAGGCGGTGAGCCATTCCGAGCGCTGGATCAGGTGATCGACCGTGGCGGGCACATGATGGCGATAGGCACCGGCGCCGAGAAAGAACGGGCCATCCCCCGCGGCATGGTTCATGCCGGCAAGGCGGCGCATATGCGCCTCGACCAGATATTCGGGGCTGTGCGCGGGCAGGTCGAGATCAAAGGATTTGAGGGCGCCTGCGGGCACGGCGCTGAACAGCGCCTCGACGCTCGTGGCGCCGATCACATTGAGCATGGCGGACCGTTCGGCCGCCGAGTGGGGAAGGTAGCGCATGAGGGGGTCCGCCTAGAGCGTCAGTTCGGCATAGCCGTCGGCGTCAAGCAGGGTGTCGAGCTCGGCGGCATTGGCAATTTCAACCTTGAACAGCCAACCCTGCGCTTCAGGATCGCTGTTGATGAGGCCGGGCTGGCCGGAAAGGGCCGGATTGACCTCGGTGACGGTGCCCGACACCGGAGCATAGATCTCGGACGCGGCCTTGACCGATTCCACGACGGCGGCTTCGGCGCCCTTGGTCAGCTGCTTGCCGACTTCGGGCAGCTCGACAAAGACGATATCGCCCAGCTGTTCCTGCGCATAAGGCGTGATGCCGACAATGCCGGTGGTGCCTTCAACGCGGATATATTCGTGCTCGGGAGTGAACTTGGTGGTCATGGGAGAAGGCCTCTCAGCTGGCTTTGGCTTTGCGGAAATAGCGGTGGGGAACGAACGGAGTGGCGACGACCTCGGCGGGCTGGCTGCGGCCACGCACGGAGACGAGGAGCCTTGTGCCCGGTTCGGCCTGGGCGGGTGGCACAAAGCCAAGGGCGATGGCCTTGCCCAGCGATGGGGCAAAGCCGCCGCTGGTGACAACGCCAATCGGGGCGCCGGCGGCGTCGAGGATCTCGGCGCCTTCACGGGCCGGGGCGCCTTCAACCAGAAGGCCCACACGCACGCTGCTCAACTGGCCCTCGCGTTCGGCAAGGATGCGGGTGGCGCCGGGGAAATCACCCGCTTCGCGGCGGCGCTTGCTCACGGCAAAGCCGAGCCCCGCTTCAATGGGGGAAATGGTGGGGTTGAGGTCATGCCCGTAAAGCGGGAGTCCCGCTTCGAGGCGCAGGCTGTCGCGAGCGCCAAGGCCAATCGGATTGACGCGCTCATCGGTCACTAGCTGGTCCCAAAGAGCAGGCGCATCAGCGGCGGGCACGAGGATTTCAAAGCCATCTTCGCCGGTATAGCCGGAGCGGGCGACAAGGAGCTGCCCGTGCGCCCAAGGGAAGGCGGCATAGGTCATGAAGCCGAGATCGCCGGCGCCGGGGAGGAGCGCGCCGAGTACGGCAACGGCTTCGGGTCCCTGTAGCGCCAGCAGCGCCTGATCGGCATCGGCGCGCACGAGGGTCGCGCGATCACCGGCGGCCGCTTCGATGCGGGCGAAATCGGCGTCCTTGGTGCCGGCATTGACGACGATGTAAAGCTCGCCGCCCGCCTGGGACGAGCGGGCGACCATCAAGTCGTCAAGCGCGCCGCCTTGCTCGTTGAGCAGCAGGGTGTAGCGAATCTGGCCCGGCTTGAGGCCGAGGATGTCGCCGCAGATCAGGGGCTCGATGATCGCCGCAATGGCGGCATGGTCGGCCTCGGCATCGCCGCTGGGATGGTTGAGGCGCAAAAAGCTCGGGCCCATATGGCTGACATCGAAGAGCCCGGCATGGTCGCGCGTCCATTTGTGTTCGGCCATGATGCCGAGCGGATACTGGACGGGGAGATTATAGCCGCCAAAGGGCACCATGCGCCCACCGGCAGCGAGGTGGCGCTCATAAAGCGGCGTGGTCTTGAGAGCTTCGGCGGCGAGTTGGGCCATAAACGCATCCCGGAAAATGAACAAGGCGACACGACTACATCCGCCCTGCGGCGAATGGCGTGCCCCCTCTGTCCTCGACACCTGAGAGATTTCCCGGCTGAGCGCCGGTTGCTCCTTCGGTGGGACCGCAGCGTGCGGTCCGCTTTCCAGAGTTATCGCGTAAACTGCGGTCCTTTTGCCTGAGAGTTTCCGGGGCGGTTGCTCCTTCGGCGCTGGAGAAACCCAGTCTCTCCCGCAGTGGCGGCAACATGCTGGAGATTCTCGGAGCCGTCAATCGACTCCTTGTGTTGGTCCCGGCCATCGCAGAGCGGTGATGGAGCCAGCGCTACAGGCAACGGGTTTTGCCAGCACGCTACGCGGGCGCTAGGGTGCGGCGAGCTTGGGGAGATCACCGATGCAAAGCCTTGGTCCTGTTGCACTAGCCGTAACGCTGATCGCAAGCCTCGTGCCGGTGAGCAGGGCCGCGGAACTGGCGCCGCTTGTCGGCATGATCAATCCGCAGAGTTTGCCGCCTTACCCATCGGAGGCGGCGCAGCAAGCCGGGCTGGATGATCTCTCGCCCGCCCTCAAGCGCTGCATAGCTGTTTATCGGCTGCATTATGCCTTGCAGCAGCAGGGGCAGGGCGCCACGGATGATCCGACGATCTATGCTCCCGAAGATGGCGCTTTGTTCCTTCGGGTGGCGAGCCAGCAAGCGCAGATCCCGAGCATTACGGCGGCGGTGGCGCAAGTGGCCGGGGAAATCGAGCCCATCCTCGCCGCTTATACCGATCGCGTGGTCGAGAACATCAAGGCGGGAACGCCGGCGGTGGACGAGCTGATCGCTGGCGATCTGGAGCAGTGCCGCGCCGTGGCGATGGCGCTCAAGGCGTCCTAGGCGGGCCCACGCCGGCCCCGAATCGGATCACCGCACCAGGGGCAGCAGGCGATGGCGACCCCTTCGTTGAGCGCGAAGAACCCGTCGCCGCTGACAGGGAGCAGATAAAAGAGATTGCTCGCCTGCGCGCCTTCGCCCACCAGTTCGGGGCTGACAAAGATCAGTTGATCTTCCACGGCCTGGGCCAGTTGCCCGCATGAGCAGACTGGGCGCTCCGCCCAGCCAAATTGCCCCCAGACATCGTCGGCACTGACCTCGACGCGCCGCAGCATATCCATCTCGCATCATCCCATGCACTTCGCCGCACGGACAACCCTTGGGGCCGGTCACGGGTTCACAGCGAGCGCTAAACGGCTTCGAGGAAGCTCTCGGCGGTGCGCAGGTCGACCGAGACGAGCTGGCTGACGCCGCGTTCGGCCATGGTGACGCCGAACAGGCGATCCATGCGGCTCATGGTGATGGGGTTGTGCGTGATGCACAGGAACCGCGTTTCGGTGCGCTCGCGCATGGAATCGAGCAGGTTGCAGAAGCGCTCCACATTGGCGTCGTCGAGCGGAGCATCCACTTCGTCGAGCACGCAGATCGGCGCCGGGTTGGACAAGAACACCGCAAAGATCAGCGACAGCGCGGTCAGGGCCTGCTCGCCGCCGGACAGGAGGGTCATGGTTGCGGGCTTCTTGCCGGGCGGGCAGGCGATGATCTCGAGGCCCGCCTGGAGCGGGTCGTCGCTTTCCACAAATTGCAGCTCGGCGGTGCCGCCGCCAAACAGGGTGGTGAACAGCTCGCGGAAATAGCCGTTGACGCGCTCAAAGGCTTCGGTGAGCCGGGCGCGGCCCTCGCGGTTGAGCACACCGATGCCGGTGCGCAGCTTGGCGATGGCCTCGATCAGGTCATTGCGATCCTTGACCATGGCGTCGAGCCGGGCCTGGGTTTCCACCGCCTCGGCTTCGGCGGAAAGATTGACCCCGCCCAGGCGGTCGCGCTCGGCGCGCAGGCGCTCGAGCTTGCTTTCGGTATCGGCTTCGGCGGGAAGGGCCTGGTGCGGCTTGATGCCTGAAGCTTCAAGCGTGCGGCTGGCGGGGATGCCCAGGGTTTCCTGCACTTGTCGTTCTACGGCGCGCAGGCTCGCCATGTGGCCATTGAGGCGCTCCTCGACGCGGGTGAGCTCGATGCGCACCTCGGCCAGGGCGGCGGCGGCGCTCTTGTGGGCCGCATCGGCCTCGCGCCAGCGGGTTTGGGCGAGTTCAACCTCGTGCCGGGCCGCCTCGTGATCGCGGCGGGCGTTCTCAATCTGGCGTTCAAGCTTGCTGCGCTGTTCGGCAAAGCCATCCGGGGTTTCGTCGCTGCCGTCGAGCTGCGCCTGCGCTTCGGCGCGGCGCCCCTCGAGGGTTTGCAGTTGGGCCAGCGCCGCATCGCGCCGGCGCGCCCAGTTGGCGGCTTCCCCTTGCAACTGGGCGAGCCGGCTGTCGCGCAGGCGGGCATCGGCTTCGAGGCTGACCAGGCGGTTGCGCGCGGTTTCGGCACCCTCGCGCAACTCGCGCAGGCGCCGCTGCCGGGTTTGCGCCAGCGCCGCTGTTTCGGTGTCTTCGTTAAGCTCGGCCAGGGCGTCGGCCGCGTCCTCGCGACTTCGCTCGGCCTCGGTGATGGCCGTGGCGAGCTGATTGCGCGCCGCTTCAAACGCACTGCGTTGCGACGCAAGATCGGCCAGCGCGCGTTCGGCGGCGTTGACGCCGTCCTGCGCCTGCGTCACGGCGCGCTGGGCCCGGCGCCAGCCCTCGCGGCCATCGCGCTCATTGGTGCGCGCCAGATCGAGCGCTGAAGTGAGGGTTTCCACCTCGCGCTTCCAGCTGTTGCGCTCGCCCTTGGCGCGGGTGATGTCGGCATCGAGCTCGGCGAGCCGATTGCGTTGCGCCAGCCGCTGGGCGGCAGGGCTTGGGGCATCAGCGGCGGCCACAAAGCCGTCCCAGCGCCACAGCGCACCATCAAGGGTGACGAGGCGTTGGCCGGGGCGCAGCGCTTGTTGCAGATCGGCGCCATCGGCGGCATGGACCACGCCGATCTGGTCGAGCCGACGCTTGAGCGCCGGGCTGCCGGCGACATAGCGCGAGAGAGGCTCGGCGCCCTGAGGGAGGGCGGGATCATCGGAGCCATCGAGCGCCTCGCCCCAATGGAGGGGCGCATCGGGATCGGTGGAGGCTTCCAGATCATCGCCGAGCGCCGCGCCAAGGGCGGTCTCAAAGCCGGGCTCAACCTGTAGGTCGTCGACCACGGCGCGCCACATGCGATCGGTGAGATCGAGCATTTTGAGGAGGGTCGAGGCTTCCGCATCGAGCGCAATCAGCGCTGCTTCAATGGCCTGAAGGCGCGGCCGGGCGACGTCGATCCGGGCCTGGGCGGCAAGGGTGGCCTGTTCGGCGGCAAGGGTCGTCCGTTCAGCTTGCCCGAGGGCCTGCTGTGCGGCCCGCAGGGCATTGCGTTGCTCAAGCAGGGTCTGGTCGGCCTCTCCACGCGCATGGAGTGCGGCGGCGTCGCGGGCCAGATCGGCGGCTTGTGCCTTCAGCTTGGCGACCCGACGAGCAGCGTCTTCGAGATAGCGCTGGGCGGAGGCGCGGCGGGCTTGTTCTTCGGCCAGGGCCTGCTCGGCCACACGCGCTTGTGCTTCCGCTTCGATGACCTCGGCGCGAACAGCCTCGGCAGCATCTTGGGCTTCGGCCAGGGCCTCAGCAGCGGCTTCGGCTTCGCTTTCGAGGCGCTCGGTTTCAGCCTGGCTCGCTTCCAGCGCTGTTTCGCTGTCGCGCAGTTGTTGTTCTTCGCGCGTGCGGTCGGCGGCGAGTTGTTCCAGACGCCGTTCCAGTTCGGAGCGTCGTGCGTGGCTGCGTTGTTCCTGCTCGGCCAGTTGCTCGGCCAGGATGGTGTAGCGCTGCAAGACGGCCGCGGCGACCGTTTCGCGCTCGCGCAGGGGCTCGAGTGCGGCTTCCGCCTCGTCGAGCAATTCCTGGGCCTGCCGTTCCTTGTTGGTCGCGTCACCCAAGCGGCGGATCAGCACCGCCTGGTTGGCTTCCGATTCCTTTTCGGCAAACACCGCTGCGACCCAGCGCAGATGGAATAGCGTAGCCTCGGCGCGGCGGATATCGCCCGAAAGGCCGCGATAGCGGATGGCGAGGCGCGACTGGCGCTTGAGCACGTCGAGCTGGGTTTCGACCTGGGCGATGATGTCATCGACCCGCTCGAGGTTCTGCTCGGCGGCGCGCAGGCGCAGCTCGGCCTCGTGACGGCGCGAATGGAGCCCCGAAATGCCAGCGGCTTCCTCGAGCAGGGCGCGCCGGGCGGTGGGCTTGGCCGAGATCAGCTCGCCAATCTGGCCCTGGCGCACCATGGCGGGGGAATGGGCTCCGGTGGAGGCATCGGCAAACAGCAGTTGCACGTCGCGGGCGCGCACTTCGCGGCCATTGACGCGATAAACCGAGCCGGCCTCGCGCTCGATGCGGCGGCTGACCTGGAGCTCGTCGGCGGTGTTGAGGGCGGCAGGGGCGGTGCGATCGGAGTTGTCGAGCACCAGCGTCACTTCCGCCGAATTGCGGCCGGGCCGGCTTCCCGAGCCCGAAAAGATCACATCATCCATGCCCGACGCGCGCATGGCCCGATAGGAGCTTTCGCCCATGGCCCAGCGCATGGCTTCCACGAGATTGGATTTGCCGCAGCCATTAGGACCGACGATGCCCGTGAGGCCCGGCTCCATCTGGAGCACGGTTTCTTCGGCAAAGCTTTTAAAGCCATGCAGGCGCAGTTGGGAGAACTTCATGGCTGGCACACCAGGACGCGCCGGCCGCGGCTATCGGGATTGAGGAAGGTCGGGACGAGACTGCGCCCAGGCTTCCCGATCCCACCTAGGGAAAGGGAAGCCGTGGGCATGCAATCAGGGCGCCGCGGGAGCGGCAGGCGCCACTGGCGTGGCAGTTGGAGCCGCAGGTGTAGCGGCCGGTGACGCAGGTGATGCCGCTGGAGGAGCAACGGGGGTTGCGGCCGGTGCAGCCGGCGTAGCAGCAGGAGCTGCCGCAGGAGCGGGCTGAGCCGCAGGTGCTGCAGCGGGCTGGGCAGGAGCTGCGCCGTTGCTTGGCGTGAAACCGGCGGGCACCAGCGCGTCGACTTCAGCGGCCAGCTGTTCAAGCGTTTTGTCGCCGGTGAGCGTCTTGCCGTTAACATAAAAGGTTGGTGTGCCTTCGAGTCCAAACTCGTTGAGCGCCTGCTCACGAATGGCTTCCATCCCGGTGAACAGGGCTTGATTCGTCAAGGCAGCATCAAAGCTTTCCTGGGTAAAGCCGAGCTGGGTCGCGATTTCGAGGATCGCGTCGCGCGGGGTTTCCGAAGTGCCCCAGTCCTGCTGGGTACGGAAATAGGTGCCGATGACATTGTGGTAATTCTCATCGCCCGAGGCTTCGGCGAGCATGAAAATGGCGGCGTCGAGCACATTGCGCACAAATGGACGCAGGATGAAGCGCACCTTGCCCGTGTCGATATAGGCTTCCTTGAACGGGCCATAAACCGTGTTGTGGAAGGTAGCGCAGTGCGGGCAGGTGGGTGAGGCATATTCGATCACGGTGACCGGCGCGTCGGGATTGCCCAGCACCTTATCAGCGATGCCGCCGGCCGGAGCGAGCAGCTTGGCGGTATCGACCATTTCGCCTTCCGCCGCGCCGGCGCTCGAAATGCCACATACGCTGAGCGCGGTGGCAGCGGCGGCGAGAACAATGGTGTCACGGCGGTTTAACTTCACGGCGAACGCTCCTGTTTTTGTTTGGGCGACACTATACGGGCGGGACGTGTCGGCAAGTGGGCATAGCTATCAACTGGGGGTGAACACACTATTTGCGTTTCGGCTCCGCTTGCGCGGCCAGTTGCAGGCCCAGCATCCGCAATGCTTCACGCACGCCTTCATCTTCAACCCCCGCCACCGCGGCGCCAATGCGCGCCTCGACAACCGGGTCCGGCGGAGGGGGAGGAGGCGCCTTTCCAGCTGAACCGGAGCTGAAGGGCTCGGCCGAGAGCCGGACCTGGCCCACCAGCACATAGCCGAAATAACGATTAACCGCCGCAGCAATGGCCGGGGCTTCATGGGCCAGCATCAGCGCATGGCCGGGCTGGCAGCGCAGGTACAGCGTGGCGCCATCGGCACTGCGCTCGCCGCGCGGCCAGCTGAGCTTGTCGGGGATCGCCACGGTGTTGTAGGGGGCGGGTGCCATGGCGTGCCAATGCTCGAGAATATCGCGGCTGGCAAAGCCGCGTTTCTTGAGCACGGGATCGAGCGCCCCCGCAATCGCATCGGCAACGCTGACGGCGCGGTTGCGACGCTTGGGTTCGGTAGGGGGCTTGACCATGCCGGCAAACTAGCTTCCCGACAAGGCAGCGGCAAGGCCACCTTCCGGCGATTGCTGGCGCCGATGTGACCAAGGCGGCCTTGTCGCAGGCGCCGCGGCAGGGCAAACGGAAGGCATGCAGCTTTCCCACTCCCGCCCCGTCGATGCCGCCGCGGTTCTGACCTGGTATGACCGCAATGCGCGCGACCTGCCCTGGCGGGTGTCCCCCAGCGATCGGGCGCGTGGTGTGCTGCCTGATCCCTATCGGGTGTGGCTGAGCGAAGTGATGCTGCAGCAAACCACGGTTGCTGCCGTTAAAAGTTTTTTCCTGCGCTTCACCAGCCTTTGGCCGACGGTGTTCGACATGGCCGCGGCCCCGCTCGACAGCATCCTCAAGGAATGGGCGGGCCTGGGCTATTATGCCCGCGCACGGAACCTGCATGCCTGTGCGCAAGCCGTGGTGCGCGACCATGGCGGCGTGTTTCCGGCCACTGGCGAAGCGCTGCAGGCGCTGCCGGGGATTGGCGCCTATACCAGCGCCGCCATTGCCGCGATTTGTTTTGACGAGCGGGTGCCGGTGCTCGATGGCAATCTCGACCGGGTGCTGGCGCGGTTTTACGCGCTGCCGGTGCCGGTGCGCGAGGCCAAGGAGGAATTGCGGGCGGCGCTTGGCACAGCAGTGCCGGCGCGGGCGGGGGATTTTGCCCAGGCGATGATGGATCTGGGTGCCACTATTTGCGCGCCGCGCGCCGTGCTGTGCATGCTGTGCCCGCTGCAGGAGGGGTGCAGTGCGCTTCGCACCGCCCATCCGCTGAGCTTTCCGGTCAAGGCAGAAAAGCCGGAACGCCCCGTGCGGCGCGGCCATGCCTTTGTGATGCGAGACGGGGCGGGGGATGTGTATCTGCAAACCCGGCCCGACAAGGGGCTGCTGGCCAAAATGACCGAAGTGCCGTGCTCCCCTTGGGGCGAGGCGTTGGCCGAACCCAGCTATCCTGCCGCCGGCGACTGGCGCCACCATGGCCAGGTGGTGCATGTGTTCACCCATTTCCGGCTCGAACTGGAAGTGTGGTCGGCAACAGTGGAGCCCGACGGGCTTGACAGCGGCTGGTGGAGTTCACCGGCTGATCTGCACGGGGAAGCGCTGCCAACGCTGTTCCGCAAGGTGCTCGCCGGGGCGGGGGTGGAGGGGGCTTAAGCGGCGGCCATGGATAGTTCGTTCAGGCCGGAGCCCTGCACTTCACAGCCATCCATTGGCTTTCATGATCGGTGCAAGCAGATCGAGGTTCCGGGTGCGCTCGGCAGCCGCTGCGATCTTCGGGCAATTCGCCTTGAACCAGTCCTGTCCCGGTCTCCACGAGACCATGGCCGCTAGATAAGCATCGAGAACCGAGACGTTCTCGCCCATGACAAAGGAGCCGACAACTTCGCCTTCCAGCCACTGATACAGGTGCTGACGATGAGCATCACTGGAGGCGCGCAACTCGGACGGGGCGGAAGGTGCCCAGCGTTCGGGGTAATCGCCATAGGTGAATGTCGGGTAGACATTGGCGACCAGCCAGATCAGCAGGCGATAAAAGCGAAGTCGCTCCGGCGTGTCTTGGGGCGGTGCCAGGTGCGGTGCCTGATCAATCACCATAAGCGCGATAGCTGCGCTTTCGGTGATGACCTGCCCGGTTGCGAGGACCAGGGTGGGTATCTGCGCCAAGGGATTGGCTGCGGTAAGCGCATCGCGCGACGCACCGGGCTGATCGAACCCGGTGACATCGATAAGTTCATACTGCATGCCGGCGAGCGTAAGCATCGCCTCCGCAATGCCCGAACCCCAGCCGCGCACTCCATAAAGCTGCATCCCGTTCCCCTCCCGTTTCCGGTTGCTCAGCCGGTGACCTTAGCTGACCTGCAGGTTCCGCTCCATTGTGGGAGCATGGGTGGCACGATTACCAGTGAGCAGCCTGCGGCCCGCGGCAATTGCTGCAGCGAAATCAGTAGGCGGCAGTGAACCGCACGCGACTATGCCGATGTTGTTCAAGTTCGTCGACCATGGCGATTGCATAATCCGCAAAGCTGATTTTGCTGACACCAGCCTCATCAAC
Organism: Devosia sp. 1566; assembly: GCF_004005995.1. Classification (NCBI taxonomy): domain Bacteria; kingdom Pseudomonadati; phylum Pseudomonadota; class Alphaproteobacteria; order Hyphomicrobiales; family Devosiaceae; genus Devosia; species Devosia sp. 1566. The sequence continues at coordinate 714,259 of NZ_CP034767.1, forward strand.
AACCAGCTTGTCACCGCCCAGGCGGTAGTGACCAAGACGCGGGCCAGCAAAAAAGTCAGCGGCCGGGGAGAAGAAGATCCAGTCGACATCTTTCTCGGCACGAAGGTCTTCAAGGAAGGTGATGCCACCCTGCACAAAGGGTTTGGCTTCCTCGGGAAAGTCGGGCGCATCGATAAGCCGTACACCTGGTGCAACTTCCAGACTCCCTGCGCCCCCGGTGAACAGTACCCTGCCTATTCCAGCCTGCTTGACGGCAGACAATAGAGTTGCGGCAGGCACGTCGAAGCGCAAGGCGCTGATGACAGCGTCACTTCCGGCAATAACCTTGGCAAGCGCTGCAGGGTCGAATGCGTCAGCACTGACAGCGGTTACTTCCGGAGCACGGGGCACGGCATCCGGGTTCTGGTCCACTGCGAGCACCGCGTGCCCCCGGCGTGCAAGCTCCTTGGTGATTTCCGAACCGGCGCGTCCGCTTGCTCCGAGTACTGCGATTTTCATTTGTCGTCTCCTGTGGTAGTAACCATTGGAAACCTAGTTATAGATAGAAACGACACATGCAAGACGGCACTTTCACCACATCAGGTTACGCCGAGGAAACCCGAACGGCACGCGGAACCGTCTTTGCCAGTGACTGTTCGACACGAAAGCTGCTCGACCGCATCGGTGACAAATGGAGCGTCCTGATCCTGCTTGTGCTGGGAGATTCAGAAGCCCGGTTCAACGAACTGAGGCGGCAAATCGGCGGCATTTCGCAGAAGATGCTAAGCCAAACCCTTCAATCGCTTAGACGGGACGGGCTCATCACCCGCGAGGTTGAACCTACTACGCCGGTAACGGTCACCTATGCGATTACGCCCCTTGGCCGTGAACTGCTGACCGCATTGCGCATGATGATCGATTGGGCAGAAACCAGGCTGCCGGAGGTTGAGGCGGCGCAGCGTCTTCATGACGGGGCCTCGCAGTCGTTGGATTGATAAAGTCTGCGTGACCTGGCTGCCAGCGCCGTGGCCGAAAGATGCCGGGTCCTTCGCCTGACACATGTCAGCGGACGACGGCGTGAACGAAGCTGCATCAAGGGCACGGACCGTCGCCTTGCGTGTGTTGTTCTCTATGGCGATCCCCAGGAAGGGGTCTATGCAGGGTTTATCCCAGCATCAGCCATGAGCGCTCCGGTGAGCACAACTGGGAAAGGCCCCTCCGAGAACCCCGGGCAAAGAAAAGGCCGCCGGTTTGGAACCAGCGGCCTTGAAGTAGAGCCTGAATGATTGGAGGTCAGGATCAGGCAGAAAGCAAATCAAGTTTCGCGCGGATATCCGCCCGAAGGTCGTCGATGGGAGCGATATGGCCCCCTTGTTCGTAATGCCAGAAAGTCCACCCGTTGCATGCCTCGGCGCCCTGCACCAGCGCACCCACTTTGTGGATGGAGCCCTGATGGGAACCCGAGACGAGCGAGCCGTCTGCACGAACCATGGCGAAGTAACGTTTGGTTAAGTCGAAAAGTTGCGTGCCCGGTTCAATCATTCCTTGCTCGACGAGCGAGCCGAAAGGAATGCGGGTTTCCTTGCGCTTGGGCGTGACCGATTGCAGGGCTTCAAAGACACCCGGCCGGATGGTCGCGATGCGGTTGCGCGCGGCATCCACATAGATCTGCTCGCGCTCGATGCCGATGAAATGGCGCCCGAGCTTGCGCGCGACAGCCCCCGTCGTGCCAGTGCCGAAGAATGGGTCAAGCACGATGTCGCCGGGCTTGGTGGTGGCATTGAGAATGCGGAACAGGAGGGCTTCGGGCTTTTGCGTGGGATGCACCTTGCCGTCGTCCTCGCCCTTGAGGCGCTCATTGCCGGTGCACAGCGGAAACAGCCAATCGGAGCGCATCTGCGTGTCGTCGTTGGCGAGCTTGAGCGCTTCATAATTGAAGGTGACGCGGCTTTTCTGGTTCTTGGCCGCCCAGATCAGCGTTTCATGGGCATTGGTGAACCTTGTGCCCCGGAAATTGGGCATCGGATTGGCCTTGCGCCAGATCACGTCGTTGAGCATCCAGAAGTCGAGATCCTGGAGCGCCGCGCCAACGCGGAAAATGTTGTGGTAGGAGCCGATGACCCACAGGGCGCCATCGGGCTTGAGCACGCGGCGCGCCGCCGCCAGCCAAGCGCGGGTGAAACGGTCATAATGGGCAAAGCTGTCGAACTTGTCCCAATCATCGTCTACCGCATCGACGCGGCTTTGATCGGGACGGGTCAGGCCCGATTCCAGCTGCAGATTATAGGGTGGGTCGGCAAACACCAGGTCCACCGAACCCGCCGGCAGGCTGTTCATGTGCTCGATACAATCGCCCACAAGAATGGTGTCGATGGGGAGACGCCTTGGCTCCTCCGCAAAGGCCGGTTCGGCCCGACGCGCGGTACGCAACATACACTTAACCCTAACGCAACACTAACGCTCCTGTTGTAGCGCGTCAGGGTTAAGGGAGCGTGTGCAATGGGTTAGCGTGGAGTTAAGAGGCGAGCAGGACCGGGACAGCCGCCAGCGCCAACCGCTCGCGCGCTTCAGCAACAGGGGCAAAATCGGCGCGGTGATGGCGGCAGGGACCATGGTCCTTGAGGGCGCGCATATGCTGGGGCGTCGAATAGCCCTTGTGGCTGGAAAAGCCGAAATGGGGTGCATCGCAATCCATGATCCGGCACATCCGGTCGCGCGTGACTTTCGCAACGATGGAAGCGGCAGCAATCGAAACGCTGCGACCGTCGCCACCCACCAGCGCTAGGCCTTCGCAGGGCAGGCCCATGGGTACATCGCGACCATCCACCAGCACCCGATCGGGACAAACGCAAAGGCCGTGCACGGCCTGGGTCATGGCCCAGAGCGTCGCGCCGCGAATATTGCGGGTGGCGATGATGGAGGGAGGCGCGATCACCACCGAAACTCGGGCGGTGTCCACAATCTGGGCGAACAGCGCCTCGCGCACCTCTTCGGTCAGCTTTTTGGAATCGTTGAGGCCAACCGGAATGCAGGTGGGATCGAGTATCACCGCGGCCACGACCACGGGGCCGGCCAGGGGACCGCGGCCGGCTTCGTCCACGCCGGCGACGACGCGCGCCCCACGGGCCTGCGCGGCAAGCTCATGGGAATAATCGGGTTCAAGCTGGATGGGTGATTCGATCAGCATGCCGCCAGCATCGCGATGGGCCTGCGCGGCGTCAACCCGGCGCCAAGTCGCGCCGGGATCACAAATCAGAAGAGGCTCATCTGCCGGTCTTCGAGCTTGGGGGCAACGAAAAGATCGCTGCGCAGGCCCGGAAGCTTGGCGTCGAGCCCATAGCGCTCGCGCGCCTTTTCGAAGCGCTGGGTCAGCAGGGTCGCATACGGGCCTTCGCCCGTCATGCGGGTGCCCCAGCGCGAGTCATAATCCTTGCCACCACGGGTATCGCGCACCAGCGATAGCACATGCCGCACCCGGTCGGGGAAATGGCGCAGCAGCCATTCCCGGAAGATGTCGCGCACTTCGCCGGGCAAGCGCAGCAGGATCATCGCGGCTCCCTTGGCACCTTGGGCGGCGGCGGCATCGAGGATGCGCTCGAGCTCCATGTCGTTGATCGCTGGGATCATCGGGGAGGCGAGTACGGAGACCGGCACGCCCGCTTCCGACAGGAGCCGAATGGCTTCGAGGCGCCGCGCCGGGGAGGAGGCGCGCGGCTCCATCTTGCGGCTGAGCTTGTGGTCCATCGAGGTCATAGAGATCCCGACTTTGACCAGCCGGAGCTTGGCCAACTCGGTCAGGAGATCGAGGTCGCGGATCAGGAGGGCCGACTTGGTGGTGATGGTGACCGGATGGCGGGTTTCCAGCATCACTTCGAGGATGCCGCGCGTCAGCTTATGCTTGCGCTCGGCCGGCTGGTAGGGGTCGGTATTGGTGCCCATGGCGACCGGCTTGACGCGATAATTCTTGGCGCCGAGTTCCGCGCGCAGCGCTTCCACCGCATTGGTTTTGACATAGATGTCGCGCTCGAACTCGATGCCCGCGGAATGGCCGAGGAAGGCGTGGCTGGGGCGGGCAAAGCAATAGGAACAGCCATGCTCGCAGCCGCGATAGGCATTGATCGAGCGATCAAAGCCGATATCGGGGCTGTCATTGCTGGTGATGATGGTCTTGGCGCGCTCGATATGCTCGACCGTTTCGAACTGGGGCAGCGTTTCCACGCTGTTCCAGCCATCATCAAAGCTTTCCCGCGCCTGGCGCTCGAAGCGGCCGCTGCGGTTGGATTGCGCGCCCCGGCCGCGATTGCGGCTGGGATCAACCAGTTCGCGCCGCGCCAGATCGGCGTCGCGGCTGCGGCTGAGCTTTTCCAGGGCTTCAAAGGACGGCGCTTGATAAAGGGCCATGAGGCGATCTCCTTGCGCTTGCCCGGTCGAATCGCGACGGCACGCAGCGTGGGATTCACATAGCGCACGCACGAGAACAAAACAAGAACAAGGGTGAACAGCTGAGCTGCCTCGACCCATCAGATGGGCGTGGGGAACGGCTGATGCAAGACTGCCCTGCGTTCTGGCGGGTGGACGGGCGCGCTTGCACCCACTAAACCACCCGACCCGGTCCAGGGCGCCACCGCACTCGCTTCGGCGATGTCGAAATCGGGTTGGCCCGATCGTCAGGGCTGTGTTCCAGCTGCCCGGGACCGAACAAATTCAATTCTGCGAAAGGCACACCATGTCCAGCGATGCTTCTGTTTTAGATGCTGTGCCCCCATCCGCCGCCGCAGCTGAGCCAGGGCTTGGCGCGCGCAATCGGCTGGTGATCAACCTGCTGCTGGTTTCGGCCTTTGTGGTGATCCTGAACGAAACCATCATGGGCGTGGCACTGCCGCACCTGATGACCGATCTGGGGATCACCGCAAGCGCCGGCCAGTGGCTGACCACGGCGTTTCTGCTGACCATGGCGGTGGTGATTCCCATCACCGGCTTCTTGCTGCAGCGCTTTCATACGCGGCCTGTGTTTGTCGCCGCCATGAGCACGTTTTCGCTCGGCACCCTGATCTGCGCCACCGCGCCTGGCATTGAACTGCTGATTGCGGGTCGGGTGGTGCAGGCCATCGGCACGGCGATCATGATGCCGCTGCTGATGACGACGGTGATGAACCTCGTGCCGCCCGCAACGCGGGGCAAGACCATGGGCAATATCTCGACCGTGATCTCGGTGGCGCCAGCGATCGGGCCGACCATTTCGGGCCTGATCCTGTCGCAGCTGGATTGGCGCTGGATGTTTATCCTCGTTTTGCCGATTGCGCTGGGGAGCCTCGCGCTGGGATTTGCGCGCATCCGCAATGTTTCGACGCCCAAATCCGTGCCGATCGATGTGATTTCGGTCGGTATGTCGGTGGTCGGTTTTGGCAGCCTGGTTTATGGGCTGAGCGGGCTGGGGGAAGCTGCGAGCCATCCCGGTCCTGTGCCGGCCTGGGTGCCGCTGGTGCTCGGCGTCGTGGTGATCGGGCTCTTCGTGCTGCGCCAGCTTTCCCTACAGAAGCGCGACCGTGCCCTGCTTGACCTGCGCACCCTGCAAACGCCGACCTTCAGCATCTCGGTGGTGCTGATGGCGGTGATGATGATGGCGATGTTCGGTATGTTGATCCTGCTGCCCATCTATCTGCAGAACGTGCTGGGGCTGTCGACGCTGCAGACCGGCTTGATGCTGCTGCCGGGAGGCCTCGTTATGGGGCTCTGCGCGCCAGTGGTAGGTCGGCTCTATGACAAACATGGCCCAACCGTGCTGCTCGTGCCCGGCGCGACCATTGTGAGCCTTGTCTTGTGGAGCCTGACCATGGTTACGGAAAGCACGCCCTTTGGCTGGCTGCTGGCCGCCCATCTGGCGTTCAGCGTCGGTTTGTCGCTGATGTTTACGCCCCTGTTCTCGGCGAGCCTCGGTTCGCTCCAGCCCAAGCTGTATTCGCATGGCAGCGCCGTGATCGGCACGGTGCAGCAGGTGGCGGGCGCGGCGGGAACGGCGTTGTTTGTGGCGCTGATGACCCTGCAGTCAGCCAATCTGCTGGCCGGTGGTGCCGAGCCGTTGGCGGCAGCGGCGGGCGGCATCCGCTCGGCGTTCTTCGTGGGGGCGATAATCTCGCTGTTCGCGATCGTGGCCGCATTCTTTGTGCGCAAGCCCAAGGGCGGCACACCGGGCATGGTGCACGGGCACTAAGGCATCTCAAGTCCGATAACACTTCAGAACGGCGGCCTTCGGGGCCGCCGTTTTGCGTTTCAGCGCTCGGCGAGGCGGGGCATCACTTCCACGAAGTTGCAGGGTTTGTGCCGATAATCGAGCTGGTCGCGCAAAATGCCGTCCCACGCATCCCGGCAGGCCCCGCGGGAGCCCGGCAGGCAGAACACAAAGGTTTCCCCGATCAGCCCAGCCGTGGCGCGCGACTGAATCGAGGACGTGCCGATCTTGGTGGCCGAGTATTGGTGGAACAGCACCGAAAAGCCGTCCATGCGCTTGTTGAACAGCGGCTCGATGGCTTCGGGGGTAACATCGCGGCCGGAAAAGCCGGTGCCGCCCGTGGTCAGCACCACGTCCACTTGCGGGTCCGCAACCCAGGCCTGCACGGCGGCGCGGATGGCCTGCACATCGTCAGGCACCACCTGGCGCCCGGCGCTGCGGTGACCATCTTCCTCGAGCATGGAAACAAGCAGGGCGCCGGAGGTGTCGGTCTCGAGCGTGCGGGTGTCCGATACGGCGAGCACGGCGATGGACAGGGGCCGGAACTCGCGCTCGTCAAATCTTGCCGTGATAAACATCGCTTTGCTCCGCTGCAGCCTGCTGTTCGTCGAGTTCGGTTTCCTCGATATCGGCCCGAGGATCAAGCGCCACCGTTTCTGGCGTCACCTGCTCGTCCGAGGCCATAGGCTGGAACGGCGTGCGCGTGGCTGCATCGGGCGCGTTGCGGATGCGCATGCGCAGGATGGCCGCGACGGCCAGGATGGCGTGGAAGATACCCGTGACGACAAAAAGCCCAACCGGATGGAATGCACCCATGATCATGGAAGCGACGGCTGGGCCGATGGCGAGGCCAACACCCAGGGTCAGCAGCATGCCGCCAGCGATCTTGGCGAACTCGCCTTCCTTGGCGAAGTCATTGGCATGGGCCACCGCCACCGCATAAAGCGGATTGGCGGCAAAGCCATAAGCGGCGAACAGCACATACATCGGCCAACCGGCGGCGGGGTTGAGCAGCACCAGGGTCAGGGCCACGAGGGCGGCAAAGGTGGACAGCCCGATCATCACCAGGCGGCGATCGATCCGGTCGGAAAGACGGCCAAAGGGAATTTGCGCGGAGGCCCCCAGAATGGCGGCAAGGGCAAAAAGAAAAGCGATGCCGCCCGCATCGAGCCCCTGGGCATAGCCGTAGACCGGCGCCAGGGTGCCAAAAGTGCCATTGGCCATGCCGCAGCAGAATGCGGCAATCGCAGCAATGGGAGAGGTGCGGTAAAGGAGGCGCAGATCAAGCCGCGCCGAGGATAGGGGGCGCGGCTGGGGCGTCGAGGTGAGGGCGGTCGGCAGCACTGCGCAAATAAAGCTGATCGCGCCCAGCACGAAGGGCACATAGCCGGCGGTGCCGGTCATGGACATGGCGAACTGGCCAAGCACCGACGAGCACATATTGACCGTGACATAGATCGAAAAGGTCGTGCCGCGGCTGCGGTTATCGGTCACCTCATTGAGCCAGCTTTCAACGATCATCGCGGCGCCGGCAAAGCAGAAGCCCGATAGCGCGCGCAAGACAATCCAGCTGATGTCGTTGACCATCAGCAGGTTAAGGAGGATCGTGACCGTGCCAATCGCGGCCATCACGGAAAACGCGCGGATATGACCGACATTGCGCACAATCAGCGGCACGACGAGCGAGCCCGAAACAAAGCCTACCGACCAGCCAGTGCCGATCAGGCCGAGCGAGAGCAGCGAGAAGCCTTCTTCTGCGCCGCGAACCGAGAGCAAGAGACCCTGCAGGCCACCCCCGAACATCAGCAGGGCAGAGCCAAGGAAGAGGGCGTAAATCTTTACAACGGAGGCCATGACGCTTTCGGGGGAACGGAGTTGATTCGACTGAGTGTGGTTGGATCACGCAACGGTGACATTAAGGGGGCAAAATCCCCCAGCCCAAGCTCCAATGTCAGCCGATGCCCAATTGGTCCATTTTGGCCTTGAGGCTGAGCAGGTCGCGCCAGGCCTGCTGCTTTGCCGCAGGGTTGCGCAGCAAATAGGCGGGGTGAAGCGTGGCGATGGCCTCGGTTTGATGGTTGCCGATGCTCACCGGGCTCCATTTGCCGCGCATCTTGATGATGCCCGTACTGGTGGAGAACACCGTCTGCATGGCCGGTCCGCCGACGGTGAGCACAAGACGGGGCGCCACCAGCTCCACTTGCCGTTGCAGGAAGGGCAGGCATAGGGCCAGCTCCTCGGGCGTGGGCACCCGATTGCCGGGCGGGCGCCAGGGCACGGTATTGGCGATATAAACCTTGGTACGATCGAGCCCGATGGCGCCGAGCATCTTGTCGAGCAACTGGCCGGCGCGACCCACAAAGGGGCGCCCCTGCCGGTCCTCTTCGGCGCCGGGGGCTTCCCCGATCACCATGATCTGAGCTTGGGGATTGCCATCGGCAAACACCAGCTGGGTGGCACGGAGCTTGAGCCCGCAGCCATCATAGGCGCGCAGGATCTCTTCGAGTTCAACCAGGTTCTGCGCCTTGGCCGCAAGGCTGCGCGCTTCGGCCGGATCGCCCCCGAGTGCAGGCATGGGTGCGCTCGGCGCGGCCGAGGCGGCGGGATTGGGGACGGCGGGGCTGGGGGCAACACGGGCAGGCGGGCGCTGGTTGAAGCGGTCCACCGGCTCTTCGCCAAGGGCCAGGTCCACACCGGCAGCCCGATACCATTCGAGCACCGAGACCATCTCGGCGTGATTTAGCGGTCGCATCTCGGCCATGTTCTCTGTTATGGCACACCGCGTTTGCCGCGGCCAGCCGCGCGTGGAAAGAGACGACGGAGATTTCATGGCAGAAGCGGGCGAGCGCGAAAGCCTTTCCACCGATGTCGTGATCGTTGGCGCTGGTCCTGCGGGGCTGGCAGCGGCTATTCGCCTCAAGCAACTCCATCCCGATCTGGGGGTCACCGTGGTGGAAAAATCCGCCGAGATCGGCGGCCACATCATTTCGGGCGCGGTGATGGACCCCAGGGGCCTCGATGCCCTCTTGCCCGATTGGCGCCAAATGGGCCCGCCGGTGGGCCCGGCGGTCACGCGCGACACCTACCATTTCCTCACCGCCAACGGCGGGGTGAGCTTTCCCCATTGGCTGATGCCGCCGCAAACGCAGACGCCAGGAGGAGTGATCGTCAGCCTTGGGGATCTCGTGCGCTGGCTGGGCGAACAGGCGCAGGCGCTGGGCGTCGATATTTTCCCCATGACCGCAGCCGTCGATGTGCTGCGCAGCCCCGAAGGGCCGGTCCGGGGCATCATCACCGGCGATCTGGGGCGCGATCATGCGGGCAATCCCAAGCCGGGCTTTGCCGAAGGCATTGGCCTTGAAGCCAAATATACCCTGCTGGCGGAGGGGGCACGCGGCTCGCTCGCCAGGGCGGTGATCGGCGATTTTGCCCTCGCCAGCGAGCCACAGAAATATGGGCTCGGGATCAAGGAAGTCTGGGAAATTGCCGCCGACCGGCACGAGCCAGGGCGGGTGGACCACTTTCTGGGCTTTCCGCTCGACAACAGCACTTCGGGTGGCGGCTTTGCCTATCATGCGGCGGACCGCAAGCTTTACCTCGGGCTGGTGGTGCATCTTGATTACGCCAACCCGACGCTGTCGCCCTTTGACGAGTTCGGGCGGTTCAAGACCCATCCCAAGATCGCGGCGCTGCTCGAAGGGGCGACGCGCCTCAGTTATGGGGCGCGGGCGCTGGCGACGGGCGGCTGGCAATCGGTGCCGACGCTGGCCTTTCCTGGTGGAGGGCTGATTGGTTGCGCGGCAGGGTTCATGAACGCGCCGCGCCTCAAGGCCATCCACAATGCGATTCTGTCGGGGATGGGGGCGGCCGAAGCGGTGGGCGCCGCCATTGCAGCGGGGCGCCAGCACGACGCAATCGAGGATTTTGCCGGCCGCATCATGGCCACCGGGATCGAGGACGAGTTGCGCGCTGTGCGCAATGTCAAACCCCTGTGGTCGCGCCTTGGCACGGCTATGGGCGTTGCCGCGGCGGGCGCTGAAATGTGGAGCAGCGCAATCCTGGGCCGGTCCGTGCTGGGCACGCTGCGCCACAAGGGGGCGGACTTCGCTGCCACTCGCACCCTGAGCGAAGTGACGCCCAAGACCTATCCGCGCCCGGACGGGCAAAAGGTGTTTGACCGCGCCGCTTCAGTTTTTCTGGCCAATCTCGCCCATGACGAGGACCAGCCCAATCACCTGCGGCTGGCCGATCCGACCGTGCCGATCCGCGAAAACCTGCCGCGTTATGGCGAGCCGGCCCCGCTTTATTGTCCGGCGGGGGTCTATGAGCTGGATCGCTCAGGGGCCGAACCGGTGTTTCGCATCCATCCGGCCAATTGCGTGCACTGCAAGACCTGCGACATCAAGGATCCCGCGCAAAACATCACCTGGGTTCCGCCCGAAGGTGGCAGTGGTCCCAACTACAGCGGAATGTGACTGACCCGCCGACCGGCCGCACTTGCGGCGCGGTCCCAAAACCGCCAATCTTGCCGCCCAGAACTGGGCCGGTTCGGCCAAGGGAGATCCAAGCCTCGTGTCAATGCTATCCAATCGTCTGGCGCGACCCGCCTTTGTTGCCCTGATGCTGACCGGCCTCGTGGTTCCCCTGGCGGCCCAAACGGCCCCCACGTCCACGCTCGACATGCTGTCGCTGTTCCGCCCCAGCGTGACCGGCTCCTATCTGGCCGGGCAAGGGGCGCTCAAGGACCTGCGCACCGAGGAAGCCGCTCGCTATTTCAGCGATGCAGCCAAGGCCGACTGGGACAACCCGGTCATGGTGGAACGCGCCTTTATTGGCCTTGCCGCCGATGGGCAGATCGGGGAAGCGGCCTCCACGGCCCGGCACCTGCTCGAGCTCGACCCTGGCAACCAGCTTGCCGAACTGGTGCTGGCGACCGAAGCGCTCAAGGAGCGCCGCTACGGCGCTGCCGACCGCATGCTGGCCTCGGTGGGCCAGGATAGTTTTGTTGGCATCACGGCGGGTATCTTGCGGGCCTGGGCGATGATTGGCGACAATCGGGTCAAGGAAGCCGACAAACTGCTCGATGGCCTGGGGCAGGGTGGGCTTGAGGATTTCCTCGTGTTTCATCGCGCTCTCATGGCGGAAGCGGCCGGAGACAACCAGCGCGCCATTCGCTATGCCGGCCAGGCCTTTGATGCCGAGCCTGGCGTAGCCCGGATCGTCGAGGTTTATGCCCGCGTGCTCGCCAATGCCGGCGAGTTCGACCAGGCCAAGGCCGCCATCGCCAAGTTCCAGGATGCGGGGCTGAGCCATCCCGTCGTCACCATCGTCAAGGAAGCGGTCGATGCCGGGCAGCGCCCCGGGATCTTTGCCGCCAATGTGCAGGTCGGCGCGGCCGAAATGTTCCACGGCATCGGCGTGGCGCTCGCGCGCGACAGCAGCATGGACGTCTCGGTAATGTTCCTGCGCCTAGCGCTTTATCTTGATCCGTCTGCCGATGTGGTGGCGCTGGCCCTCGGCCAAGTGCTTGATGCGGCCGACCAGCATGACGCGGCCAACCGCATCTATGAAAGCGTTCCCGCCAATTCGGCGATGAAGCCAACCGCGGTGGTTCGGGTCGCCCAGAACCTCGACAATATGGGTGATCGTCCCGAGGCGCTGCGCCGGCTGGGCAATATCGTGGCGACCCAGCCCGATGACCTCGATGCGGTGTCGGTTTATGGAGACATCCTGCGCACCGACGAGCAATACGCCAAATCCATCGACGCCTATTCCACGGCGCTGGACCTCACCGGCGGCGAGAATGCATCGGATTGGCGCTTCTATTATGTGCGCGGCATCTCCTATGAGCGCAACAAGCAGTGGCCCGAGGCCGAGCGCGATTTCCTCAAGGCGCTTGAACTGCGCCCCGACCAGCCGCAGGTGCTCAACTATCTGGGCTATAGCTGGATCGACAAGGACATGCACCTCGTAGAGGCGCTAGCCATGATCGAAAAGGCCGTCGCTGCCATGCCCCAGGATGGCTATATCGTCGACTCGCTGGGCTGGGCCTTCTACAAGCTTGGCCGCATGGAAGAAGCGGTCAAGACCCTCGAACAGGCCGTGCAGTTGCAGCCCAACGACCCCGAGATCAATGACCATCTGGGCGACGCTTATTGGCGCGCGGGGCGGCGGCTCGAGGCCAAGTTCCAGTGGAATGTGGCGGCCTCCGTTGACGATATCGGCGTCGTCAAGGAGCGTGTGCAGCCCAAGCTGGCCAATGGTCTGGACGAACAAACGGCCGCCCAGTAGTTCGGGGCATGGGGCAGTATTGGACGCAGTCGGCGCCAGCCAAGGTCAATCTGGCGCTGCATGTCACCCGTCGGCGTGACGATGGCTACCACGACCTGCAAAGCCTGGTGGTGTTCGCCGACTTGGCCGACGAACTGGAAGCGGCGCCAGCGGCCAGCGACAGTCTTGCGATCACTGGCCCTTTTGCGCGTGGCCTGAGCGGTGGCGATACCAATCTGGTGTCGCGTGCCGTAGCCGCCTTTCGCGCCCGCTGGCCTGAGGCTGTGCCGCCGGGCCTCGCCATGCGGCTGCGCAAGAACTTGCCGGTGGCGGCGGGCATTGGCGGGGGCTCCGCCGATGCCGCTGCGGCGCTGCGCCTGCTCGCCGATCTGTCGGCCACGCCGATCCCTGTCACGGAACTGGCTGAGCTGGGGGCAAGGCTGGGCGCGGATGTTCCCGCCTGCCTCGTATCCGCCCCTCTGGTGGCGCGCGGGGTAGGGGAGATCCTTTCGCCGCTGCCAGCCTTTCCCGAATGCTATCTGGTGCTCGTCAACCCGCTGCTGCCGGTCTCGACGCCCGAAGTGTTCCGGCGCCTGCTCAAGAAGGACAATCCGGCAATGCCAGCCTTGCCTGAGCCGATGACCCGGCCCGCGCAACTGGGCATCTGGCTGGCGGAAACCCGCAATGACCTGCAGGCGCCGGCAGTGGAACTGGTGCCCGAGATCGGCCGCATCATTGCTCGGCTTGCGGCGGCACCCGGCTGCATGCTGGCGCGGATGTCTGGATCGGGGGCAACGGTGTTCGGGCTGTTCGGCTCGGGGGCGCAGGCGCATCAGGCGGCCCATGAAATGCGTCGGGCGACACCAGACCATTGGATTGCCGCGGCGCCGGTACTCGGGCCCTAGAACAGGCGCATCACGCTGAATTCGACCACATCGGCCAAGAGCGCGTTCATCGCGCCAGCGGGAGCGGCGTTGAGCGCGTCACGGGCGGCACCCGCATGGGCATGGGCCTGCCTTATGGTGCGCCCCAGGGTATCGTGCCGCTCCATGATGGCAACAACACTGCGCACCTGATCGTCGCTCGCCTCGGCATCGCCCAGCGCGCCGGTGATCACTGCCCGCTCGGCCTCGCTGGCGTCGGCAAGCGCCAAAATAACGGGCAGGGTCATCTTGCCTTCGCGCAGGTCATCGCCGCTGTTCTTGCCCAGCGTATCGGTCTCGCCGCGATAATCGAGCACATCGTCAACGAGCTGGAACGCGGTGCCCAGCTCAAGCCCGTAGCGGGCCAAAGCCTTGCGGCCCGGCGCATCGGCGCCGCCCGACATCGCGCCCACTTCGCACGCGGCCTGGAACAGCACCGCAGTTTTGGCGCGGATCACTTCGGCATAGTCTTGGGGCGTGGTGGAAAGATCGCCAGTCTTGGCCAACTGGAACACTTCGCCCTCGGCCATGGCGGCCGACGCGGCGGAAAGCACGCCCAATGCTGCAATGTCGCCAGTTTCCACCATCATCATGAAGGCTTGGCCGAGGAGGAAATCGCCAACGAGGATCGAGGCCTTGTTGCCCCACACCATGCGGGCAGCGGGCTTGCCGCGGCGCATATCGCTTTCATCGACCACATCGTCATGCAACAGCGTGGCGTTGTGCATGAACTCGACGGCGGCGGCGAAATTGATCGCCGAGCCGGTACCCTTGCCAAAGAGGGACGCCGCAGCCACGGTCAGCATCGGGCGCAGGCGCTTGCCACCGCTTTCGATGAGGTAGCGGGCCAGCTCGGGCACCATCTCGACATGCGAATCTGCCCGCGCCAGGATCAGCGCATTGACCTTGGCCATGTCAGCGGCAGTAGCATCGATCAGCCGATCAACAGCATTGGCACTGAATGCCGGTTTGGATTGCGTAACAACAGACACGCGGTACGGTCCTCGTTTGCCCCTACTGGCAAATCTGGTTGAGCCTGATGCGCTTGCCACTTAAGCTCGCGTAAAAACCGGCCAATTGGGTGCGATGTCCCTAGACCAGACCAGCGACTTTGTCCAACAGCAAACCACGACGTCAGACGCCTTTCTGGGCGGCCGCATCACTGTGCTCCAACCGGCCCGGGGCTTCCGGGCGGGGCTCGACAGCGTGCTTTTAGGGGCTTCGGTACCCCCTAGCGCGCAAACACTGCTGGATCTGGGCAGTGGCGTGGGGACCGCGGCACTCGTGGCACTCGCGCATGCTCCGGGCCTGCGCGCCACGCTTGCCGAGCGGGACGAAGCCATGCTGACGCTCGCACAGGATAATGCGGCCGCGAACGGCTTTGCCGACCGGGTGAGCTATGCGCATGCCGATGTGGCCGCCCCGGGCAGTGCGCGTCAGGGGGCGGGAATCGAGGAGAATGCTTACGAGACGGTTATCGCCAATCCGCCGTTTTTCGATGCTGCCCGGGGCACGCTCGCGCGCGTACAGGGTCGGGCGGGAGCCCGGCACATGCAAAATGAACAACTGGAGCTCTGGGTCAAATCAGCGGCGGGCGCTGCGGCGGGCGGCGGCGAGGCCATTTTCATCTATCCCGCGCAGGGGCTGCAAGCCTTGCTGGGCGCGTTTGGCGGACGGTTCGGGGCGCTGACCATTCTGCCGCTCTGCGCGCGGCCCGATGGTCCTGCCACCCGAGTGCTGCTGCGCGGCATCAAGGGATCGCGGGCGCCGTTGACGCTGCTCGGCGCGCGGGCGCTCCATGAGGCAGATGGCCGGGCGTTCCGGCCCGAGTTTGAAGCAATCTTCCGCGGCGAGGCGCGGCTTGTCTGGTAATCCCCCTGGATGCACCCTAAATGGGGCGGCGAGCGTGAAAGGAACCCGATGGCTGTTCAAACCCCCGCCTGGATGGGCCGGATCTGGCGTCGCCTGGGCGGCAACAAGACGGTTATCCCCGTGGTTCGGCTTCACGGCGTGATCGCCGCTGAACAGCGCCAGGGGCGGCTGAGCATTGCTTCGGTGGAGCCCTTGCTGCAGCGCGCCTTCGCCATCAAGTCAGCGCCAGCCATCGCCATCGTGGTCAATTCTCCCGGCGGCTCGCCGGTGCAGTCGCGCCTGATCTCCAAGCGCATTCGCGACCTGGCCGACGAGCATGGCAAGCCGGTTCTCGTCTTCGTGGAGGATGCGGCGGCGTCCGGGGGCTATTTCATTGCCGTGGCGGGTGACGAGATCATCGCTGATCCCTCTTCGATCGTGGGCTCCGTCGGCGTGATCATGGCCGGCTTCGGGTTTGTCGGCGCACTTGAAAAGCTCGGCATCGAGCGGCGGGTGCACACGGCAGGCCGCAACAAATCCACGCTGGACCCCTTCTTGCCGGAGAATCCGGGCGATGTTGAGCGCATCAAGGCGGTGGAGCTCGATATCCATTCGGTGTTTATCGAGCATGTGAAAGCGCGGCGGGGCGACCGGCTACGCGCCCCCGACGATGTGCTGTTCACGGGCGAATGGTGGCCCGGGCTTCGCGGCGTCGAACTGGGGCTGGTGGATGCGATTGGCGACCTGCATGCAACGCTGCGCACCCGGTACGGCGCCGATGTCGTGCTCAAGTTCATTGCGCCCAAGCGGTCCTGGTTTGGCGTGCCACGCCTCAGCTTTGCCGCTGAACTGCCCGCCGCCATGACCGCTACGCTGGAGGACCGCGCCTTGTGGTCCCGGCTGGGACTATAGCCAATGACCGCAGTTCTGCTTCGCCTCGCCATCTATCTCGTCATCGCCGCGGCCATCTATCTGGGTGTTCGCAAGATCTGGCGCGACTGGCAGGGCCAGTTCAAGAGCCAGGATGAGGAAGCCCGGCGCCTGCGCCGCGAGCGCGACCAGGCCGAGCGCGCCAAGCCGGGCGTGATCGATCTCAAGCGCGACGCGGACGGCACCTACCGGCCGGGCGGACCCGGCGACGAGAACAATCGCCGTTGACCGCTCCCGGCAGCCTCAATAGAGGATGGACCCGCACAAAGGGACCACGCCCATGACTGACCGCCCCGCCCATATGGACCCCAAGAACTCGTTCCAGGGCATGATCCTGACGCTTCAGAATTTCTGGGCCGAGCAGGGCTGCGTGATTTTGCAGCCCTATGACATGCAGATGGGCGCCGGCACCTTCCATACCGCGACCACCTTGCGCGCGCTGGGCCCCAAGCCCTGGAACGCCGCTTATGTGCAGCCTTCCCGCCGGCCCAAGGACGGGCGCTATGGCGAAAATCCCAACCGCCTGCAGCACTATTATCAGTTCCAGGTTATCCTGAAGCCGTCGCCACCCGACATTCAGGAGCTTTATCTCAAGTCGCTGGCGGCGATCGGTCTTGATAGCGCCCTGCACGACATCCGCTTTGTCGAGGATGACTGGGAAAGCCCGACGCTGGGCGCCTGGGGCCTTGGCTGGGAATGCTGGTGCGATGGCATGGAAGTCAGCCAGTTCACCTATTTCCAGCAGGTGGCGGGCTTTGAATGCTCGCCGGTGCCGGGCGAAATCACCTATGGGCTCGAGCGCCTCGCCATGTATGTGCAGGGGGTCGAGAACGTTTACGACCTCAACTTCAATGGTGGCGGCGGCAACTCCAAGGTCACCTATGGCGATGTGTTCCTGCAGAACGAGCAGGAGCAGTCCAAGTACAATTTCGAGGCGGCCGATACCGAGATCCTGTTCCGCCATTTCGCTGATGCGGAAAAGGAATGCCGGGCCATTCTGGAAGCCGGCCGCGAGGGCGACCGCCACACCATGGCCGTGCCGGCCTATGAGCAGGTGATTAAGGCTTCGCACAATTTCAACCTGCTCGACGCTCGTGGCGTTATCTCGGTGACTGAGCGGCAAAGCTATATTCTGCGCATTCGCGAACTTGCCAAGGCCTGTGGCGAAGCCTGGCTGCACACCGCGGGCGGTGGCGCCTGAGGCGCTAGACCCCCGCACGCCGCTGCAATGGACAAGGCTTCGTCCCCTTGCTAGGCACAACCCACACGCTCGAACGCCCGGTTTAAACCATGCCCGATCTGCTGCTCGAACTGTTTTCCGAGGAAATCCCTGCCCGTCTTCAGCGCCGCGCTGCCGAAGACTTGCGCAAGGCGGTGACCACAGCGCTGGTGGATGCGGGTCTGGTTTACGAGGGCGCCAAGGCGTTTGTGACGCCGCGCCGGTTGGCGCTGACGGTTTCGGGCATTCCGCCGCGCTCGCCCGACACGCATGAAGACAAGAAGGGCCCCAAGGTTGGCGCGCCCCAGCCGGCAATCGATGGCTTTTTGCGCTCGGCCGGGTTGAGCTCGATCGAGCAGGCCAAGGTTGAAAGCGATCCGAAGAAGGGCGAGTTCTACGTGGCCCATATCCACAAGCCCGGCGCCGAGGCCGCAACGATTCTGTCGGGCCTGCTGCCGCGCGTGATCGCCGATTTTCCCTGGGCCAAGTCGATGCGCTGGGGCTCGGGCAGCACCAGCTGGGTGCGCCCGCTGCGCGCAATTACTGCGACCTTCGGCACCGATAATGACGAGCCGATTGTAATCCCCTTCGAGGCTGCAGGGGTTGGGTCTGGCCAGACCACCTATGGTCATCGGTTCCTGGCGCCCGGAGCCATTCGTATCCGGCGCTTTGAGGATTATCTGATGGGGCTCGAGCGCGCCAAAGTCGTGCTCGACCTTGACCGGCGCAAGGACATCATCCGCAGCGATGCCGAACACCTCGCCTTTGCGCGCGGCCTGTCGGTGATTGGCGACGAAGGCCTGCTCGAGGAAGTGGCAGGGCTGGTGGAATGGCCTGTGGTGATGATGGGCGCGTTTGACCCGGCCTTTCTGGAACTGCCCGAAGAGGTGATCATCGCCACCATTCGCGCCAACCAGAAATGCTTCTGCCTGCGCGACGGGGCAGGGCGCCTGGCCCCCTATTTCATCATCACCGCCAATACGGTGGCGATCGACGGCGGCGCCGCGATCATCGCCGGCAATGAGCGCGTTATTCGCGCTCGCCTGTCCGACGCCAAGTTCTTCTACGAAGGGGATTTGGCAACTCCGCTCGAGCACGGTCTGCCCAAGCTCGAAGACACCGTGTTCCACGCCAAGCTCGGAACCCAGTTTGCCCGCGTCGAGCGCCTGGTGAAAATGGCAGGGCAGATCGCCCCGCAGGTGGGGGCCGATCCGGAACGCGCCAAGCGCGCCGCCATGCTGGCCAAGGCTGACCTCACCACCGGCATGGTCGGTGAGTTTCCTGAACTGCAGGGATTGATGGGGCGCTATTACGCCCTGGCGCAGGGCGAGCCTGCTGACATCGCCAATGCCATCGAACAGCACTACAAGCCGCTTGGTCCTACCGACGAGGTCCCCACCGATCCCGTCGCGATCGCCGTGGCGCTGGCCGACAAACTCGATCTGCTGACCGAATTCTGGCGCATCAACGAAAAGCCCACCGGCTCGCGCGATCCTTTTGCGCTGCGCCGTGCCGCCTTGGGCGTGATCCGGATCATCACCGAAAACGGCTTGCGCTTCCCCTTGCTGGTGGAGCCCGACCTGCTGGCCTTCTTCCATGACCGGCTCAAGGTGTCGCTGCGCGATGCGGGCGCCCGTCACGATCTGATCGATGCGGTGCTCTCTCCCGACAGCAATGACATGCTGCAGATCACCCAGCGTGCCGAAGCGCTGTCGTCGCTGCTGTCCTCGCCCGACGGGACCAATCTGCTGGCCGGCTATCGCCGCGCCGCCAATATTCTTGCTGCTGAGGAAAAGAAGTTCTCGTTGACCTATGATGGCGAGGTCAAGCCCGAGCTGTTGCAGTTGCCCGAGGAAACCGCGCTGGCCGCTGCGGTGACCACGGTGCAGCCGGCAGTGGCAGCCCGGGTAGCGGAGGATGATTTTACCGGCGCCATGGGCGATCTGGCGGCCCTGCGCGCCCCGGTGGATGCGTTCTTTGAAGCGGTGCTGGTCAACGATCCCGATCCGGCCACGCGCATCAATCGGCTCAACCTTCTGGGGCGCCTGCGCCAGACAATGCATCTGGTGGCCGATTTCTCCAAGATTTCGGGCTAGCTGCGGATGGAACCCCGGGGGTAGCCCCGCTCGTTTCCCCTGCCACATCTAAGCTGCGGCAGGAATGAAGATATGAGCGTTGGATTATTGGCGTTGCTCGACGACGTCGCGGGCCTGGTGAAAGTTGCCGCGGCGTCGCTCGATGACGTCGCGGGGCAAGCCGCCAAAGCAGGCGCCAAAGCCGCTGGGGCGGTGATCGACGATGCCGCTGTCACGCCTAACTATGTGCACGGTTTTACCGCTGATCGCGAAGTTCCCATTATCGGCAAGATCGCGCTGGGTTCGGTCAAGAACAAGCTGATCTTCCTGTTGCCCGCGGCATTGCTGCTCTCGTTTTTCGCACCCTGGGTGATCACGCCCTTGCTGATGATCGGTGGGGCGTATCTCTGCTACGAGGGAGCCGAGAAGGTTTTCCATGCGCTTCTGCCCCATCAGGCCGAGGCGCATGAGGCCGCACTGGTGCCGGCGGCGATCACCGCCCAGACCCTTGAGGACCAGAAGGTCGCTGGCGCGATCAAAACCGATTTCATTCTTTCCGCCGAGATCATGACCATCGCGCTGGCCAATATTCCGGTCGAGAACGTCATCACCCAAGCGATGGTGCTGGCCTTGGTCGGCATCGGCATCACGGTCTTGGTTTACGGTGCGGTTGCGCTGATCGTCAAAGCCGATGATTTCGGGTTGCTGCTGGCCAAAAAGGGCCGCACGGGTGCCGGACGCGCTTTCGGCCGCGGGCTGGTGACCGGCATGCCAGGCTTCATGCGCGTGCTGAGCCTTGTGGGTACTGCGGCCATGACCTGGGTCGGCGGCAGCATTGTCGCGCATGGCCTGTACGAGTTCGGTTGGGACCTGCCTGAACACATCATTGAAGGGGCCGCTCACTGGGCCGAGCACACCTTCAGCTCGTTTGCGAGCCTTGCGGGATGGTTCGCTACCGCCTTTGTGGACTTTTTCTTCGGCCTGCTGCTGGGCACGCTGCTGATTCCGGTGGCGGGCTATGTGGTCTCCCCGCTCTGGGGTTTGATCAAGCGGGTGTTGCCCAAAAGAGCCGCTAAACCGGTGGCGTAAACGCAGCCCGCTTGTTCTTGTAGGGTGCCATGCCTTCATTGGCGAGCTGATCGGCGCGCTCGTTAAGATCGTGTCCGGCGTGGCCCTTGACCCAATGCCAGGAGATGGTGTGGCGCTTGGTGGCTTCGTCCAGTGCCTGCCAGAGCTCGAGGTTTTTTACCGGCTTCTTGTCGGCGGTCTTCCAGCCGTTGCGCTTCCAGCCCTTCATCCAGCTTTGCACGCCGTTTTTGACGTACTGGCTGTCGGTATGCAGTTCGACCGTGCAGGGTCGGGTAAGCGCGTTAAGCGCCTCGATGGCGGCGGTCAGCTCCATCTTGTTGTTGGTCGTCAGCGGTTCCCCGCCGCACAATTCCTTGCGCTTGTCGCCATATTGGAGAATGGCGCCCCAGCCGCCCGGACCGGGATTGCCCGAGCAGGCCCCGTCCGTATGGATCACAACGGCTTCACTCATGGGGCGACGGTGACCTCGACGGGGCGCAGCTGCCGCGGCACGTTGAAGGCGATGTTCTCGACCGCCGTGACCTTCGCCTCGACCTTGATGTCGTAACGCTGCGCAAAGGCTTCGATGACTTCATCAACGAGCTTTTCAGGCGCCGAGGCGCCAGCCGAAACACCCAGGGTGCGAATGCCTTGGAGGCGGCTCCAGTCGATTTCGCTGGCGCGGTCCACCAGCATGGCGACGCGACACCCGGCCCGTTCGGCTACCTCGACGAGGCGAAGCGAGTTGGAGGAGTTGGGCGAGCCAACCACGACCATGGCGTCGACCAGCGGAGCTACCGCCTTGACAGCCTGCTGCCGGTTTGTCGTGGCGTAGCAGATGTCTTCCTTGTGCGGTCCATGGATTAGTGGGAAGCGCGACTGCAGGGCCGCCACGATCTCGCTGGTGTCATCCACGGAAAGCGTGGTTTGCGTCACATAAGCGAGTGCTGCCGGATCGCGGGGTGTAATGGCCATGGCACCGGCCACATCTTCCACGAGCGTAATGGCGCCGAGGGGCAACTGCCCCATCGTGCCCACGACCTCGGGATGGCCATGGTGCCCGATCAGCACGATTTCGTGACCTTCCTCGAAATGGCGCTGTGCTTCCACATGCACCTTGGACACCAGCGGGCAAGTCGCATCCAGAAACATCATGTTGCGGCTACGCGCATCGGCCGGAACGCTCTTGGGCACACCATGGGCCGAGAACACCACTGGCGCATCGCCCGGCGGAATCTCGCTCAGTTCTTCCACGAAAACCGCGCCTTTTTGGCGCAGCCCATCCACCACATATTTGTTGTGGACGATGGCGTGGCGCACATAAACGGGCGCGCCATATTTCTGCAGGGCGAGTTCGACGATCTGAATGGCTCGGTCGACCCCCGCGCAAAATCCGCGAGGGGCGCACAGCAGGATGTCTAGTTGTGGCCGCTTTTCCATCCCAGATCAGATGCTTTCGCGAGCCGGCCAAGTCAAGCCTTGTTGCAGGCAGGCTAGCTCATAGGCATTATGCGCCGCGCGGCATGGCAGGGATAGCAAGGTGAGTTTGGCCCAGGAAATTTTTGCGATTGCCCCTGCGGTGGGCAAGGCGAACCTATCGGCCTCGCAGCTCAAATTGCTTTCGGGCAAGGCCCGCTGGATTTTCCGCGTCAGCGATGCCGGTTTTCCCACCATTCCCACGATCTGCATCACCCGGGCGGCATGGGAAGCTCTGCAGGCCGAGCGCACGCGCCGGGACGCCAAACTGCGCACCCACTGGATCGCGTGCCTGTTCAAGCTGGTCGGCGATGATGGGCAAACGCCCTATCTGGCGGTGCGCACTTCAGCGGCGTCTCATAATGCGGGCCTGCTGCCCGCCAAGACCGGCATCGCGCCCCCCCTGAGCGCGGCCGATGCCGTTGATCCCAACCGGCCCCTCGGACGTGCGATCAAAAATGCCTTTGACAGCTATGGCTTTGCGCGCCCGGGTTGGGGTGAAGCGCGCCCGGATGACGAACGTGCGCGCCAGATCGTTCTGGTGCAAAGCTCGGCAGGCGGGGCAATCGTGTCCTTTCTCACCCGCAACGCGGCAACGGGGGGGCTCGGGCCGGCTCCAACCGACGGCAACATGCTGCCAGCGCTGCCTGACAGCATAACCGCCCTTGTGACGCTGCTCGATGCCAAGGCGGGGCGGCATATGTGCTGTTCGGTCGCGGTGAGCGGGAACGAGGCACAATTCTTGTCCGCACGGCCAGTCCAGGCCAGCCCCGCGGCCGAGCTTGAAGCGGCGGTGGACCGGGTGAGCCGCGGCGTCTGGTCACCGCAGAACGCCGTGTCACGGGTGGAGCCTGCCCGCCTGGCGCAGTTGCTGCATCCGCGCCTCAAGGCATCTGCTGCCGCCATTCCCATTGCCACCGGCCTCGGCGTGTCACCGGGAGCGGCCAGCGGTCCCATCGTCTTTAACGCCGAAGACGCAGCGCGCCTGCGCGCTCGGGGCAAGCATTGCATTCTTGTGGTCAACGAAACCGGCCCCGCAGATATCGAAGGCCTGAAGGCCGCGACCGGCATTCTCACCGCTCGTGGCGGCATGTCGAGCCATGCCGGCGTGATCGCCCGCATCACCGGCAAGCCCTGCGTGGCGGGCGTGCGGACCATGTCGGTAAACGCGACAGAAATGGTGTGCCGCATCGGCGAGCGCGATTATCGCACTGGCGACCGGGTGACCATCGATGGCACCGATGGGCAGGTCTATGCCGGGATGTTGCCGCTGAGCCAGCCCCATATCGGGGGCGCGATCGGCACGCTGCTGGGTTGGTCCGATCGCAGCCGCACCATTGCGGTGCGTACCAATGTGGAAACGGTGGAATCCGCCCGCACGGCGCTCAGCTTTGGTGCCGAGGGTATTGGGCTGGCGCGTTCCGAGCACATGTTCTTTTCGCCCGAACGCATGCTGGCGCTGCGCCGCGTGATCCTGTCCGAGGACGGCGACGATCGCAATCGAGCGGTGAACGGGCTGATCGGTTACCAGACCGGGGACTACGAGGCGCTGTTTTCCACCATGCGCGGGCTGCCGGTGACGGTGCGCCTGTTTGATCCGCCGCTGCACGAATTCCTGCCGCGGACGGAGGAAGAAATCGAGGACACGGCGGCTTCGCTTGGCCTGGCTGTCAGGGCTTTGCGGCTGCAGCTGGATCGTATCGCCGAGATCAACCCGATGCTGGGCCATCGCGGCGTACGCCTCGCCATCACTTATCCCGAACTGCTGCAGATGCAGACTCAGGCGCTGATGGCCGGCGCGCGTCAGGCTAGCGAAAGACAGGACGAGCCGGTGGTGATCGAGGTCATGGTGCCCTTTGTCTCTACCGCGACCGAAGTGGCCTTTGTGCGGGACCGGGTGAATGCCATTGCCGCCAATTCCGGGCTCTTGCGCTCCGACCGGGTGCGGTTTTCCTTTGGCACCATGATCGAGCTGCCCCGGGCTTGCCTGCGGGCCGGCGATATCGCCCATCTCGTGGACTTCATATCCTTTGGCACCAATGATCTGACGCAAACGACCTTTGGCATTTCACGCGACGACGCGCCCACTTTCCTGACCGTCTACCAGCGCAAAGGCATTTATGAGCGTGATCCCTTTGTCACCATCGACGAAAAGGGGGTGGGCGAGATGATTTCCATCGCCATTGCCCGCGGGCGCGCCGCCAATCCCTCGCTCAAGATCGGCATCTGCGGCGAACATGCGGGCGATCCAGCATCCTTGCGGTACTTTGCGGGGCTGGGGATCGATTATGTCTCCTGCTCGCCCTATCGGGTGCCGGTGGCGCGACTGACCTTGGCACAGGCAGCGTCTTAAAATTCGGGCTCGCAGTGCCTATGTTGTGAGCGCAGGGCCACCGATGGCGGAAGGGACATTTTGCTCGTGAACAAACTGCCGATGCTGGCGCTCATCCCGCTTCTTTTTGTTTCAGCGCCAGCGTTCGGGCAGTCAGATGGCGCGCAATGCGCCAGCATCCAAAATGGGGTTGAGCGTCTGGCCTGCTATGATGCCTTGTTCAGACCCGGTACTGACCCCGCTGCAGCGCTGGAAGCCGTGCTGGAATCCACCCAGCTGATCCCGGCTCGCCCCAGCGGCCGCGGTCCTGCAACCCTGACTGTGCGCTGTGAGGCGGGGAAGTTGAGCATCTGGTTTGGTTTTGCGGGCAATACGCTATCGGCCTTGGGCAATGATGCCGGCCTGACCCTGCAATATGATCTGCAAACCGACCGCAGTCGTACCTTGCCGGTGGACCCGACCAATACTGCCATCATCATCGGGGATCAGGCGGAAGCCGCCGCCTTTGTCGACAGCCTCGCGGGCGCGACTAATATCACGGCGCGGGTCACGCCGGTGAACTCGCGTTCTCTTTCGGTCCGGTTTCGGGTGGATAGCTTCGTAGACGAGGCGCAGGCTGTGAGGGATGGTTGCAGCTAAGTACTGCGACAAATCAGCCCGAAGGCCTCTTGCCCGGTTCTCGCCATTCTTCATCCACGTCACTGCCTGATTGGGCGTTTACTCCACGCTAACCCTAATAAGACATCATTTCACTGTCGGCCTCTTAGCGTCACTTTTGCCGATCAGTAGTTATGTTGCGTTTTGTTGAGTAGCTGAGATGGCCCTATCAAATCGGTCCGTCGTGCCTGTGCACGCGACCAAGTCGGCTCGTCGCCACCGTCCCCATGCCAAGCTTATGGCGTTCGGACTCGTGGGCGTACTGAGTTATGCGGGGCTCACCAGCGTCGCCTTCAGTCCCGCAGATGCGAGCGGCGAGTTAGCGGCACCGCCTGTTGTCGTCCAGGGCAGTCTTGGCGGTACAACAACGGTGCGCACGCCACAATCGTTCGATCACCTGTTCGAGAGCGCTAGCTTTACCGGTCCCAACCGGGCGGAAAAGACCGATCGGCTTCGTCCGAAGCAGGATGCACTGGCAATTTCTCGTAGCTTCGAGGAAGTGCGCACCCGGCTCGCGGCGCTGCGTGTCGCTCCCGGCCAGCCCGAAGCCTTGGGCCAAAGCCAAATCGCCGATGCAGCCATCGAAGCGCCGGCCGAAACCGATCCGGGTCCGCGCATGTCGGTGGCTTCCATTAATCCCGAAATCGGCTCCTCCGCCCTTGACGCCATCGCCGGGATTGCCCCGACCAGCACTGCTGGGACTTTGGGCCAGCCCATGCCGGCGGTTGCCTCCGAGCAACTCGCCTATGCCCGCGCGAATGCGCCGGTTCTTGGTGCCTTCGACACTGGCAAGGCGGTTGAGGTTTCCGACAAGGAGTTGTGGTGCCTGGCCACGGCAATCTATTTCGAGGCGCGGGGCGAAAGCTATCGCGGTCAGGTCGCTGTTGCTCAGGTCGTGCTCAACCGCGTCAAGGATCACCGCTATCCCAGCACGATCTGTGGCGTCGTGTTCCAGAACCAGCACAAGCGCAATGCCTGCCAGTTCTCCTTTGCCTGCGATGGCATCCCCGAGCGGATTTCGGACAAGAAGTCATGGGCGCAGGCGGAAGACATTGCGGCGCGCTTTGTGGACGGCGAGTTGTACCTGACCGAGGTCGCCGACTCCACCCACTATCACGCCACCTATGTGCGCCCCGCCTGGGCACCCCGCATGCAAAAGTTGACGCAGGTTGGGCTGCACGTGTTCTACAAGTTCAAGCGCGGCTGGCTATTTGGCTAGAACCGATCAGCAGACGCGATAGCTTTTGCCATATACGCAGGTAAAATCTCTGCCGATCCGCACCGCGGTTGCTGCATTGGCAAAGATCATCGACATGCCAGCGGTCGGAGTGAAAGAGGTCCAGCTCTGGCCGTCCCAGAACGAGAAGCGGTTGCCTGGACCGGGCTGCTCAACCGGCGAGACGCTAATGCCCGGATACTGGATGTGCTCTGAAACCAGCGCGTCAGTAGAATAGGTGCCGGTCGCCGTGACGGCGATATCCACCCAACTCACCCGGCCCGCCTCGATCTTCTTGACCCGGACGGTTTGGAGCGGGTTGGTGTCCACCCCTTCCTCATATTGCACGTGATACTCGCGATCATCAAAGCGCACGAGGCTGGCCGTATCGATGCCAACGCCGCGTTCCCCGGCGATTGCATCAACGACTATGCCAGGTCCGATCGCCGCCAAGGCGGTGGCGCAAACGGCGCCCAGACACATTCCGACTAGCATATGGCGCGTGGGTAGGTTCATGGCTGCGTCCCGAAATGAGGCGGTTTGATCCTGCTTGTTAACAAAGCAGTAACCTTTTTGCCGCAGCCGCAGCAAAGTTCAAACAATATTAGGGTTAACGAGTGGACGTCTAGGCGGAGGGCAGGATCGCCTCGCACGCAGCGATGAAGCGATCCTGCGCTTCGCGCGTCGGCCAGGGCCGGATCAGCCGGTCGAACTGATCAACGTCAAAGGTAGGCAAGCTCGGTGCGCCGAAAAAACGTTGGGCTTCAACAGCCGAAAAGCCGGCCAGATGCACGGCTTCGAAATAAGCGGCCTCGCGATCGGCTTTCTTGATAAGTTTTCCCAAGGCTGCACCGGCTGTAGCAGGGAGGGAAAACCGCAGATAGATCGCGCCCAGCAGCCGGTCTTCCACCGTTTTGTAATTGCCGCCCATCGCCGCCTTGAAGGGCGAGATGATGTCGCCCATCACATATTCAGGGGCGTCATGCAGCAGCGCCTGCAGCTGGGCGGTGTTGTCGGCCTCGGGGTTGTGGGCGCGAAACAATTCGAGCACGAGCACCGAATGCTGCGCGACCGAAAAGGCGTAGTCGCCCAGGGTTTGCCCGTTCCAGCGGGCGACGCGGGCGAGGCCATGCGCGATATCGGACAGCTCGACATCGAGCGGGGAGGGGTCGAGAATATCGAGCCGTCGGCCTGACAACATCCGTTGCCAGGCTCGGTCTTTGCCGCGCGCCATGATGCCCCAAAGCTAAAAGAGTGGTGGCGAAACGCTACTCATCGGGCGTTGATTCGCCAAACGCATAGCTTGCGTAAGGCGGCAGGGAAAGGCGGACAGGCTTGCCCTCGACGGTCGCGGCGGAGGGATCGCTGATCCGGTCGAGCCGGACAATGGCAACAGCGCGACCGTTGACGACCTGGCCCAGGCGCCCCGCTTCGCGTTCGCCCGCCAGCACGGCACCCCCCGAAGGCGCATCGACACCGTCAACGATCACCGGGCGGCGGCGGGCGGTGCCGCGGTGTTTCATGCGGCTGACCACTTCCTGGCCGACATAGCAGCCCTTGGCAAAATCAATGCCCTCGAGCAGGTCGAGCCCGATGTCATGGGCAAAGGCGTCGTTGGCGGGAAAGTCATTGCCCTGGTGCAGGATGCCAGAAGCAATGCGCTGCTCGTGATAGGCCGTGTCGTCCGCAACCCAGCCGTTGGCCGGCTCCACCGGCGCGATCTGGCGCCAACCCAGCCTAACGGGCCCCAGCCGATCGAGATGGCTGATCGCGGCGGGGTCCTGCTCGGTGGCAAAGCCGACGCGGTGGGTTTCCCGGAGATCATCGATCACCACCTGGGCACGGAGGCGATACATCTTCATGCGCTTGAAGAAATCATCGGCCACGGACTGGTGCACATCGAGCCAGATCGCGTCGCCTGCGTAACCGGCCAGACCTTCGGCGAGGATCTTGCCTTGAGGGGAGAGCAGCGCCCAGGCGACACCGGCTTCGCCCGTGCCAT
The DNA here is from genome assembly GCF_004005995.1 of Devosia sp. 1566. Classification (NCBI taxonomy): domain Bacteria; kingdom Pseudomonadati; phylum Pseudomonadota; class Alphaproteobacteria; order Hyphomicrobiales; family Devosiaceae; genus Devosia; species Devosia sp. 1566. The sequence continues at coordinate 742,486 of NZ_CP034767.1, forward strand.
CGCCCTGCGCGGGGATATGGCCGGTAACGACATCGTTGAGCAGCTTGTGGGCGTCAACGCCCGAAAACCGGAACACTGCCCGGTCGGCGCGCAGATAGGTGGTCATGATCGTCTTGCTTCCCCAGACTGTCCGCCCGCAGCAACTGCTGCGGGGATTGCGGACATGGCGCGAAGCGCTAGCATTTTCAAGAACGCGGCCAAGGTCAACCGCCGACACCGAAAGCAGGCAGCATGACGGCCCGGTTCAGAGCAATTTATTGCAGCGTACGATCGAGGTTGTATTCGCCCGCGCGGATGCGTTCGGGCAGCAGCGCCACCATTTCGGCGGCTGCATCATCGCCATGCAGTTTGACGAGAGTCGCCAGCGCCGCAAACAGGGAAGCATGAGCGAGCGAGGCGCATTCCACCCCGTCGTCTTCAGCGCCATTCCAGGCCTCCGCCAGATATTCGAGCGCGATTTGACGCTCGCTTTGCTCGTGGCTGGGCAGCTCGATTTCGGCCGCGGTGATGAAGTGAGATTTTCTGATCGCCATGCTCAGCGGGTTAACATGGATGAACGGGGCTGGCGCACCACAAATGAGTGAAGGGTTAATGCAACCTCCGCAAATTTCGTTAACGCGGGGGCTCCCTATTCGGCATAGCGGGTGTGGATTTCGCGGGCGGTTCTTTCCGCTTCTGTCAGCAGGCGCGTGAGGGCTTCGCGGGCGCTCGGGGTGCAGGCGCGGTGAAAGCGCGCATAGGCGGTGTAGCCGGTGTTGAACGCCCCGGCGAGGCGCTGGCGCTGATCATCGTCGGGCTCGTCGAGTTCGATCAACTCGGCCATCTCGGCGCGCCAATCCTCGGTGCCTGCCTGGCAGAGGGGCTGGAGGAAATAAAGGCTCCCCATGATCTCGGCGAGCCGCTCCATGCGCGGCTGATAGGGCGGGTCGATCGCCAGCGCCGGCGTGACGACGGTCAGACAAAGGGCCGCCGCAATGGGGGCGAAACGCAGCTTCACTTGGATCCTGATCTCCTGATGCTGGGCGCTCTTAGCATTACCCGGCCAGAACGGCGAGGCATTGCCGGATCACGTCGTCGAGCCGGGTCGTCGTGCGAAAGGCGGGCAGCGCTGCGGGATCGACCCATTTGTGATCGGCGATTTCACTGGAGGGCATGATGGAGCCGCTGAAATCGGAGGAAACGAACACGGCCAACTGGTAGGTGCCACCGCCGCCCAGCTGCTGCACCAGCACGGGTTGCGGATTGCGCACGGCCAGCCCCAGCTCCTCCTTGACCTCGCGGATGACGCATTGCTCGATGGTTTCGCCGGGCTCGAGACGGCCTCCCGGGAACGTCCACAAATGCTGATAGGGGGGGAAGGCGCGCTTGATCAACAGCACCTTGCCGTTGCGTACCAACGCCACGCTGGCGGCGTTTGGAAGGTCCGTCATCTCGGCTCCATTTGCGATTCAACACTGCACCCCCTATTTTGGGGCGAGCATCAGGGAGAAGCAAATATGTGTGGTCGCTATGCGGCAACGCTGCCGCCCGAGCAGATGGCGGAACTGTTTCGCCTGCTCAATCGGATCGAGATGGTGCCGCGCTTCAACATCGCGCCCACCCAGCCGGTGGTGGCGATCTGGGAAGAAGCGGGGCGGCGCGAGGCGCATTTTGCCCGCTGGGGCCTCGTGCCGCGCTGGGTCAAGGATCCGCGCGAGTTTCCGCTGCTGGTCAATGCCCGGGTCGAGACCATGGCCGAAAAGCCGGCTTTTCGCGACGCCCTCAAGCATGGCCGCTGCATCATCCCGGCCAGCGGCTATTATGAATGGCACACCGGGCCCGACAAGAAAAAGCAGCCCTATTACATCACCTATGCCGATGGCCGCCCGATGGCGCTGGCCGGGCTTTACGCCACCTGGGTAGGCCCCGAAGGCGAGGAGATCGACAGCGTCGCGACCATTACCGTGCCCACCAACAACCAGCTCTCGGTAATCCATGATCGCATGCCCGCCATTCTCGAAGGCGAAGCGATGGAGCACTGGCTGGATGTGCGCGATGTGCGGGCCGAGGAAGCCCGGCAGTTGGCGCTGCCGCTGCCCGACAATGTGCTGAGCTATCGGCCGGTCTCGACCCGGGTGAACTCGGCTGCAGTTGATGACCCGAGCCTTATCGAGGAAGTAACGCCCGAACTGGCGGAACCCACCGCGCCAGTACGGCGCAAGGCCGCTGGTGCGGGAGCGCAGCTCGATCTGTTCTAGGCGGGAGCAAGGGAATGGAGCAGTTTACCGGCGGTTGCCTCTGCGGGAAGGTCCGGCTGGTGGCGTCCGGCCGACCCTATCGGGTCGGAATCTGCCATTGCCTTGATTGCCGCAAGCATCATGGCGCCCTGTTTTATGCGGCGGCAATGTTTCCGCAGGAGGCTGTGGCGGTCAGCGGGGAGGTCGGAGAATTCGGGGGGCGGTGTTTTTGCCCCACTTGCGGGTCCTCGGTTTTTGCCCGATCGGGCGACGAGATCGAGGTGCATCTGGGCGCGCTCGATGCGCCCGATCAGCTGGTGCCGAGCTACGAATGCTGGACGATCCGGCGTGAAGCCTGGCTGCCACCCTTTCCGCTCAGCCACCATTATGAGCGCGGCCGCGACCATGCCAGCCGCTTCGAGGACGAGGGTCCCGCCTAAACACCGATGCCGAAATAGCCCAACGCATCGCCCATCGCGTCTTCCTCGTAGCCGAGATGAGAGAGCAGGATGCGCTCAAGCGTGCGGTAGACTGTCTTGGCGTCTTCGAAGTGCTCGGGCGTGGGCTCGCTCGCCAGTGCGTTAAGTGCATCGACAAGCCGCAGCAGCAGTTCATGGACCACCACATGCTCGGCGCGCAGCCGCTCGGCAATCGCCTTGAACGCGGCGCCCTGTTCGGCCAGCGCGGGGAAGATCGCGTAGTCCTCGATCGAATGATGGGTGTCGACTAACTGGCAGTATTGCCCGCACAAATTGCCGAAGCGGCGGAAATTGCTGACCATCAGGAGGCCAGAAGTTTCGCTCTCCACCTCTTCGGGCGAGACGGCGCCGGTGGAGGCGCGCTCGATCAGGCGTCCGAGCACTTCCATGTTCTGGCGCAGATGATCGTGGATCATCTTAAGATGCTGGCCGGGCAGGCGCTGGTCTGGCGTCAGCCCCTCGAGCTTTTGCAGCGGCGGGCGAGTGGCATCGTCAAGAAAGGCAATGTCATCGAGCATGGGCAACTCCCCTGTGATTGCCCCGAAATGGGGCAAGGGGGAGATGCGATCAAGTAGGCACGCGCAGGTGACTGGGCCCGGTCAGCCCAGCATCTTGCCGGGATTGAGAATGCCCTTGGGATCGAGCGCATCCTTGATCGCGCGCATCATCTGCAGGGCCACCGGGTCCTTGACCTGGCGCAGGAGGTCGACCTTGAGCTGGCCGATGCCATGCTCGGCCGAAACCGATCCGCCCAGCTTGAGCACGATCTCATAGATGGCGGCGTGGACCGGCTCGGCTCCCGCCATGAACTGCCCGTTGTCGGCGCCGGGCGGGGGGCTGAAATTGAAGTGGATATTGCCATCACCCATATGGCCGAACGGCACCGGGCGGATGCCGGGCACCACCTGCGCGGCGGCAGCCGAACCTTCTTCGATCAGCCGGGGCACGGCGGCGAGGGGCACTGAGACGTCGTGCTTGATCGAGGCGCCTTCGCGCGACTGGCACTCGCTCATTTGTTCGCGAAAGGCCCACATGCGGGTGCGGTCCTCAAGAGATTCGGCGACCACGGCATTGTCCACCAGCCCTTGGGAGAACGCAGCTTCCAATGCTTCCTGCAGGAGGCCGGGCCGGCCGCCTTTGGGCCGTAGCACCTCGATCAACGCATACCAGGGGGAGGAACCGGCCGTGGGATCGCGATCGAGCATGCCGTGCCGCAACTGGATCTGCAGGCCAATCAGCGGGATCAGCTCAAAGGCATTGAGCTGCGCCCCCGCGCGATCCCGCATCAGCTGGAAGAGGGTAAAGGCCGCGTCGGGCGAGGCGATATTGACGAGGGCGGTTTCATATTCCTCGGGCTGGGGGAAGATCTTGAGGGTGGCGGCCGTGATGATGCCGAGCGTGCCTTCGGCGCCCACCAGCAGATCCTTGAGATCATAGCCGGTATTGTCCTTTTTGAGCCCATTGAGACCCTGGTAGAGCCGGCCATCGGCCAGCACCGCCTCGACCCCCATGCACAATTCGCGCGCATTGCCATAGGCCAGCACATTGACCCCGCCGGCATTGGAGGAGAGGACGCCCCCGATCCGGGCCGAGCCTTGCGAGGCCAGCCAGAGCGGGAACATGGCCCCTTTGGCTTCGGCAGCGCGGTGGGCGTTTTCGAGCACGACGCCGGCTTCGGCAACCATGGTGCCCGCCCCGGCGTCGATTGTGCGCACCCGATCAAGCCGCGCGAGGCTCACGATTACCTCGTCGCCGCGCAGGGGTACCTGTGCGCCAACGAGGCCGGTATTGCCGCCCTGCGGGATAATGCCCACGCCATGCTCATTGGCCCAGCGGGCTAAAGCCTGCACCTGCTCAACCGAACCGGGCAGGGCTACCGCTGTTGCCGGGGTGTGGAAGCGCTTGCGCGGCTCATGCAGAAACGACCCCATCCGCTCGGGGGAAGCGATCACCTGATCGGCACCCAGCAGGGATTGAAGCTGGGCGATGGTCTCGGCTGGGCTGAGTGGCATGGAAAACCCCGGCTGGTGCAGTGCAATTGCAGGGCAGCGAACTTGCCCCTTTGCCCCCCGATGTGCCACAACCCTGCTAACGACTCCAGCAAGGGATAACAATAATGAGCACTGGATTGATGGCCGGCAAGCGTGGCCTGATCATGGGCTTGGCCAACAACCGCTCGATTGCCTGGGGCATCGCCAAGCAGCTGCATGCGCAGGGCGCCGAAATGGCGTTTTCCTACCAGGGCGAAGCGCTCAAGCGCCGCGTCGAGCCGCTGGCGGCCGAAGTGGGCTCCGACTTCCTCGTCGAGTGCGACGTCTCCGACGAGGCGGCGATGGACGAGACCTTCCGCCAGATCAAGGAAAAGTGGGGCAGCCTCGACTTCGTCGTGCATGCCATCGGCTTTTCCAACAAGGACGAGCTTGAGGGCCGCTACCTCGATACCAGCCGCGACAACTTCGCGCTGACGATGGATATCTCGGTGTATTCCTTCACCGCCGTCGCCAAACGCGCCGAGCCGCTGATGAACCCGGGCGGCTCGCTGCTGACGCTGACCTATTATGGTGCGGTCAAATACGTCCCCAACTACAACGTCATGGGTGTGGCCAAGGCCGCGCTCGAGGCGTCGGTGCGCTATCTCGCGGTTGACCTGGGCAAGAACGGCATCCGCGTCAACGCCATCTCGGCCGGGGCGATCAAGACGCTGGCGGCTTCCGGCATTTCGGGCCTGCGCGACATGCTGCACTGGCAGGAAGCCAATTCGGCGCTGCGCAAGAATGTCTCGATCGATGATGTGGGTGGCGCGGCCACCTATCTCCTGTCAGAGCTCGCGGGTGGCGTCACCGGTGAAATCCACTATGTGGATGCCGGCTTCAATGTTGTCGGCATGAAGCTGCTCGACAACGACACGCCAGCGTCCAGCGAATAATCTTCAAGGTTTCGAGTTTCCCATGAGTGATGCGTTTCAATGGCCTGACTTCTATTTCGCGCGCCATGGTGAAACCGACTGGAACCGCGAGCAGCGCTACCAGGGCACGCGTGACATTCCGCTCAACCGGGTTGGGCAGTTACAGGCCGACGCCAATGGGGTGCTGTTGCGCGAACTGCTGGAGCGGGACGGCAAGGACCCCGCTTCGCTCAACTGGTTCGCTTCGCCCCTGAGCCGCGCCGCCGAAACCATGGACCGGATGCGGGCGGCCTTTGACGTGCCGCTGCCGCCCGTGATCCACGACCGGCGGCTGGTGGAAATCTCCTTTGGAGCGCTGGAAGGGCGCCTCCACTCGGAGATCAACCGGGAACAGGCGCTGGCCCCCGGTATGCGGGATGCGAGCTATTGGAGCTTCCGGCCCGAGCGCGGCGAGAACTATGACGACGTGGCGGTCCGCCTGCTCGAATTTGCCCGCGACCTGACGCAGAACGCCGTGGTGGTGGCCCATGGCGGCGTGCTGCGGGTGTTGCGGCACCTGGTGGAAGGCACCGAGCGCGCCGAAGTGCTGAACTGGCCACCGCCGCAAGGGGTGATCGCCCATTTCAGCGGAGGACGCATGACGCTGCATGCGGCGCTCGACACCTGGAACGCGCCGGCTGATTGACCGGCCTTCCTGTCCAGACAGGGGCAAGCAGGAGTTTTATTGCATGTCGTTCAACACCTTCGGCCAGCTGTTCCGGTTCACCACCTGGGGCGAAAGCCATGGGCCCGCCCTGGGCGTGGTGGTGGATGGCTGCCCGCCCGGCCTGACCTTGACCCCCGAAATGATCCAGCGGGACCTGGACCGCCGCAAGCCCGGCCAATCCAAATATACGACGCAGCGCCGCGAGGCAGACGAGGTGCGCATCCTCTCGGGCGTGTTCGAGGACGAGCGCACTGATGGGCCGCGCACTACCGGAACGCCCATTTCGCTGATGATCGAAAACACCGATCAGCGCTCCAAGGATTATGCCGAGATCCGCGACAAATACCGGCCGGGTCACGCCGACTATACCTATGACCAGAAATACGGCATCCGCGATTATCGGGGCGGCGGGCGCACCTCGGCGCGCGAAACGGCCGCCCGGGTGGCCGCAGGAGCCGTGGCGCGGCAGGTGCTGGGAGGCATTACCATTCGCGCGAGCCTCGTCCAGGTGGGGCCGCACAAGATCGACTATTCGCGCTTTGACTGGTCGCAGGTCGACCAGAATCCGTTCTTTTGCGCCGATGCCGAGGCGGCACTGCTGTGGGCCGATTATCTCGATGGCATCCGCAAGGCCGGCAATTCGGTCGGGGCCGTGATTGAGGTGGTCGCGGAGAACGTACCGGCGGGCTGGGGCGCCCCGATCTATGGGAAGCTCAGTGCCGATCTCGCCTCGGCGATGATGAGCATCAATGCGGTCAAGGGCGTCGAAATCGGCGCCGGCTTTGATGCAGCGAGCCTGACCGGCGTCGACAATGCCGACCAGATGCGGGCAGGGGCCGAGCGGCCCTATTTCTTGTCCAACCATGCCGGCGGCATCTTGGGCGGGATCTCCAATGGCGATCCGGTGGTGTGCCGCTTTGCGGTCAAGCCGACTTCATCCATCCTGCAACCGCGCCAAACCGTCACGACCGCTAATGCCGACACGGACATCATCACCAAGGGCCGCCACGACCCCTGCGTCGGGATCCGCGCCGTCCCGGTGGGCGAAGCGATGATGGCCTGCGTGCTGGCCGACCACTTCCTGCGGCATCGCGGCCAGACCGGGCGCGATGGTGCGCTGGGCTTCGGGCGAAACTAAGCGGAGCGCTTGCGCACGAATTCGGTGCGGAGCACGAGGCCCTTGATCGCGTCGTAGCGGCAATCGATCTCTTCGGGATTGTCGGTCAGCCGGATCGACTTGATCACCGTGCCCTGCTTGAGGGTTTGGCCCGCGCCCTTGACCTTGAGGTCCTTGATCAGCACCACCGCATCGCCATCGGCGAGCGGGGTGCCGGCGCTATCGACGACGCTTAGCGTTGCCGCGGCACTGGCCGCAGCAACTTCGGAGGCTGGGCGCCATTCGCCGGTCTGCTCGTCATAGATATAGTCGTCGTCAGCTGCGGTCATACCGGGCTCCGGGTTGGGCCAGCTAGGGCCCTATAAAGTCAGGGGGTGCGGCGAAAGATCAGCACCGTTTCCACATTGCCATCGCCGCCGGCGATGGGGGAGGTGACGGAATGGCGATGGGCAAAGCCCTGCGCCGCCATGAAGGCGATCACGTCCTCCAAGGCCGTAGCGATGGCGGGCTCATTGGTGACGATGCCGCCCTTGCCCACATTGGGGCGCCCGACCTCGAATTGCGGCTTGAACAACACTACGGCGTCGGCAGTGGGGGTGCAGAGCGCTAGCGGGCCGGCCAGGACCTTGATCACCGACACAAAGCTGACGTCGGACACCAGGACGTCGATGGGCTCGGGGATCAGCTCAGGCGTGAGGTCGCGCGCATTGACACCCTCCATGCTGACCACGCGATCGCTGCCCGTGAGGCGTTCATGCAACTGACCATGGCCGACATCCACGGCGTAAATGCGCCTGGCGCCACGCTCCATCAGCACCTGGGTAAAGCCGCCGGTGGAGGCGCCGACATCGATGCAGGTTTTTCCCGCAACCTCGATTTGCCCGGCATCGAGCCCGGCCACAAGCTTGAGGGCCGCACGCGAAACATAGTTGGCGGCGGGATCGCTCAGGGCGAGCTTGTCATCCCGGGCCACCATCTGGTTCTGCTTGTGGGCAGCGACACCATTGATGGTGACGGTCCCCCGCAGGATCGCGTCCCGCGCCCGGGCGCGGCTCGGCACGAGGCCGCGCTGCTCGAGCGCCAGGTCGAGCCGGATACGGTCGCTCAATCTTCGACCAGTCGCTTGACCTTGGCCACAGCCGTTTCGGCGGCTTCGCCATAGGCAACAGTGCCATCAAAGCTGCCATCGGCATTGATCAGGAAGGTCGAAGCGGTGTGGTCCACCAGATAATAGGGATCGTTGGGCTCGCCACTTTTTTCGGAAAACACGCCAAAGGCGGCCTTAGCATCTTCCGTCGCCTCGGGGCTGCCGACGAGCCCGATAATGGACGGATCATAGCCTTCCACATAGCCCTTGACCGTTTCGAGCGTGTCGCGCTCGGGATCGACGGTCACAAAGATGATGCGCAGGTCTTCGGGAGAAAGGCCCAGCTGCTGGCGCCAGGCAGTCGTTTCGGCCAGGGTGGTGGGGCAGACATCGGGGCAGAAGGTATAGCCAAAGAACACGAGGCTCGGCGTGCCGCGCAGATCGTTCTGCGTGAAGCTGCCGCCCTGGGTGGATTCCAGCGCAAATTCTCGGCCGGTCAGACCCAGCGGGCGCGCCGGGGGGCGGAACAGGTAGAGCATGGTGGCGGCAAAGGCGACCACAACCACAAGGCTCCACAAAGCGATCCGGAACCGGCGCAAGGATTTGGGCGATTGTGACATGGCTCAGGCGTCCAGCGGTTCGGTTCCGGTGGCGCGACCATCGCGCGACAGGGTGATCTTTTCGATGCGCGCTTCGGCCGTGCGCAGCAGGGTTTCGCAATGGGCTTTCAGCGCTTCGCCGCGCTCATAGATCGCTATGGATTCCGCCAGCGGCGCCTTGCCGCTTTCCAGCTTGCCGACGATTTCCTCCAGCTGGGCCAGCGCGGCCTCGAAGCTGAGGGACTTGACGTCTTCATGGGTTGGTTCGGCCATAGGAAATCCTATTCTTCGAGACGGCCCACAGCGCCGTCCATCAGCATGGCGACATGGTGCGAAACGCCCCCCGCCAGGCCCTTGAGGTCATACCCACCTTCCAGCAGCGATACAATCCGGTTGGCACAGTGGCGTTCCGCCACATCCATGAGCTTGCCGGTGAGCCAGCTGAAGTCTGAGGACTGCCAGTTGAGCTGGGCCAGAGGGTCGCGGGCGTCGGCGTCGAAGCCGGCTGACAGCAGCAGCAGATCGGGCGAAAAGTCGATCAGGGCGGGGATGATGCGCTCGAGATAGGCTTCGCGCATTGCCGCGCCGTCGCTTTGCGGATCGAGCGGCACATTGACGATATTGCCGACGCCGGTTTCGCTGGCAGCGCCGGTGCCGGGGTAGAGCGGCATCTGGTGGCTCGACGCATAGAAAACGGTCGGGTCGTCCTTGAAGATATCCTGAGTGCCGTTGCCGTGATGCACGTCGAAATCGATGATGGCGATGCGCTCGGCGCCGTATTTGCGCTGCGCTTCGCGGGCGGTGATGGCGGCGGTGTTGATGAGGCAAAAGCCCATGGGCCGGGCGATTTCGGCGTGATGGCCCGGCGGGCGGATGGCGCAGAAGGCGTTGTCGACTTCGCCGAGGAGAACGGCGCGCAGGGCGGTGAGGGCGCCGCCGAGGCCGGTGGCGGCGGCGTCCATGGAGCCGGGGGAGATAAAAGTGTCGGCATCGATCCGCCCGATGCCTTCAAGGGGGCGGGCGTGGCGCAGGCCGGCGAGATAATCGGGGCTGTGCACCAGCTCGGCCAGGGTCAGATCGGCGAAATCAGCGTTGCGGCGCAAGAGCTTATCGAAACGCGGCCGCGCCAGCGCTTCTTCCACTGCAGCGATGCGGTCGGCCCGCTCGGCATGTTTGGGCGGGGTCTCGTGGTCGGCAAAATTGGGCTGGCTGACAAGAAGAGTGGTCACAGGGGAGGGGCTCCGCGAAGGCATCGTCTTGACGTGCTGGGGCTTGGTTGTCAAACCAGCGCCATGAAGATGAACGACGGATTAACGGTTTCCGATCCCACCGACCCACAAGAGGCGGCGGCCTTGCTGCGGGCCGGCCAACTCTGCGCTTTTCCAACCGAAACGGTCTATGGGTTGGGCGCTGATGCGACCAACCCCGATGCGGTGCTCGCGATCTATGAGACCAAGGGTCGGCCTCGGTTCAATCCGCTGATCATCCATTGCGCTGACATCGGCATGGCCGAAGCACTGGCGCAGTTCTCGCCGCTGGCGCGGCGGCTCGCGGCGTTGTGGCCGGCGCCACTGACCTTGGTCCTGCCGGCGCGGGCGGGCAATGGGCTGGCCGATGTAGCGACGGCCGGGCTCGACACCGTGGCGATCCGCATTCCCGACCATCCGCTGGCGCTGGCAGTGATCCGTGCGGCGGGGCGGCCGCTGGCAGCGCCGTCGGCCAATCCATCAGGAAAGTTGTCGCCGACCACAGCCGAGCAGGTGCGGCGCGGTTTTGGGGGCAGGGTGCCGGTGCTCGATGGCGGGCCGTGCAAGGCTGGGGTGGAATCCACGATCATTGCTGTGGATGGTGAGCGGCTGGTGCAATTGCGCGCCGGGGCAATGGCGCGCAGCGAAATCGAGGAGCGCCTGGGCTTAGCGGTGGAACAGGCCAGCGCCGATGCGGCAGTGACGGCGCCAGGCATGCTGCGCAGCCATTATGCGCCGGGCGCGCTGATGCGGCTCAACACCACGCCGCAGCCGGGCGAGGCCTATCTGGCCTTTGGCGAAGCGCCCGATTTTGCGGGGCCGATGCGCAATCTGTCCCCCAGCGGGGATTTGCACGAGGCGGCGCGGAACCTCTTTTCCATGCTGCACGAGCTCGATGCCACGGGCGCCCCGACCATTGCGGTCGCGCCCATTCCCGCAACGGGGCTGGGGGAAGCGATCAATGACCGGCTGGAGCGCGCGGCGGCCCCGCGCTAGGGCGGCAGCCTCGCGGGCTTAGTCGCGGACCTTGTAGGGTTTCTGGTCGCGCCAGAAGCGCATCAGGCTTTCAAGGTCCGGATCGCCGCCCGGGGGCAGCACGACCCGCAGGTTCACGTACAGGTCGCCATCGCCATAAAGACCCTTGCCCTTGAGACGCAGGGACTTGGAAGTATCGACGCCCGGCGGCAGGTTGAGCTCGACCGAGCCATCGAGCGTGGGGACGCGCACCTTGACCCCAAGCACGGCCTCGTAAAGCGTGATGGGCAGATCGGTGCGCAGATCGCTGCCGTCGCGGCGGAAGGCCTTGGACTTCTCGAACTTGACGGTGACCAGCGCATCGCCGTTTTCCCCGCCGAAGGGGCTGGGCTGACCCTGGCCCTTGAGGCGGATCTGCTGGTTCTCCTCGACCTTTTCGGGGAGCTTGACCGACAGCACCTTGCCGCTGGGCATCCGCACCGGGATGGAAGCCGCCTTGTGCGCGTCTTCGAGGGACACAGCAGCGGTGACGATGATGTCCTCGCCCTTGCTGCGCAGGCCCGCACTGGTGCTGGCGGTGCCGGTAAAGGGATCCCACTGGGCGCCGCCGGCACCCGCGCTGCGGCTGGCGCCACGCGGCTGGCCGCCAAAGCCGTTCATGAATTCCTTGAGGATGTCCTCGGCTGAAAAGCCGCCCTGCGCCGAGCGGGCGCCACCGGCGCTGCCATAAGCGCCCGGGTTGAAGCCGGGGTGACGCGGATTGCCATCGGCATCGATCTCGCCGCGGTCGAACTGCGCGCGTTTTTCGGCGTCGTTGAGCAGGTCATAGGCATTGGTCGCCTCAGCAAACTTGCTGTGCGCGCTGGGATCGTCTGGGTTCTGATCGGGGTGGTACTTCTTGGCCAGCTTGCGATAAGCGGACTTGATGTCCTTTTCGCTCGCCGTGCGAGGCACCCCAAGTACGGTATAGGGATCGCGCATGGGTTCCAATCAGTTGAGGGTTGCGAGGCGTTGCTTAGCCTCTGGTTCAAGCTCTATATGGCGAGCGCCCCTCCCAATGTCTAGTTTGGGTGGCCCGAAGGGTAGCGGAAAAGCAAAAGGACAGGTCGATGTTGCAGACACTTACCGAACGGCTGTTCGATGACAGCGACCGCTCCGAGCTCGATCCCTTCGCCTTGTTCGAGGAATGGTTTGCCCTGGCTAAGGAGGGCGAGCTCAACGATCCCAATGCGATGGCTCTTGCGACCGCCGATGCCGATGGCATGCCCGATGTGCGCATGGTGCTGCTGAACGGGCGCGATGAACGGGGCTTTGTGTTCTTCACCAATTTCGAAAGTGCCAAGGGGCGCCAGCTGCTGGCCAACCCCAAGGCGGCCATGCTGATGCATTGGAAATCGCTGCGGCGGCAGGTGCGCGTGCGTGGGCCGGTGGAAGTGGTGTCGGTCGAGGAAGCCAATGCCTATTTCGGCGCGCGACCCAAGGGCTCGCAACTGGCGTCATCGGCTTCCCTGCAGTCGCGCCCGCTCGATAGCCGCGAAACGCTCGTCGAGCGCGTGGCGGAGTTGACCGAAAAAGTGGGTGAGAACACGGTGCCACGGCCCGCGCACTGGTCCGGCTTTCGCATCGTGCCCCTCGAGATCGAATTTTGGAAGGACGGGCAGTTCCGCCTGCATGACCGGGTGCGGTTTATGCGCCCGGAGCGCAATGCTGGCTGGACCAGCACGCGCCTTTACCCCTAGCATTGCCCACCAGTTGATCCTTTCGCAAGACATGCGCGCTCAGCTCGCACCATATTCAAGACCGGCGGCCAAGTGCGCATTCTGATCAGAACTTCAAAGACCGCTATCTGGGCGCGCTGGCTTGGGGGGCTGGCCGTGCCGGTGCTGGTGATCCCGGTGGTGATGCACCGGCTGCGCTGGCTGACGGGGGATCTGTTCCTCGTGGCCATGGTGCTCGCCTGCATCATCGCCGTGCTGGCGGTCGGCACGGCCATCGTGGCGCTGGCTCGCTTGTGGCAGAGCGGCGACCAAGGCTGGAACCGCGCCCTTGGGGGGCTGGTGATGGGGCTGCTGTGTCTGGCGCCCTTCGCCTGGTACGGCAATCTGGCGCTGACCTATCCGCCCGTGACCGATATCGCGACGATCGACCGGGGCGCCATGCCCCTGGTGTTCGAGCCCGGCACCGCCGCCATGCCGCCGCCGCGCACGCTGACGCGCGAGCAGATCGCGGCGCTGTTTCCCAATGTGGAAACGCGCGAATATCCGCTGACGCCCGAGCAGGCCTATGAAGTGGTGCTGCGCCAGGTGACGAGCCTGGGCTGGGATTTGCGCCTGCAACGCCCGCCGCTGGGAAGCGAGCCCGGGCGCATCAATGCCCAGATCATGACCTGGCCGGGCTGGCGCGAGGAAGCGGTGTTCCGCATCGAGGCCGGGCCCGAAGGCTCGCGCGTCGACATGCGGTCGGCCTCGCTGCATGCCTTTCATGATTTTGGCAGCAATGGCACGCGCATCGAGACGTTTCTCAGCGCGCTAGACGACGAAGTGACGGTGCTGCTGCGCGACAATCCCAGCACCACCCAGCCGGTGGATGCGGAGGCCGAGGAGACCGGCGAGTCAGAGACTGACGCGGAGGCCGAGGAGGCCGGATCGGAGCCGTAACCGGCCGAGATCGGCGAGATATTCCAGTTGCGCGCCCACAGTCATGGCCGCGGCCCGGCGCACGGGCAGGGACACATCGGGATAAAGCGCGCGCACAATGGCGGGGATGGAGCGGGCGCCTTGCTCCACCGCGGCAATGATCTGTCGGTTGCGCTCCTGCCGGTGGGCGAGGAGCGCCCTGGCATAGCTCGGACCATCTTCGATGGGGCCGCCATGGGCGGGAACATAGCGGCGATAGGGCAGGGCGATGAGCTTTTCCAGCGACTGGAGATAATCGGCCATCGAACCGTCCGGGCTCGCGACGAGAGTGGAATTCCAGCCCATGACGTGATCGCCTGTCAGCACGGTGTCGGTGCCGGTAAGGCCAAAGGCGAGGTGGTTGGCGCAATGGCCCGGCGTCGTATGCACCAGGAGCTCGAGGTCGCCGGCCAGGATGGTTTCCCCGTCCCTCAATACCCTGTCAGGCTGTAGCTCCCAATCGGAGGAGCGGCGCAGGGCGTTGGTTTCTCCTGCGCGCAAGGGGCGGGACAGGCGATGCGCCCCGCCAAACCAGAGCGGCGCGTTGAGTTCGGCTGCCAGTTGGGCGGCGCCAGCGCTATGGTCGCGATGGGTGTGGGTGAGGATGATGGCGCTCACCGGGCGCCCGGCGATGGCCTGCTCGAGTGCGGTGCGGTGCGCCGAATCATCGGGACCCGGATCGATGAGGGCGAGCTGCTCGTGCCCGACGAGGAAACTATTGGTGCCGGTGAAGGTATAGGGGCTGGCATTGGGCGCGGTGACGCGCATCAGGCCCGGGGCCACGGCAACAGTCTTGCCGGTCTGGGAATCGAAGCTGCGCTCGAACACGAGCTTGGGAGGTGTTGCCATTGCACTCACTAGGGCGAAAGACTAAGACTGGACAACCATATGGCTCCCCGAGCGGAAGCCGCATCATCTGCAGAAAGGTATGAAATGGCCGTGACCTTGACCACGCCCAATACGCTCCTCGGCGCGATCCAGCCACAGACAGGCACGGCCAAGCTGGCCGCCAATCTGGCGACCGTCGTGCTGGGCACGCTGCTGATCACGGCAGCGGCCAAGATCAATGTGCCGGTCTGGCCTGTGCCGGTGACCCTGCAGGGCATGGCCGTGGCCGCTCTGGCGGGTGCCTTTGGCCTGCGCATCGGCGTTGCCACCGTGGCGCTTTACCTGCTGCAGGGCGCGATGGGCCTGCCCGTGTTCGCTGCCGGCGGCGGCATGCTGTATCTCGCCGGCCCCACGGGTGGGTTCCTCCTTGGCTTCCTGCCCATGGCTGCCATCATCGGCTGGGCTGCCGATCGCGGTGCGTCGCGCAAGGTCATGCCAATGCTGGGCGCGATGCTGGCTGGCGAAGCGGTGCTGCTGGCGCTGGGCTTTGCCTGGCTGCTGGTTTTGTCCGGCCAGGCCGGCTGGATCGACCAGTCCAATGTGCTGGCTTCCGCCTGGAAGGGCGCTGTCGAGCCGTTCATCGTTTGGGACGGGCTCAAGATGGCCCTCGCCGCGCTGACCGTGACCGGCGCCTGGAAGCTGCTGCAGTCCAAGCGCTAAGCGCTGCACAGAGAAATGCGAAAGCCGGTCCCGAGGGGCCGGCTTTTTTGTTGGGCTTCGCTCAGTCGCCGATGGGCTGCATGGGCTCGCCTGCCTCGATCGTGGTGAGGCTTTGGCGCACGCGCCGCAGCAGCTCCAGCACTTTGGGGCCGATGGATTCGGCGGCAGCCATGGCAAGAATGTCGACCACGGCCAGCATGGCATAGCGCGAGGACGAGGGCTTGTAGAGCTGGGTCTGGTCTTCCTCAAACACAAAGGGGACGAGGTGCTGCACGGCGCCCGCCAATGGCGTTCCGGGCTTGGTGATGGCAATGCAGGTGGCATCATATTGGCGCGCGACGGCCACCGCGTCGAGGATCGAGCGCACGCGGCCAGAGGTGGAAAACGCCACCACCACGGTGTGCTTGTCCGACACCGAAGCGCTCATGGATTGCAGCTGGGGATCGGCATAGGCGGTGCTGTTGAGCCCGAGGCGAAAGAGGCGATTCTGCAGCTCCACCGCGGCCATGGAGGAATTGCCGCCGGTGCCATAAACGATGATGCGCTTGGCGCCGGCGATTTGCTGGCCAAGGCCGGTGACATCGGTATTGGCGAGCGCAACGCTGATGAGATCGAGCGCCGAATGGGCGCGGCTGCAGATGGTCGAGACCACCTGCTGGGAATTGTGGTTAGCCTCGGTGCTTTCGGCCGCGCGCAGATAGGCGCCACCCAGGGCGAGGGCCTGGGCCATATGCACTTTCATGTCGCGGGTGGAGGCAAAGCCGAGCGAGCGGGCGAGCCGGGTCACGGTGGGCTCGCTGACCCCGGCGCGGGCGGCGATCTCGGCAATGGGGGCGGTGGTGGCGAAGTGCATGTCACCAAGGATCACCTCGACGAGCCGCACTTCGGCCCGGTTGCCCTCCTCGAGCCGCGCCTTGAGCCGGGCAATGATGTCGATCCGCGGCTGGGGCGCAAGCGGTTTGGCCCCCGGCTTGCCAGCCATCACTGCACCGTGGCGGTGGAGGGCAGGCGCAGGCCGGTCGTGGCGTCAAAGATGTGGATGTGGCCGGGCTCGGCCCCCAGGCGCAGCACTGTACCGGTGGCCGGATCGAGCCGGAGGCGGAACACGCAGCGCACTTCCGCGCCGGCGATGCGCCCGAACACATGGGTTTCGGGGCCGGTGGTTTCCACCACTTCGGTCTGGAACTGCAGGGGACCGTTGTCGAGGAGGACATAGTTTTCCGGGCGGATGCCGACATCCACCACGGTGCCATCGGGTGCGTCCACCGGGTTGACCGGCAGCAGGCCGCCATCGGCAAGCTCGATGGCCATGCCGAGAGAGTTGCGCCGATAGGTGCCGGAAATAAAGCTCATCGCGGGCGAGCCGATGAAGCTGGCGACAAATCGGTTGACGGGGCGGTCATAGAGCTCGAGCGGCGCGCCGATCTGCTCGATGCGCCCGCCATTCATGACGACGATCCGGTCGGCCATGGTCATGGCCTCGATCTGGTCGTGGGTGACGTAAACCATGGTGGTGCCGAGCTTTTGGTGCAGCGCCTTGATCTCGGTGCGCATCTGCACGCGCAGCTTGGCGTCGAGGTTGGAGAGCGGCTCGTCGAACAGGAACACCTTGGGGTCGCGCACGATGGAGCGGCCCATGGCAACGCGCTGGCGCTGCCCGCCCGAAAGCTGGCCAGGGGTGCGATCGAGATAATCACCGAGATTGAGGATCGAGGCGGCACGGCCCAGCGCCTGCTGGGTGGCCTCGGATTGTTCGCGGCGCATGCGCGGGCCAAAGGTGATGTTGTCGCGCACATTCATATGGGGGAAGAGGGCATAGGACTGGAACACCATGGAGATGTCGCGCTGTTGCGGCGGCACGTCATTGGTGCGCGCGCCGGCGATGAAGAGGTCGCCGCCGCTGATCTCCTCGAGGCCCGCGATCATGCGCAGCAAGGTGGATTTTCCACAGCCCGAGGGGCCGACGAGCACGATGAACTCGCCATCATTGATGTCGAGCGAGACCCCATGCAGAACCCGGGTCGGGCCGTAGCGCTTTTCAATGTTCTGCAAGCTGAGTTCAGCCATCTCACCTCTCCCTTCACCTTGGGTTTGTCCCGTCAGGTTACCCCGGCAATGTAATAAAGCAACATTGCCGTCACAATTCACTTGAAACTTCCTCGAATATGAAAAAATCTATCACGAGGCGAAAGGGGAGGTCCGCTGAGGCAAACCTTCCAGGCCTGCCACAATGGGAAGGGAATGTTCATGTCGTTGCACTGGTTGAAAGTCGCGACTGCGACCGGCGTCGCTGCCATCGCGCTCGCAAGCGCCTCGTATGCCCAGACGGTCCGGGTGACCGTCGCCGAGTACAGCTCCAAGACCGGCCCCTATTTCGAAAAGGCCGCCAGCGAATTCGAAGCCGCCAATCCCGGCACCGACATCCAGATCGAAGTGGTGCCGTGGGATGTGCTGCAGCAAAAGCTGACTACCGATATTTCCGGTGGCGCCAATGCCGATCTCGCCATTATCGGCACCCGCTGGCTGATCGATTATGTCAGCCAAGGCATTGCCGCCCCGCTCGACGACTACATCACCGACGACTTCCGTGCCCGCTTCATCGATACCTTCCTCAGCCCCTCGGTGATGGAAGGCCAGACCTATGGCTTGCCGATCGCCGCCTCGGCGCGCGCCATGTATTATAACAAGTCGTTGTTCGAGGAAGCCGGCATTGCCGAGCCGCCCGCCACCTGGGACGAGCTCAAGGCCGCCGCCGAAAAGATCAAGGCACTCGGCGGCGATGCCTATGGCTTTGGCCTGCAGGGCAAGGAAATCGAGACCGACGTCTACTTCTATTATGCGCTCTGGTCGCAGGGCGGCACTCTCATAGAGGAAGACGGCACGTCGGGCCTCGACACCGAAGCGGCCTATGCTGCCGCGCAGATCTACAAGGACCTGATCGATGGCGGCTTGACCGAGCCGGGCGTCACTTCGCTCAACCGCGAAGACGTGCAGAACCTCTTCAAGCAGGGCCGCATCGGCATGATGATCACGGCGCCTTTCCTTGCCAACCAGATCAAGGAAGAAGCGCCCGACCTGCAATATGGCGTTGCCGCCATTCCCGCCGGCCCCAATGGCGACCGCGGCACCTATGGCGTTACCGACTCCATCATCATGTTCGAGAACAGCCAGAACAAGGACACGGCCTGGAAGTTCATGGACTTCCTCTTCACCACCGAAAAGCGGGCCGAATTCGACGAGAACGAAGGCTTCCTGCCGGTCAATGCCGAAGAAGCGGCCATGCCGCTCTTTGCTGACAACGCTGACTTGAAGGCCTTCACCGACCTGCTGCCCAGCGCCCAGTTTGCGCCGGTGATCGCCGGCTGGGAAGAAATGGCCGCCGCCACCTCCAATGCGCTGCAGCGCATCTATCTGGGCGAGGGCGAGATCAAGGCCGAACTCGACCAGGCCGCCGCCGAGATCAACGGCATCATCGAAGCCAACAACTAGCATCTGCAGTGCGGGGCGGCGGACCGAACCGGCCGCCCCGTCTTTTTCGCTACCAACAACAAGGTCCAGCCAGCGCATGAACCGGTCGATCTTCACCAACCCTTATGTGCTGATCGCTCCTGCATTCCTGCTGGCCGCCTTCATCATCCTGTGGCCGCTGTTCCAGATCGGGGAAATCTCGATCAGCAATGTCAATCGCTTCGGGCAGTTGCGCGGTTTTGCCGGCCCCGACAACTTCATGGCCGTGCTGGCCGATCCGCAGTTCCTCGCCTCGCTCTGGCGCACGGTGATCTGGACCGTCGGCATCGTCGCCGGCACCATCCTCGTTTCCATTCCCGTGGCGCTGATCCTCAACGAGGATTTTTATGGCCGCGGCCTCGCCCGCGTCATCATCATGCTGCCCTGGGCGGTGTCGCTGACCATGACCGCCATTGTTTGGCGCTGGGCGCTGAGCGGGGAAAGCGGCATGCTCAATTCCGCGCTGATGGGCCTGGGCCTCATCGACCAGAACATCCAGTGGCTGGCGCAGGCGGGTACCGCCTTTCCCATGCAGATCGCCATCGGCATTCTCGTCTCGATCCCCTTCACCACCACCATCTTTCTTGGCGGCCTGTCGGCGATCCCCGACGATCTTTATGAAGCCGCGCGGCTCGAAGGGGCCAGCGGCTGGCAGATTTTCCGCACCATCACGCTGCCCCTGCTGCGGCCCTTCATCAACATCGCGGTGGTGATGAACACGATCACCGTGTTCAACTCGTTCCCCATCATCTGGGCGACGACCCAGGGCGGGCCGGCCAATTCGACCGATATCCTCGTCACCTACCTCTACAAGTTGGGCTTTAATTTCGGCAAGCTCGGGGAGGCCTCGGCGCTGTCGCTGCTGATGTTTGCGCTGCTGCTGTTCTTCACCATCATCTATGTCCGGCTGGCCATGCAGGGAGAGCGGGAATGAAGACTTCGCGCCTGCTGCGCCGCTCGATCATCTCCTGGCTGATCCTGTCGCCGCTGATCATTGCCGTGCTGTTTCCCTTTGCGGTGATGTTCATCACCGCCATCAAGCCGGCCAGCGAAGTGCTGCGCCCCACCTGGTGGCCCAGCAATCCGCAATGGAGCAATTTCGTGACCATGTGGAACGCCACCAATTTTGGGGCGGCCCTCTGGAACTCCATCTATGTCGCGGTGCTCTCGACCGTGCTGTCGATTGCCGTTTCGATCCCGGCCGCCTATGCGCTCAGCCGCTTCCGCTTCACCGGCAAGGGCTTTGTGCAGCAGTTTCTGCTGATCAGCCAGATGCTCTCGCCCATCGTGCTGGTGATCGGGCTGTTCCGCCTCTTGGTCGCCCTCAAGCTGCTCGACAATCTCAATGCCGTGGTGTTCGTCTACGCGACCTTCAACATCGCCTTTTCGGTGTGGATGCTGCAGAGCTATTTTTCGACCATTCCCAAGGATCTCGAGGAGGCCGCCTGGATGGAAGGGGCCACCCCCTGGCAGGCGCTGCGCAAGGTGTTCCTGCCGCTGGCGCTGCCGGCCGTAACGGTGACCGCGATTTTCTCGTTCATCAATGCCTGGAACGAGTTCGTCATTGCCCTGACCATGCTGCGCAATCAGGCGAGCTATACCCTGCCCATCCAGGTGTTCTCGCTGGTGGCGGGCCGCTACACGGTGGAATGGCACCATGTGATGGCCGCAGCCTTCGTCGCCACCATTCCCATCGCCATCGTTTTTGCCTGGCTGCAGCGCTATCTCGTGCGCGGCCTGGCGCTGGGCGCGGTGAAATAAGGCGCCACCCCCACCAACCACTGTTCACCCGATCGCCGCTCGCCTGGGCCACCCCGCGAGCGGCACACTTCAAGGAGCTTTCCGATGGCTTTGCCCGGAACCAGTTATGACCTCGTGCTCAAGGGCGGGCGCGTCATCGACGAACGCAATGGCATCGATGGCCAGTTCGATCTTGCCATCAAGGCCGGCAAGGTTGCCGCCGTGGCGCCGGCCATCGAGGCCGGCACGGCCGCCGTGCGGGATGTGGCGGGGTGCGTCGTCGCGCCCGGGCTCATCGACATCCACACCCATGTTTATCATAAGGCCACGTCGCTCAGCGTCGATCCTGGCTTCATCGCCCGCCGCTCCGCCTGCACCACGCTGGTGGATGCCGGCAGCGCCGGCGCCGGCAATTATGACGGGTTCCGCGATTATGTGATGAACCACTCGCCCTATCGCATCCTCGCCTTTCTCAACATTTCCTTCCCGGGCATTTTCGGCTTCGACAAGGATGTGTCGATCGGCGAAGCCACGGCACGGTCCATGCTGCCGGTGCACCGGTGCGTGGAAAAGATCGAGGCCAATCGCGACCGCATCATTGGGGTCAAAGTGCGCATTGGCGGCATCGTCACCGGCGATCTGGGCCTGGGGGCGCTGGAACTGGCCCTCGAAGCCGCCGAAGCGGTCGACCTGCCGCTGATGACCCATATCGGCACCCCGCCACCCAGCTATTCCGACGTCGTCGATATGCTGCGCCCGGGCGATATCCTGACCCATTGCTATCGCCCCGATCCCAATTCGGCCATTGGCGAGGATGGCAAGGTGCTCGATGCCGTTTGGCGCGCCCGCGAGCGCGGCGTGTTGTTCGACATCGCCCATGGCATGGGGGCCTTTGGCTATGACACGGCTGAAACGGCACTGCGCGACGGCTTCAAGCCGGACCTGATCTCATCGGATGTCCATGTGATTGCTGTGGAAGGACCGGGCTATGACATGCTTCATACCATGAGCAAGTTGCTCAATTGCGGGCTGACCCTGGCTGAAGTCATCGGCATGTCCACCAGCCGCTCGGCGCTGGCGATCCGCCGGCCCGAACTGGGGCAATTGGGGGTCGGCGCGCCCGCCGACATCACCGTGCTGCGCGAGTACGACAGCAATTATGTGTTCGAGGATGTGGTCGGCACCCGCCGGCAAGGCTCGACCCTGCTGCAGCCCGAGGCGGTTTATCTGGCGGGCAAGGAAATGGAAGTCAGCCGCCGGCCGTTTGAAGAAGCCTTTTTGCGCGGGCATCACCACGCCCATTAGAGGGTAGGGCAGGGGCTTGCCCCTGGCTGCGGCGCCGGTTCCCGGGCGCTGCCTTGCCGGCAAGTTGAACAGGCCGAACCAAAAAGAAAGCAGCCCGCGATCCCCCGGGCTGCTTTCCCTTGCCTGGATTATTCGGTGAAATCGAATTCGGCGAGTTCGCAGACATTGTTGTTGGCCGAGACGAGCTGGTCGCCATCATCGAACACGGCCAGGAAATCATATTTGCAGTAACCGCTGCCGTCATCGATATTGATCATGGCGCTGGAGCCTGAAGCGAGCACATCGCTGCCCAGAATATCCTCTTCCCAGTTTTCGGTACCAGTGTTGGAGGCGTAAAATTCGGTGATCACATAGGACGTCTTGTTGTTGATCTTGACCTTGCGGTCGAGCGCCGACGCCGTCACCACGCTGGCACACAGCATCGCCAATGCGATGACTGCCGAACACTTCTTCATGATATCCCTCAATGTTGCAGAACTGCGCCCCAGCCCTACTGGTCCGAGCATCTACTTAGCAACAGGATTCTCGCGAGGCGTAAGGGCGGCAGGGATGGTGCCGCGAGGCGATAGGGAAGGGGGCGGCTGGCACAGGAACGGTCGATCCTTCGCGCGTGCTGCTTACGACTTGTTCCCGAGCAACGCTCCTAAAGCTGCGCCAACGCCTAAGCCGACGGCAACGCCGACCGCCAGATTGTCCAGCACTGTCAGGCCGACTGCGGCTCCAATAGCGAGCCCGATCGCTATTGCTGCGCCCATGCACCTTCTCCATCCGGCCGAACGCGAACACGGTAATACCGGCGCCAGGGAAGCCAAGTTCGCAGGGAACGGCGAGAAAAAACCGGACCTCCTGAGAGGCCCGGTTTGGTTGGTCGGAGTAGAGTGATTCGAACACTCGACCCCCTGCTCCCGAAGCAGGTGCGCTACCAGGCTGCGCTATACTCCGTCAGAACGTCCGGGGTTTGCTGGTGCGAGCCCCTGGCTGGGCCGTTATCCCTCGCGTTGGCGGCTTTATAGCCGCGGCGGGCAAGGCATTCAAGCACTCTCGATCAAGCAAATTGAGTGGCGCCCGAGCGTGTTGCACAGTGCCGGCAAAGCGTGTAGGAACCGCCGCAGTTGGGGCGTCGCCAAGTGGTAAGGCACCGGTTTTTGGTACCGGCATTCCTAGGTTCGAATCCTAGCGCCCCAGCCAGGATTTTCTCACCTCCCGTTTACGGCATTGGCCTCCGTTCCATTTTGCCGGTCAGCAGAAACCTGTGATTTCGCGGGTATGCCTTAAGTTGCGGCATCCATGGTGAGCTCCAGGCTGCGCAAGCGCTTTTGCGGATCGTACATATCGGACACGATCATCAGCTCATCGGCTTGCGTGCGCTCGATGATCTGCTGCAGGCCGCGACGGACGGTTTCCCTGCTGCCGATGACGCTGAAATCCAGCATCTGCCCGGCCTGGGCCTTTTCCATCGGTGTCCAATAGGTGTCGATATCATCGATCGGCGGCTGCATGAGCTGACGCTGTCCGCGGAAGATATCTGCGAACGACATCTGTTGCGACGTGGCAAGGAAACGCGCTTCCTCATCCGTTTCTGCGGCAATCACATTGACGCCGACCAGCGCATAGGGGGCGGCGGCCTGTTCGGATGGCTTGAAACGATCGCGATAGATCGCCAAGGCCTGATCCAGCGCCTGGGGCGCGAAATGCGAAGCGAAACCATAGGGCAGACCCAGTTCAGCCGCCAATTGCGCACCGAAAAGGCTCGATCCGAGAATCCAGAGCGGCACATTGCTGCCTGAGCCAGGAACGGCTTCAATCCGCTGGTTTGGCCCGGCTGGGGCGAGAAAGGCCTGCAACTCCAGGACGTCCTGCGGGAAATTCTCGGCATTGGCGGGATCGCGCCGCAAGGCGCGCAATGTCAACTGGTCGGTGCCTGGAGCGCGTCCCAGGCCAAGGTCAATGCGCCCCGGAAACAGCGTCTCCAGGGTTCCGAACTGTTCAGCGATGACATAGGGAGCGTGATTTGGCAGCATGATGCCTCCGGCACCGACGCGGATCGTGCTGGTTCCAGCTGCGATATGGGCGATCACCAGTGACGTGGCCGCTGTGGTCACACCGGCCATGTTGTGGTGCTCGGCAACCCAGATCCGGCGATATCCCAGCTTTTCGGCGTGCTGGCCAAGCGCCCGCGCCTCATCAAGTGCCGTGCGCCGGTCAGAGCCTTCGCGCACACGACCCAGTTCGAGAATTGAAAGTGGGATCACCCTGAAATGCCTCGGCTAAAGTAAACAGTGTCCGATCCCCTCCAAGCCGAAGGAAACCGTCGTATCCACCCCAGATAGGTGGGCTGCTGCACCAGTTCAATCGCGGAGGCGCTTGTGTCTGGCGAAGTCAACATAGCAGGCCTATGCCTATCCGAGATACTGAGGAGGCAGTTTGAGCGGAACGGGCGCTTAACGACCCATGGCAGCCGTTCCGTGGCGCCGAACCAGCACGGAGGATTTTAGGATGGCAAATGACGGGTTCAACGACCGCAATGGTGCGCTTTGCAGAAGCCGTCTCAGTCAGTGGGCTACCGATACTGTTTTTGCATGTTGAGACCGCCCCCGGAAACTCAGTCGACCTCCGCTCCAACTGCGTAGAACGGGTCGGGTTTGTCGACAATACCAGCCAAGGGAACAACGGGGCAGATCGGGGCGGCATCAGGCTCCAGGTGTCGCAAATGACGCACATCGGCGCCTGCCGTTGATGAGGAGGTCGTGCTTCAAGCACAGCCCATCCTGTGCCCGGACCGATGCGGCCGCCGAGGACAGCGCTGTCAGCCCAGGCAATTCACGTTCAAGCCGCCCCGGATCACTGCAGAAGTGTGCGCAGGAGAAACAGGTCTCGTGCGGGGCCTTGCTGCCGTCCAACCCATTGCGGATGAGGGCAAGAAGGCTCATTGGCCCAGCGCTTCCCAGTAAAAACCAAAGACATAAACCGAGAGGATAAAACCGAGGACCACATTGACGGCCACCCCGGCGGTGAAGGCGCCAAACGGTTTGGGACCTGCGGCGGCCAGGTCGCGAAAGCGGGTGGTCAGGCCGATGCTGAAGAAGCAGAAGATGAAGGTCCAGGTGAACAGATTCCGGATCGGCCCGATCAGGTTGGGAATGACGATGCGGTTATAGTCCTCAAGGCTGAATTGGGTGGTCACCGTGGTGATCACAGCCGAGGCCAGAAAGAAGCCGATCACGAATTTGGGAAAGCGCCGCCAGATTTCGCCGACATCGGGAGCGCTCCCTCCCGGACGGGCATCCCAGCGCATGGTCGCGACGATGGCGAGCCCCACGGCCCAGATGCCGATCCAGGGATCGCGACCGACGACCTTCATCAAGGTAAATGCCTGTACCGCCTGTTCGGGGGTGCCAGCAATACCATCCACCCGCCCGGCATAGCCCCCATAGGCCTGGGCCGCGGCAATGCCCGCGGCATCGGCAAATTCGGAGGTGCCGATCCAGGCGCCGGCGATCCCGGTTGGCAACCCCAGCGCACGGGCAACGAGCGGGAGAACAAAGATCATCACGATCGCCCAAAGCACGACAATGGTGATCGTAACGGCAGTATCCTCCTTCTTGCCGCCTACGGCGCCCGCTACTGCAATGGCGCCCGACACGCCGCAGACAGCCCCCCCCACGCCGAGCGTCGCGGCAAAGCGCCGGTCAAGGCCAAGCCGCACGGCCACCAGATAGATCACGCCGAAGGTCGTCAGCGACACAAGGGAAGCCTGCAGGATCGCAATGGGCCCGGCCTTGGCGATCAGCGACAGCGGCACGGTGGCACCGAGCAGCACGATCCCGGTCTTGACGTAGAACTCGCCCTTGAAGCCGGCATCGAGCCAGCGCGGCAGCCCTACGGTGTTGGCAATAACGAGCCCAAGCAGAAGCGCGACCAGGGGCGGCTCGAGATTGAAGTGCACCGCTTCCTCCCACTTGCCGATCACAGAGATGGCATAGGCCGCCAGGAAGAGCAGGGTGAATGCGGGTGCGAAGGCGCGAATACTTTGGCCAAGCGCTGCGAGCGCGAGCGAGAAGGCCACCAGCCAAAACAGATACAGCGCGCCGTAGCGCGGCCAGTTTGCCGCCAGGTCGTCGATTACCTGGGAGAAGTTGCTCCACTGCGGCGGCACCACCGCCAGCCAGCGCAAGCTGCCCCCGCTCCAGAACAAGAGGCACCCTATTGCGACCACCGTTAGGCCAATCCAGATGGCCCACCAGTCTTCCTTGCGCCATAGCTCGCGCCAGCCTGACGGGGGGGCATCTTTGGCCGGCGCGGTGGTGTCCGTCATGATCATGATCCCCCAAAGAGTTGTAGCGCGGCGGCATGCGCGGTCGAGGGCGAATGCAGGGCGCGGGTTCCACAGCACGTTGCGAGCTTGCGGTCTGCTGGAGGCGCTGCCCGTCCGAAGTCGGGCGCGAGCCTAGGTCTTGGGAATTAAGACGGACGAAGCCACAAGCACGCAAATTATACCTAAAGCGGCTTGCAGCGGAGGAAACCTGGGGGGCCAAGTACGCCGCTGCTATTCTCTAGGGCTGTTCAGAACCGATCGACAAAGTCCAAAGTGGCTGCCGGCTTCCGGGTAGGAGCCGTCGACACTAAGTTTGTCGATATCCCGGTAGCGCTTGTCGCTAAAGGTTTTCGCCTTTGGAGCTTTGCCCAGAAGTTATCGGTCTGCGATCCACCCGTTCAAAGCTGTTCCCCGACCGCAAACCGCGCGGGCAGCCTTCAGGATCTCGATCGCATGGGTTGAATGGAGAAGAGCTCGACCTTGAGATCGGGATAGTCACGCAGGATCGGCTTGTGCGCAAACCATGAACGGGCCCAATTGCGTGGTGATCGCCCTTGGCGCTGGCGCGACGGGTTGATCAGTTCGGCGGTTCTCGCCGAGTTGATCGGAGCGGGGGCTCACTGGTGTCCAAGCGGTCGGTCCCCTCACGCGGACCACCCACCTTCCTCGCTGCCCCACTAGCCGAGGCCGCTTCGTTGCCCTTGCTGAACCGCACGAGGAACTTGGCGCCGCCGTTATCGCTCCTGCCCACAGAGATGCTGCCGTTGTGCCGCCTGATAATCTCCTTGACCAGGCTCAGGCCAAGACCGGACCCTTCGTTCATGGGCTTGATGCGATGGAATGGCTCAAAAATCCAATCCCGGCGATCTGCGGGAATACCCGGCCCACTGTCGCTGATGGCGATCGACCGGTCCGCATGGACCGTCAGCAGGATTTCACCCTCGCCGCCCGCATGGATAATCGCATTCTGGACGAGGTTGATCAGGCCACGCTCAAGGGAGCTGGCATCGCCCAGCACCACCAAACTTTCCACCTCCGTGTCAAAGACCGGATCATACCCCGCCGCAATCGCCAGCGGCGCCAGGTTGGCCATGACATTGCGGCTCAACGCCACCATTTCCACCGGCTGAGGCGCCGTCTCCTGATGCTCGATCCTTTGCAGATCCAGGAGCTGTTCGGCCAAATTGGCCAGCCGGTGTACGTCCATGAGGACGCGATGGTCGAATTCCCCTTTGCGGGACAGCTCCAGTCGGTTCAACAGGATGGCGATCGGCGTCCTCAACTCATGGGCGGCATCGGAGAGGAAACGCTGCTTTTCGGCATAGCCATCGTCCAGGCGGCTCAGAGCGGCATTGATCGCATTAACGAGCGCCGCGACCTCCGAGGGCACCTCATCGCTCGGCAGCCGCACGCCACGTTGTTCGATGTCGATCCGGGAAGCCACGCGTTCGACGGCCCGCAGACTCGATAAACTGGCGCGCACGACCTGCGGAACCACGAGCATCGTCAAACCACCGAGCACCGCAACGAGAAGCACGAACAGGGGGCCGACTTCGCGTCCGGCAAAGGACAGCATGCCCGCGATCCAGCTCGGCCTCGCTCCGCCGCCGAACATGACCTTGACGTCCCCAACCCGGGAATCCTCCTCAAACAGCATGGCTCCATCGAAGTCGCTGGTTGAACCGAGCACCTCCAGGCTTTCGATGTCAGCGAGCCCATCCAGCAGCGAGTTCATTTGTGGCGGAACCTCGCCCCCGACGACCCGCCGCCCGAACTCGTCCACAACAACGTACCAGAGCCTGGGCGATGACCGGCGCACTTCCGCAAGGTCTTGGGTATCCTCGATCCGGAGCGCCCCGCCCTCGGCCACCAGGCTATCCGCGAGGATCTCGGAGATGTCGAGGTCGAACTTGGCTCCGGTATAGTCCTCGATATAGTAGAAAAAGAACACGCTGCTCAAAGCTATGGTAAGCAGAGCCGCCAGTTGCCAGAGCAGCAGCCTGGTGGTCAGCGTCCTGCGCAGAGAGCGTCCTGCAGCCACCGTCAAAGCGCTTTCAGAAGGTGGCCGACACCCCGCAGGGTTCGGATCTCAACAGAAGCCCCCGTCTGGGTCAGACGCTTACGCAGCCGAGAAATGTGGGCGTCCAGCGTATTTGACGCAATCTCATCGTCGAAGTTGAACACTGCATCCTCCAGCCCTTCCCGGGTCACGGCCCGGCCAGCCCGACGGATCAGTGTTTCAAGGATCAACATCTCCCGCCTGGGCAAGGGCAGGAGAACGTCGTTCACTGCCGCCTGGCGCGACTGGGTGTCAAATGTGACGTTTCCCACCCGAATGACATCGGGCGACAGAACAGCGCTGCGCCGCAACACCGCCCTAAGCCGTGCGAGCATCTCGTCGAAGGTGAAGGGCTTGCTGAGATAGTCGTCAGCGCCCAGTTCCAGACCGGCAACGCGGTCCGGGCTCGTTTTCAAAGCCGAAAGCACGATCACGGGAACGCCTTTCAGATGTTTCCGGATCACCGGCAGCAGGTCGAGACCTTCTCCGTCCGGAAGGCGCCGGTCGAGCAGGACCGCGTCGTGAACCCCTGCCAGAATGGCTTCAGTTGCGAGCTCGATCGTGGGCGCGTGATCGATGATCATGTCCTGGCGGCCAAGAGCCTGAGCGATATTGGCCGCCATATCGGGTTCGTCCTCAACCAGCAAAATCCGCACGGCCCGCCTCCTGTGTTCCTGTATGGCTTGCGACGCGGACATTGCCGTAATGTTGCGGATTCTGCGGGTAGAGCGCTGTCTTTGTAAGGTTCCTGCAAAGTGATCGGACCGGCATCTGGATCACGCAAGCCCGCCTTCAAAGCGGCCCTAACCGCCGGTTCGCGGCAACTGCCCGGACCCTGGCTCCATGCACAAGCTCGCGACTGGCGCCACGATCTCGTAGATCACGCCGCTTGGACGGAAGTCGATCCTCGTTGTCGCTCGTAACTCTAGCTGGACAAGCTCTCCGAGTATACGTGAGCCAAATCCACTTCGGACCGGAAAGACCACCTCCGGGCCACCGGCTTCGATCCAGCGGAAGCGCAGCATCAGAGTCTCCTGCTGTTCAATAGTCCAGAACACCTCGACCGATCCGCCCGAGGCCGAAAGAGCGCCGTATTTGGTGGAATTGGTCGCAAGCTCATGGAGGGCCAGCGACAGAGTTGAAACAACTTTGGGGCCGAGTAGAACGTGCGGGCCGGCCGTATGGATGTTGTCCGCCTGGAACGGCAAGACGCTTTTCTCGACGACGTCAGCCAGATCCGCGCAACCCCAACCGAGGTCGGGAATAAGATCCTGAGCGCTGGCCAAGGCTTGCAGTCTACCCATGGAGCGAGCCTGGGCATCCTGCAGGGAAACGGCTGTCCTTATCGACTGAGCGACAACTGCTTGTGCAAGCGCGAAAAAGTTTTTAGCCCGGTGTCTGGCTTCGTTTGATAGCAGCTTTCGATGCTCGTCGGCTTCGCGACGGGTGGTGATATCGAGCAAAACCCCGGTGATGATGGGCGCGGTCTTGATCAAGGCGCCACTGACCTTTCCCCTGAGCTCGATCCAGCGAACCTGGTGCAAAGGGGTTTGCAGTTTTACCTCTACAACCAATTCCTCGCCGGTCTCGATGGCCTTGTCGAGGGCTTCGCGCCAGGTTCTGCGATGTTGACCATCAAGCGCATAGAGCATGTCGTCATAACTGAACGGGCTTTCCGGCCGGTGCCCGAACATGAGCTTGCATTGTTCTGAGGCAATGAGAGTTTCGGTGGCGACATCGAGCGCCCAGACTCCCACTCCAGCATCTTGCAAGACGGACTGGAGTACCGATCCCGCCGCAGCGGCGGTCCAGCCGCCAGTGTTCGGACTGGCGAAGTCGTAGTTATCGTTCATGTTCGCTCCATATGGGGCCGTAATGTGGAGGCATCTGACAGCTGCGGATCACTGTAATCGTGTGTCGAACAGCAGATCACCGGAGACGACTCCCCAGTTGAAAGAAGTGTGGCGGAGGCATCACGCCTTATCGCGCTGCACTGGACAAGCTAGTCCTGGACCGGGGGGGATGCCGTTTGTCGGCACCTCCTGGCGCCCGATGGGGCGGCTGCTGCATCAACGCTCTTTATTCGGACAGTCAGCTTGCCAGTGGCACCCCTGATCGCGGGGGACATCGTTCCTGAGCCTTTCCACGGGACGCGATTGCCAAGAGGTGGGAAGGCGCTCAGGTGGGCTGCAGCAGGGCAGGGCACTTGAGCGCTGGAACCCATTAATTCTCTTGTTCCTGGCCGACCAAGGATTCAGCGGTCGCGGCCGGTAGTGGGGACCATTTGAAACCGGCGACCGGGCTCGTATGTTCTACGGCTGAGCGCTTGGGCGAGTTGCTGACCGGGCGAAGGGTGTCCTTCTCGAGCATGACGACGTAGCGCTCGCCATTGTCCTTGATCGCGTCGACACGAATGGAGTCGCCCCAGGCTTCGACGTGCTCGGCATCGATCCCACGGCTGTGCAATGTCGAAGTAAGATCAAGGACAGTCCTTCCATGAACCTCGCGGTCGGAGAGAAGGGATTCTGCTGCATTCGCGGAAGCCGTGGCCAGGAAGATTGCTGCAGCGGCAGTGATGAACTTGTTGTGCATAGGATGTTCCTTTCTGTTTTGAACATCCCCATCATCTCGCTCGAGCATTGCGTCCAGATTGCGTGATTTCCACTTTCGCATTATCAGTGGAATTCTTTCCGGCGGGCGTCTCGGCCCCAACGCTGCACCGACGTGAGCCTTACTTCCCGTTTGGAACCGATCTATTCGTTTCGTTGGTCGAAGTCGGCCTGGGCCTGCTCGAGCTCGGGACCACGCTCGAGCGCCCATGCGTAAAGCGCCTGGAACGGCTCCCGCAGTGAACGACCAAGCGGGGTGATCGTGTATTCGACGCCGACGGGCGTCGTTGGCAGAACTGTGCGCTTGACGAGGCCGTTTCGCTCCAATCGCTTCAGCGCATCCGCCAGCGCCTTGTGGGTGATGCCCTCGAGACGTCGCATGATCTCGTTGAAGCGCGACGGTCGCGTGCATAGGACTGTCAGGATCAGCACCGACCACTTGTTGGCGATCTGCTCCAGGATCGGCCGCGTCGTGCGCGCGTCGATCAGAGCTTCGTCGGGCGCCTGCCGAGCAGGCGCACGGGGGTATCGTTGGGAGGTGCGCATCTCCGTCGTGGCTTTGGACAAAGGTATACTCCGCGATATCTACGCTAAAGGCAGTGCGTAATTGACCGTAGATATAGGATCTATATTGCTCCGTCCATCAACATCAGATGGATGAGATATGACCAAACTCCAAGATAAGACAGTCCTCATCATTGGTGGCTCGGGAGGTATCGGAGGCGCGATCGCCCATCGCTTCGCGCAGGAGGGGGCGAACGTTTATGCCACCAGCCGATCCGCCAAAACTGAAGGGACCACCACGTCGGTGGGGACAGGCTCGATTCGCTCCGTATCGGCCGACGCCTCCCAGCCGGCCGATCTCGAAGCGGCGATCGCCCGGATCTACGGGGACGCCGGGCGTATCGACATCCTTGTGTTCAACGCGGGCCTTTCGGAGTTCGCCACCCTCGACGGCTTCACCGAGGAACACTTCGACCGCACCTTCGGGCTCAATGTCCGCTCACTTGTCTTCGCCGCCAAGGGCGCTGCAGGTCACATGGGCGCTGGGGGCTCAATCGTTCTGGTGGGCTCCATCGCCGGCGACATTGGCACCAAAGGCTACGGGGCTTACGGAGCGACGAAGGCCGCGGTCCGCTCGTTCGCCCGAACCTGGGCCAACGAGCTCGCACCGCGAGGCATCCGCGTGAACGTCGTCAGTCCCGGTCCCACCGACACGGCGATGTTTGCGTCCGCCTCCGACGAGATGCGGGCGATCCTGACGGGCATGATCCCGCTGGGACGCATGGGACGTGCGGACGAGGTCGCCGCCGCCGCTCTCTTCCTCGCCAGCGCTGAGGCGAGTTTCGTCACGGGAGCCGAGCTGCCAGTCGACGGCGGCATGGCACAGGTTTGAGGTTTATCACGATGTGCGGTTCTACGTTTCGCTGCCTCATCATAACCCTTGCGCGAGGCAGCGCAGTACGGATGCGCGGTTCGGCGAGCCGAGGCGGCCGCCGAAGACTGTGCATTTAAGCGCCGCGGCGGCATTGGCGAAGGCAACAGCCTCTGGAATGCTGCGGCTTTCGGCGAGGGCCAGCGTAAAGGCGCCGTGAAAAACGTCGCCCGCCGCCAGCGTATCGACAACATCCACCGCAGGGGGCAGCAGGTTGTGCAGGCTGCCGTTCTCCAGCCAAAAGCAACCTTGGGCACCGTCCGTAACTCCGACAAAGCCGGCAAAGCGGCCGGTCAACTCGCGTGTGGCCGCTGCAACGGAGTCGGTGCCAGAAACCAGCATTGCCGCTGGAGCCGAGAAAACCGTGTGGCTCGCCAAGGCAGCCAGAGCAAGGATCACCTCGGGCGGCCCGGTATCGGCGTCCAGCACGGCGATCTTGCCGGCTCCCCGCGCAAGGGAAAGCACTTTCGTGGCGGCTTCTGGCCAGCGGATGTCGACCTGGACGGCATCTGCCGACTGAATGAGAGTCTCGGGGATCCAATCCGGATCAACCCTGAGACCCTTGTCATAGTAGGGCAGGATCAATCGCTCGCCGCTGCGGTCGACAATGACCGCGCTGAGGGGCGTGGGAACGCCCTCAAAGCGCCGGATGTGTTCACAATCGACGCCCTCTGCTGTGACTTGGGCAACGAACTGGTCGCCCATGCTGTCATCGCCGATCCGGGTAATGAGCGAAGTTCTTGCCCCAAGGCGAGTCGCAGCAATCGCGGCGCTCGTTGCCATGCCGTGTGCCGCCTGGATCATCGCCTTGGGCAGCACCTTGCCCGGCGCGGTGGGCAGGGCGTCGACAGCAAAGATCATGTCCATGGTTGCCGCGCCGGCGAAAACAATGTGGGGAACCTGGGACATTGGCGGCTACTCAATACGGTCCGGCGGAAGCACAGGCGCAGGTGGTGCACGGGCCCGAGGGTCGGTGCTCGGTTCGGCGATGGTCGTCCACCGGCACGGTTAGGCCCGGTTCGACTTGGCCATAGCACTGGCAGCCTGGGCGATGAGGTCCGAATCGTTGGCCGAAATAACAAAGCTCACGCCCTGGTCACGCCAGTAATGCGCCTGTTCCGGGCCGCCGCAGTCGATCCCGACGATCTTGCCGGCGGCGCGGCCGCGGGCAATCACATGCAGGATAGTTTCGCGCAATTTGTCCGACTCGAGATAGCCTTTGCGCTCGAGACCGATGCTGAGCGAGAGGTCGTTGGGGCCGATATAGATGCCGTCGACCCCGTCGACCGCGAGGATCGCATCGACATTGGCGAGGCCCTCGGCCGTCTCGATCATAACGAGGCAAGTGGCGGCGGCATCGCCTTCGGGTGCCTGGGGTATGCTCGCGCGCACATTGCGCCAGATCGGTCCCCAGCTGCGGTTGCCTGCGGGGGCATAGCGGCAGGCGTTCGCGGCTGAACGAGCCTCCTCGGCATTGTTGACCAAGGGCACAATGATTGCCTCGGCCCCCAGATCAAGCGAGCGCATGATGAGGTCCGGCGTGTTCCATGGCACGCGCACTACAGCGGGCGAGTCAGCCTTGTGCAAGGCATCGAGCAAAGGGCTGAGCTGGGCCATGGTGACAAAGCTGTGCTGCAGATCGACACAAATGAAGTCGAACCCGGCGCGCCCCATGATCTGCGCGACCTGCGGGTCGGCAAATCCCGTCCAGGCCCCATAGCTCATCTCGCCGCTGGTGAAGCGTTGCTTGAGGCTCATTGTGCGGGTGTCCCGAACCTGGTGTGGAGGGCCTCGATGGTGGCGAGGGCCTCGGCATCGGGCAGGCCGACAGCCATGCGCGCCCGGCCGGCCGGAATGCCTTGCAGGCGCAAGCCAGTCTTGAGCCGTTCGATGTCGCCGAGCAAACCATCCACAGCTGCCTCAACATCGGCCTGCAATTCCGCCCGGTCCGTTTCGCCGCGGGCAACCGCGCCCGCCATGGCGACGAAAGGTTCGGGATAGACCGAGGCAATGCCCGAGATCACGCCATCGGCCCCGACTTGGTCGAGATTGCCGATCTCGCGATCCGACCCGGTCAGCACCAGAAACTCGGGTGGCAAGAGCTGCCGATAGGTGCCGACCGTTTCGAGGGATTCGCCGCTGATCTTGACACCGATGATGTTGGGAAGCTTCGCAAGCTCGGCCATGAGCTGGGGTGACACGGTGATGCCAGTGCGGGCCTTGAAGATGTAGACAAAGACGCCGAGGCCGTCCGAGATGTCCGAGATATGCGCATAGAATTGGCGCAGGGCTTCCTCTGTAGACGGCAGGAAATAGGGTGTGATGGCGGCGACATACTTTGCGCCTTCGGCGCGCGCTTGCTGGATCAGCCGCTCGACCTGGTAAAGACTGGCGGCACCGACATGGACCACCACCTGCTTGTCGCCCAGAATGTCGAGGCTGAGGCGGGTGAGCGCCTGGCGCTCGTCTTCGCTGAGCGAGGGAAACTCTCCAGTGGTGCCAAGTACAAAGGCGCCGTCCACGCCAGAGGCTGCGCATTTACGCATGATGGCGGTGTTGCCTTCAGGCGATACCGAGCCGTCGTCGGCAAAAGCGACAGGGAGCGCCGTCAGGATAATGGGCTTTTTGGGCATGGAAATACTTTCAGGTAAAATCAGGACGGATTGGCTTTGGCCCGCTTGGCCTTGCGGCGGGCCAGGAGTGGGGAGCCGAGAGCGGCGATAACGGCAATGATGGCGAGACCGATCAGCGTGGCCGAAATAGGCTTGTCGATGAGGCCCGTCGGGCCGTCGATCAGCAGCGAGCGCCGCAGATTGGATTCTGCAAGGGGGCCGAGGATAAGGCCGAGCACAATGGGGCCCGCGGGAATACCACAGCGCTTGAGGATCAGCCCGACTACACCGAAGAACAGCATCACCCAGACGGTGAACAGGTTATTGGTCGTAGCGTAGGTGCCGACGATGCAAAAGACCAAGACCGTCGCCCAGATATAGGGTTTGGGCATGTCGAGCAGCTTCACCATCATGGGCATGCGCACCAGATTGATGGCGAGCGTGATGAAGGTGGCGAGAACCATGATGGCCGTGATGGTTGCGACCAGGGCCGGTTCATTGACGAAAAGGCTGGGACCCGGCTGGATGCCCCAGACGATCATCGAGCCGATCATCACTGCCATGACCGAGTCGCCCGGAATGCCGAGGGCCATCGTGGTGGTGAGCGAGCCGCCCAGCGTCGCGCTGGAGGCGGTATCGGCAGCCGCAACGCCCTCGATATTCCCCTTGCCGAAGGTTGCCTTGGTGCTGGAGGCAGCCTTGGCCCGATCCCAGCCGAGCAAGCCGGCAATATCACCGCCTGCTCCCGGAATGATGCCGACCACGAGGCCAACCAGACCCGATATGGCGGTAGGCTTGGCGATGCGCTTGTATTCGGCTTTGGTTGGCCACCATCGGCCCAGCGCCGAGATCGGCTTTACTTCATGATTGCGATGGGTAAGCAACTGATCGAGCAGTTCGGCAATACCGAACAGGCCGATGATGACCGCAATGAAATCGAGCCCACCATTGAGCTCGCGGATACCGAAGGTGAAGCGGGCGTCGCCAGTGATCGGGTCGCGCCCGATCGTGGCGATAAACAGGCCGATAATGCCCGCGAGCAAGCCCTTGGTGATCGACTTGGACGAGATCGAGATCATGATGGTCATGGCCAGCACCACGACGGCGAACATCTCGCTCGGGCCGAACCGGAGTGCCAGCTGGGCCAGCGGCACTGCAGCGCCGGCGAAGAGCACCATGCTGGCCACAATGCCGACGGCGGAAACCAGCGCTGAAACGATCAGCGCCAAACCGGCCTGACCGTTCTTGGCCATGGGATAGCCATCGAAGGTGGTCGCGATGGAGGCGGGCGTGCCGGGCGTGTTGATGAGGATGGAGGGGATGCGATCGCCGAAATTGGCCGCCACATAGATAGTGAGCAGGACGGCCAGTCCCTGCACGGGCTCCAGCGTCATGGTGAAACCGCTGGCCAAGGCCACGGCCATCGTGGCCGTGATGCCGGGGAACATACCCACCAGCATGCCAACCACCACGCCGATGCTCAGGCACAGCATGACGCTTGGCTCAAAGACGGCAAGCACGCCGTCAAGAAGGGCGCTCATAGGGGAACTTTCAGCAGATAATGGAACAGGCCGTAAATGAACGCGGTTGTTGCCAGGGAAAAGATCACCAGCCCCTTCCAGCTGCGCAGCCCGAACAGGAACAGCAGGGCGGCGGTGAACACGAGGGTCGGAATGACATAGCCGATGGTTGACCAGGCAAAGACGTAGATGGCGCTCAGGGTCAGAGCGACCAGCATCCGGATCCAGCCGTCTTTTTCGGTCGCTTCAACCTCGCCCCGGCTCATCGGGGGAGCCAAAAAGGACATGCCGACCAGGATCGCTGCAAGACCGGCGGCGAGCACGGACAACAGTGTCGGCCACCATTTGGGGTCGACCCCGCCGCCGCCCATTCGCAGGATTATATTGCGCGATAGCCACAGCGCCAGCAGCGACAACATCAGCGCCGTTACGGCGATGGCGATCTCAAGGCGCCGGGAAGGAGCGGCAGAGTAATCTGGCTCGGCAATTGTTTCGTCCAGCGGCGGGGTGCCGCCGGACGAAGTTGCGAGCTGTTCAAGCTCGGCCACGATCAGGGCGCCAGAACTTCGGCATAGCGAGCAGCTTCGGCGTCAACGAACGCCTTCCACTCCTCACCAGTCTTGTAAACAGGCAGGATGCCGGCAGGCGTGATCGCATCAAGGAAAGTCTGCGAGGAGGCCGCTTTCTTGATGGATTCCTCGAGGATTGCCTTCACGTCGTCCGGAATTCCCGCTGGTCCATATACGCCGCCCCAAGCGCCGAACGTAAGGTCGTAACCCTGCTCCTTGGCGGTGGGCACTCCTGGAAAGGCGGGATGCGCTTCCTCGGCAAAGATCGCGAGGACCTTGAGCGAGCCATCGGCAAAGGCGCTTGCGGTTTCGCCGGCACCGGCGGTTACGGCGTTGACATGGCCGCCTAGAGCGGCGGCCACGGCTGGTGCGCCGCCGTCAAAGGGTACGCCTACCAGCTTGGCTTCGGTCAGCTTGGCCAATGTGAAGGTCGTCGCAGCGAAGGAGGACGCGGCGCCGGAGTTGGATACCGACATTTCCGTGGTCTTGGCCGCTTCGATGAACTCGCTCAGCGTGTTGTAAGGGCTGTTAGCGGGCACCGCGAGAACTACCGGGCTGTTCATGACCTGAGCAAGGTAGGTGTAGTCGGCGCGGTCGAAGTCATAGCCGAGGTGCTCGGCGATGGCGAATTCCACCGGACCGAAGCCAATCGTGTATCCGTCAGCCGGCTGCTCGGCCACATGGGCGAAGGCCACTGTGCCGGTCGCGCCGGGGCGGTTCTCGACGATGACGCTAACGCCAAGGTCCTTCTCAAGCTCCGCGGCGATAGCGCGCGAGGTCCGGTCAGAGGCGCCGCCGGCGGCAGCCTGAACGACAAACGTGATGTCTTTGGACGGAAAGCTGTCCTGCGCCCAGGCCGGAGCCGAAAAGGCGACGCCCGTAAGCGCGGTGGCTGCAAGGGCCTTGATGATCAAACGACGGGTATTCATGGTTCTCTCCCTAGATGAATTTTTGGATTTGTTGCCCTGACGGGTTCTCGCTTACGCTGGGGTGCCCCGATGCCTTTGCAGGGCGCGCTCCCATACCTTGACCATCCGCTCGCGTGAGCCGTCGAGATGAATGGCGAGTTCGGCTTCTGCCGGGTCTGGATCACCGGCTTCAATAAGATTGAGCAGCTTGCGGTGCTTGTCCGTGCTGGCGTGAAGATTTTGGTCGAGGGATATCGTGAGGCGCAGAAGCGTCATCATGACTGCCTCGTATTGCTGCCAGACATCCGTTAGGCGCTTGTGTCCCGATAGCAGGCAGATGGCGTTGTGAAAGGCAATATCGGCTTGCGCGAAGGCCGCCGCATCATTGACGTCCGCAGCGGCCTGCATACCGTCCACATATCTGCGCAATTCGCTAAATCCCTCCTGCGGGCCACGACGAACAGCCAGGCGCACGGCAAGCCCTTCGAGGGCTCCTCGAAGGGAATAGAGTTCGCTGATTGCATCCTGATCGATGCCGATCACGGTCACACCGCGCTGCTGGCTTTCAACCAAGCCTTCGAGTTGAAGAATGCGAAAGGCATCGCGAATGGGACCCCGGCTAACGCCGTAAGCTTCGGCCAGCTCGGCCTCGATCAACCGCTCGCCACGGGCATATTGCCCAGCCGCAATGGCTTCGCGGAGCGCGGCAGCGACCTGCGATCCAAGCGCATCACGATTGATAACGAAGGCTGGCGCGTTGGCCATTATCCCGATCTCCCCCTCAGGTCTGTTAACGGTAAGCCGTCAACGGAAAACAAGTCAAAGACTTTATTGCCTCTGGACTCCGGCTGAGGACGTCCCGACCGACTGAGGGTGAATCCCTAAGCAACGCGAATGATGTGCGGCGGCAGAGGGCGGCGCTTAGGGGAATGGGAGGTGGTGCTGCAACAAGCCTGTTGCGTTTGGAAGTAACTGCCAGGGGACCTTTGATAGGGCACCCAGTCCAGCATTGGCCGGGTTTACCTCAAGCCCCCCGGGACGTTGAGTCGGAGGGGCGATGCCGGCTTCGTTCGGTCCGACCACGCTGCCCTCCATCGAGGGGAGGGGCAGCGTGGCCGGGCAGAGGGTCTTAGCTGCGCGCCGCGAGCACGGCTGTTTTGGCGGGGATGGAGAGCACTTCGCGGATGGTCTGGAGGCGCTCGGGGGTGTAGTGGCCCGCGACGTCGAGCAGGTTCATGCAGCCGACCAGTTCGTCCTTGATGATGATCGGGACGTTGACGACGGACTGGCAGCCCAGCTGGTTGATCAGCTCATGGTCGAACAGGACCTTGGCGATGTCCTCGATGGTGTTGGCCACGAAATATTCGCGCTTGCCATGAACGATGTCGAACCAGGGGCCGTAGTTGAGGGGCTTGGTGGCCGAGGTGGGGTAGCTGACGGGATCGCTGGTAAAGGCGCGGCGCGACAGTTCGGCTTCCATATCCACCAGCATGATGGTGAAGAGCTTGGCGCCCACGGTGGCGCGGGCGAGGTCCTGCAGGGCGGTGAAGGCCGCTTCGGCGGTAGTCGCCTTGGCAATGGCGGCGTCAAAGGCGAGCAGGGCCTGGGTGTGGTCAGTCATGGTTTAGTCCTTGGGGTCTTGGAAGAGGCGCGGCGGCTAGCCTTCGGTTGCCGCCAAAAGTTCGCGCGAATAGGGCTCGCTGAGGTGGCGGGCCTTGAGGTTGGCGACGTCAGCGATTTCCACGATGCGGCCGCGCTGCATGACGGCGAGGCGATCGCAAAGGAAACTCACCACGGGCAGGTTGTGGGTGACGAGGAGATAGGTCAGCCCCTGTTCGCGGCGCAGGCGCTTCAAAAGGTTGAGGATCTCGGCCTGCACCGACACGTCGAGCGCCGAGGTCGGCTCATCAAGCAGCATGACCTTGGGCTTGAGCATCAGGGCGCGGGCAATGGCGACGCGCTGGCGCTGGCCGCCCGAAAGCTGGTGGGGAAAGCGGAAGCGGAAGCGCTGGTCGAGCCCGACATCGCGCAGCACCGCTTCCACCCGCTCGCCGCGATTGCCGAGGCCGTGGATGGCGAGGGGTTCGCTCAGGGCCGCATCGATGGTCTTGCGCGGATGGAGCGAGCCATAGGGGTCCTGGAACACCATCTGGACCTGGCTCGAGACGGCGCGATCGACGCCATGGCTGCGCGGCTTGCCCATGACGGAAATGGCGCCGGTCCAATCGGGGGCGAGCCCGGCAATGGCGCGCAGGATGGTTGACTTGCCCGAGCCCGATTCACCCACGAGGGCAAAGCTTTCGCCCTCCGCGATGGCGAGATTGACGGCATGGACGACCTTGGTGTCGCCATAGGAAATATCGAGGTTTTGCAGGTCGATGGCGTTCATGTGCCGGCCCATTGCGTGCGGTCGAGCACCGGGAGTTCGTCGCGGTTCTCATCGATTGTCGGCATGGCTGCAAGCAGGCCACGGGTATAGGGGTGGGTGGCGTTTTCGAGTTGCCCGGCGGCGCATTCCTCGACGACGCGCCCGGCATTCATGACGAGGATGCGGTCGCAGTAGCGACTGACGAGCGCCAGGTCGTGGCTGATCAGGATGAGCCCCATGCCCTTGTCGCGCACGAGATTATCGATGATGTCGAGCACCTGGGCTTGCACGGATACGTCGAGGGCGGAGGTGGGCTCGTCGGCAATCAACAGTTCGGGTTCGGGGATCAGCATCATGGCGATCATAATGCGCTGACCCATGCCACCCGACACTTCATGGGGATAGAGTTTGACCACCCGTTCGGGCTCGTTGATGCGCACGGCATGCAGCATCTCGATGATGCGGGCCTGGACGGCGCTGCGCGGCAGTTTCTGGTGGGTGACGAGGGCTTCGGCGATCTGGTCGCCGATGGTCATCACCGGGTTGAGCGAGAATTTGGGATCCTGCATCACCATGGAAATGCGGGCGCCGCGGAGGTCGCGCATCTGCCGCTCGCTTTGCGCTGTGATGTCGATGCCGGCAAAATGCAGCTTGTCGGCGGTGACTTCGCCCGGCTTGCGGATGAGTTTGAGGATCGAGCGGCCGGTCATGGACTTGCCCGAGCCGCTTTCGCCCACAATGCCGAGGCGCTCGCGCCCGAGGGTGAAGGAGAGGCCTTTAACGACTTCGACCCGGCCCGAATTGGTGGGGAAGGACACGCGCAGGTTTTCGACTTCGAGCAGGGGCTTGGTCATTGTGGGCCTCCGAGACCGCCGGGCGTGTGGAGGGACACCCCCCTCCTGGCCTCCCCCACAAGGGGGGAGGTGAGGGATGTGCGGAGGAGGGGATGTGCCAGTGAAGTCGCAGCCACCCTCCCCGTTGTGGGGAGGGGAGCAAAGCTTGGCCAGAGGCCTAGCGGAGCTGGAGTGGGGGTGGTGCGGTGGGGCGCTGATGGACCCCCTCCATCGATCCCTCCCCTCAAGGGGGAGGGAGGCAATGGAGCCGAGGCATTCCAGTTGGCGGCGGCAAATGCTGCTCGGTCTAGGGCTTTGCTACGGCCGATAAGTTGGGCCTCCCTCCCCCCTTGAGGGGGAGGGTTGGGGAGGGGGGTGGTGCAGTTGGCCACTGATGGACCCCCTCCCTCGATCCCTCCCCTCAAGGGGGAGGGAAGGGACGGAGCCGAAAACTCCGCGTCAGAAACAAAAGGGGTCATCAGTTCTTGCCCTCGCTCTTTGGATCGAGGACGTCGCGGAGGCCGTCGCCGAGGAAGCAGAAGCCGAGGGAGACGATGATGATGGCAAAGCCGGGCATGGTGGCGACCCACCATTGATCGACGATGAAGGTGCGGCCGCGCGAGATCATGGCGCCCCATTCGGGCAAAGGCGGCTGAGCGCCGAGGCCGATAAAGCCAAGGCCGGCGGCGGTCAGGATCACGCCGGCCATGTCGAGAGTGACGCGGATGATCATGGAGGAGGTGCAGAGCGGCAGGATGTGCTGGACGATGATGCGGATCGGCCCGCCGCCGGCCAGCTGCACGGCCGAGATATATTCGGCGTTCCGCACGGTCAGGGTTTCGGCACGGGCGATGCGGGCATAGGCGGGCCAGGAGGTGATGGCGATGGCGATGATGGCATTGTTGATGCCGGGGCCGAGGGCCGCAACGAAGGCCAGTGCCAGGATCAGCTTGGGCAGGGACAGGAAGATATCGGTAAAGCCCATGAGGATGCGATCGACCCAGCCACCGAAATAGCCGGCAATGGCGCCGACCAAGAGGCCCAGCGGCGCCGAAATCAGCGCGACGAGCCCGACAATGGTGAGGGTGATCTGCGAGCCCCAGACCACGCGCGAAAAGATATCGCGCCCGAGCTCGTCGGTGCCCATCCAGTATTGGCTGGATGGGGGGAGCAGGCGCGCCGAGAGGTTCTGCCCGGTGGGGGAATAAGGGGCGATCCAGGGCGCGAAGATGGCGGTGAGGATCAGGGTCAGGATGATGATGCCGCCCAGGGCCGATAGCGGATTGCGCAGGAGCGCGGTCAGTACGCGATAAGCGCGGCCGGCATTGGCCTGCAGGCGCGAAGTGGGGCTATCGGCAAGGAGCCAGGCGCGGGTGGTCATTGTGCTTGCTCCAGACATGCCGGGGATTGAAGGCTTTGGCCCTCCCTCCCCCCTTGAGGGGGAGGGTTGGGGAGGGGGGTGGTGCAGTGGGTCACTGAGGAACCCCCTCCCTCGGTCAAGCCATTCGGCATAGCCTCATGGCCTTGTTCGCTCAAATCGCTCCACCGGAGCGATTTGTCCCCTTGGGCCGCTCGCAAGCCCCTCAAGGGGGAGGGAAGGGCAAGAGCCGAGAGTCTTGGA
Organism: Devosia sp. 1566; assembly: GCF_004005995.1. Lineage (NCBI taxonomy): Bacteria > Pseudomonadati > Pseudomonadota > Alphaproteobacteria > Hyphomicrobiales > Devosiaceae > Devosia > Devosia sp. 1566. The sequence goes on from NZ_CP034767.1 coordinate 785,441, forward strand.
GATTGCGGGGTCATCATCAGCGGGCCCTCGGGTCGAGGACGCGGTAGAGGACGTCGGAGACTTTGTTGATAACGATGAAGACGGCGCCGATCACGAGGGTGGCGCCGAGGACGGCGTTCATGTCGGCGTTGAGGAGGGCGGTGGTGAGGTAGTTGCCGAGGCCCGGCCAGGAGAAGACGGTTTCGATCATCACCGAGCCTTCGAGGAGGCCGGCATAGGAGAGGCCGATGACGGTGATCAGCGGCACGCGGATGGGCTTGAAGGCGTGGCGCCAGACGACGACGCGCTCGGGCACGCCCTTGACGCGGGCGGTGGTGACGAATTCCTGGCTCAGCTGATCGAGCATGAAGGAGCGCGTCATGCGCGCAATATAGGCGAGGCTGAAAAAGCCGAGCACCGAGGCGGGCAGGATGATGTGGGAGACGGCGTTCCAGAAGATCTCGGTTTCCCCGCGCAGGAGGCTGTCGATCAGGATCATGCCGGTGACGGGCTGGACAAGGCCATCATAGAAAATGTCGAGCCGGCCCGGGCCGCCCACCCAGCGCAGCCGGGCGTAAAACAGGGCGAGGCCCACAAGCCCGAGCCAAAAGGCGGGCACGGAATAGCCCAAGAGCCCCACGACGCGGATGGCCTGATCGAGCCAGCTGCCCTGGCGGGCTGCGGCAATGACGCCGAGCGGCACGCCCAGCGCGACACCGATCAGGATGCCCAAGGTCGCCATTTCGAAGGTCGCCGGGAAAAAGCGGCTGAGATCTTCGGCCACGGGCCGGCCGGTGGAAATGGAGCGCCCGAGATCGCCCTGCAGCACATTGCCGACATAGGCGATGAATTGCTGCCAGAGGGGCTGGTCGAGCCCCATGGCGGCGCGAGCGGCGTCATATTGGGCCTGGGTCGCGCGATCGCCCACCACGGAAAGCACCGGATCGATCGGGATCACCCGGCCGATAAAGAAGGTGATGGCCAGAAGGCCCAGAAAGGTGAGGGAAAGCGCCAGCAGGAAGCCGCCAATGGTCAGCAGGTTGCGGCCGATGCGCTTGTTGCGCATGCCTGGAGCGAGGGCGGGAGAGGCCAATTGCTGATCGAGCGCCACGCAGAATTCCTGTTTCAGAACAAACCAATAGCGCCGATGAAGCCATTCACCGCCGTGTTGCAGAAGCTGCATATTTCGCTTCCACCATATAGAATTGTTTGCTTATATCAAAAAAATTTTGGTGGAGACGGGTTTGGCCGAGGCGCTGGCAACACGGGAAACGGGGCACCCCAAAGTGGGTGCGTTGATCCGTGCGCGGCGCCGGCAACAGCAGCTGACCCTGGTGGCGCTGGGGGAAGCGGCCCAGCTTTCAGTGGGTTATCTCAGCCAAGTCGAGCGTGACCATGCCACGCCATCGCTGGGGACCCTCGCGCAGATCGCCCGGGCGCTCGGGGTTTCCATGGATTATTTCGTGGCAGCGCCCGCCGCGCAGAATGCGCTGACGCGGGCAGGCGAGCGCAACCGGTTTTCGCTCGATGGCTCCTCGATCCTTTACGAGCGGCTGGGCGCCGACTTTCCGGGCAACCAGCTGTCGAGCTTTTTGATGATCGTGCCGCCGGGCTATCGCTCCGAAACGGTGGCGCATGAGGGCGAAGAGATCCTTTATGTGCTTGAAGGCTCGATCACCCAGCGGCTCGATGGCGAGGAGATGGTGATGGAAGCGGGGGATAGCCTCCATTTCCGCGGCAATCGCCCCCATTCCTGGAGCAATCACACTGCGCTACCAGCGCGCCTCTTATGGACGGGAACGCTCGCGCTGTTCCGGTCCACGGCCCGGCCGCGTCCGGCCATCACCAAAGCCAAAGCCGGCGCCAACAAGCCGGTCCGCAAAAAACCCATCCCCAAGGAGAAACGCCCATGAAGCTCTTCCGCGCTGCCCTTTTGGCATCCGCGCTGGCCTTGCCGCTCGCGGCCGGCGCCGCCACTGCGGCCACCCCGGCCAATGCGCTGGTGATCGCCCAGAATATCGACGATATCGTCGCGCTCGACCCCGCGCAGGCCTATGAATTCTCGGCGGGCGAGATCAACGCCAATCTCTACGACAAGCTCGTGCAGTATGATGCGGTTGACACTACGGTGCTGGCGCCGGGGCTTGCGAGCGAATGGGTGGCGGATGAAGCGGCGAAATCGCTGACCTTCACCATGCGCGAGGGCGCGACTTTTGCGTCGGGCAATCCGGTGCGGCCCGAGGACGTCAAGTTCTCGTTCAAGCGCGTCGTGACGCTCGACCTCACCCCCGCCTTTATCCTGACCCAGCTGGGCTGGACGCCGGAAAACATCGACGAGATGGTCACGGTCGAGGGCAACACCGTCACCGTCAAGTGGACGGGGGATTTCGCCTCGGCCTTCGTGCTCAACGTGTTGGCGGCGCGCCCCGGCGCGATCGTTGATGAAGTGCTGGTGATGGAAAACGAAGTGGATGGGGACTGGGGCAATGCCTGGCTCAACACCCATTCGGCCGGCTCGGGCCCGTTCGTTCTGACCGACTATCGCCCGGCGGAGCTGGTGCGCCTCACGGCCAACGAAAACTACTGGAATGGCGCGCCGGCGATGAGCCAGGTGCTGATCCGGCATGTGGCGGAAGCCGCAACCCAGCAGCTGCTGCTGACCTCGGGCGATGTCGATATCGCCAAGAATTTGACGCCCGACCAGATCGGGGGCCTGGGCGAAAACGTCAAGGTCGAGGCCTATCCGCAGGCGGCGGTGCATTTCCTGTCGTTCAACCAGAAGACCGATGAGCTCACCGATCCCGCGATCTGGGAAGCGGCGCGGTACCTCGTTGACTATGACGGCATGACGCAGAGCTTCCTCAAGGGGCAGATGGAAAAGCACCAGGCCTTCTGGCCCAAGGGTTTTCCGGGCTCCTATGACGAGACGCCCTTCACCTATGACGTGGAAAAGGCCAAGGCGATCCTTGAGGAAGCCGGGATCGAAACGCCGATCAATGTGACGCTCGACGTGATCAATTCGGCCCCGTTCACCGATATCGCCCAGTCGCTGCAGGCCGGGTTCTCGGAAGCCGGGATCAATTTCGAGATCCTGCCGGGCACCGGCGCGCAGGTGATCACCAAATATCGCGAGCGCACGCACCAGGCCATGCTGCTGTATTGGGGTCCGGACTTCATGGATCCGCACTCCAATGCCAAGGCGTTCGCGTACAACTCCAACAATGCGGACGACAACTACACGGCCACGACGACCTGGCGCAATGCCTGGGAAGTGCCGGCCGAGATGAATGAAGCGGTCAATGCGGCGCTGGCCGAGCCCGACCAAGCCAAGCGCAACGAGATGTACACGGAGCTGCAAAAGCAGGTGCAGGCCGAAAGCCCCATCGTCATCATGTTCCAGGCGGCGCTGCAGATCGCCATGGCCAACAATGTCGAGGGCTATGTGAACGGCTCGAACTCGGACTTCGTCTACTACCGCCTCGTGACCAAGAACTAACACCGCTCATGCCTGCGACGGCCCTTCCGGGGCCGTCGCTCCACGCCCCATCGGCTTGCCGGCTCTCAGCGCACGCGTAGTGCTTCGATCAGCGCCCGCAAGGCCGGAGGGCTTTGCCGCCGGCTGGAGTGATAGAGGTAGCAGCCCGGAAAGGTCGGGCACCACTCGTCCAGCACCTGCACCAGACGGCCGGAAGCCAGGTCTTCGGCAACATCCTGCTCCATCATGTAGCCTAGCCCCGCGCCGGCCCGGACAGCTGCCGCCACCAGGGCGCCTTCATTGACGATCAGGGGCCCGGAGGGCTTGATCTTGATGTCTTTACCCTCATGCCGAAACTCCCAAGGCAGCAGCCCGCCAGACGTGCTCAGGCGGTAATTGATGCAGGCGTGACGCTCGAGATCATAAGGGGAAACAGGCGGTGGATTGCGGCTGAAATAGTCTGGCGTAGCCACAACAATGGTGCGCAAGTCCGGCCCCACCCGCACCGCGACCATGTCCTTTTCAACCGTTTCGCCAAAGCGAATGCCGGCATCGAACCCGCCCGCAACGATATCGACCAGCGAGTTCTCGATATTGACCTCGACCCGTATATCGGGATTGGCCAGCAGGAAAGCGGGGAGCTTGGGCTCAAGCACTGTCTGCGCCACCCAGGCGAAAGTGGTGATCCGCACCAGCCCCGATGGATGATCGCGCCATTCGCTGAGCCCGGCCAAGCCATTCTCGATGGCTGAAAGGGCAGGGCCAAGGGACGCCAAGAGCTGCTCGCCTGCGGGAGTGGGCGACACGCTGCGGGTGGTGCGTGACAGGAGCCGGACGCCAAGCCGCGTTTCAAGCCCGCGCATGGCGTGGCTCAAAGCCGAGGTCGAGAGGCCCAGCACAGATGCAGCACGGGTGAAGCTGCCCTCGCGGGCAATGGCAGCAAACATGGCAAGATCGTTGAGCGGCGTTCGTTCCATTGTTGCAGGGTGCTCACAAGCTCATCCCACGGGCAAGGGCTAATCGGGTGCCACTCTTGGCTCTACTTGTCAGGTGCAGCCTCAAGCCTTGAAGGATAAGCCTCATGAGTCTCACTCAATACCGCACCCTTGGTGCATCCGGCCTTGTCGTCAGCCCACTCGCGCTCGGTACCATGACCTTCGGCACCGGACGCTGGGGCACCGACGAAACAAGCTCCCGCGCCATCTTTGACACCTATGTCGCCGCGGGCGGCAACTTCGTTGACACAGCTGACATCTATTCAGGCGGGCAGAGCGAAGAAATGCTCGGCCGTTTCATTGCCCAGAGCGGCTTACGCGACAAACTTGTTGTCGCCACCAAGTTCGGCTTTTCGCGCCAGCAGGGCACTGCGCTTGCCGGTGGCAATGGCAAGAAGAACATCCGGGCCGGCATCGAGGGATCGCTCAAGCGCCTGCAAACAGATGTTATCGACATGTACTGGATGCATGTCTGGGACCGCACCACGCCGGCAGAAGAGGTTCTGGGCACCTTGAGCGACGCCGTTCGCGCGGGCAAAATCCTGCACTATGGCTTCTCCAATACGCCAGGCTGGTATGTCGCCAAAATCGCCACCCTGGCTGCCGCGCATGGGCTGCCCAAGCCGATTGGGCTGCAATATTCCTATTCGCTGATCGATCGTGGCGTCGAACTTGAACTTGCCCCAGCCGGAGCGGAATTCGGGTTGGGCCTCGTACCCTGGAGCCCTCTCGGCGGCGGGTTGCTAACCGGCAAATATGGTCGCGACATGCTTTCGCGTGCCGAGCAGGCGCCCGCTATGCCCGACAGCGCCGGCGATGGCGGCGAGCAGGGGAGCGATGGTCGGCTTAACGGTGACAATCCTTTCGGCGGCATGCTGTTCACGGAGCGGAACTTCGGGGTGGTGGACGCTGTGCGCGAAATTGCTCAGGAAGCGGGCAAGTCCATGGCCCAGGTCAGCCTGGCCTGGGTGGCGGCACGGCCGGGCGTTTCCTCCGTGCTGATCGGCGCCAGCCGCCCCGATCAGTTGGTGCAGAACATCGCCTCGCTTGAGGTGAGGCTGTCCGCTGATCAGTTGCAGCGCCTTGAAGCGGCTACCGCCCTGCCGCTCCCAAGCCCGTACTTCATCTTCCAGTTGCCGCGCGGCGCGTTCTTTGGCGGCAATGAGGTTGCGCCCTGGAACGCTTCGGCACACTGAACAGCACGAGGGGAGCCATGGCTCCCCTCGGCGTATCTCGGTTCGATTTACCAGGGATAGGCCTCGTTGACCGATCCGGTGAAGGTGCCGGTTGGGCCGTCGCTGCCGAGGAGAGCGACGCGTACGGCTTCGGCCGCACCCTGCTCGACGGTTTCGTTGCCTTCGTAGTTGTTAAGCGCAGTGCTGGTATAGCCGGGGGTCACCGCATTGACCTTGATCCCTTCCGCTTCAAGATCGATGGCAAAGGCTAGCGTAATGGCATTGAGCGCGGTCTTGGACGCGCCATAGCCGGGGTTGAACGTTGCCCTATAGGGACCGGGTTTGGAGTTGATGGTGAGCGAGCCAAGGCTGCTCGACACATTGACGATGCTGGCATCTTTCGATTTGCGCAGCAGGGGCACAAATGCCTGGGTGACGGCGAGCACGCCGAAAACATTGGTTTCCCAGATGGTGCGCACTTCATCGACCGAGATCAGGGTGGCCCGTGAGCGCTTGATATAGTCCTGCATGGTCTCGGTTTCCTGGCCGTTGGCCCGGGAAATCGCGGCATTGTTGACGAGAACATCGAGGCGGCCGAACTGCTGTTCGACTTGCGCCGCGGCGGCGCGGATCGAAGCCTCGTCGGTGACGTCGAGCTGGATAGGATGCACATCGCCGGCAATAGTTTGCGCGGCTGCCTTGCCCCGTTCGAGATTGCGCGAGGCGAGCAGCACCGTCACGCCATTGGCGGCGAGATCGGTTGCGATCTGGAGGCCGATGCCCTGATTGGCGCCGGTGACGAGTGCGATGCGGGTATTTTCGGTCATGGCTTGATCCTGTTCTTGATTGGCCGAACAGGAGGTGGTCATCGGCTGGTGGACGTTCTATCTTCAAACGTCCAAGATTATTTTGAATGAGTCCAGAATGGCTGATCCCCTCGCGCAGATCGTCGGCTTGCTGCAGCCGGGCGCGCCCTTTTCCAAATGCGTCACCGGATCAGGACCATGGCGGGTGAGACGGACCCAATCGCCCAATCCCTATTATGTCGCGGTCCTTAAGGGGAGCCTGCGCTACCGGGATCACCAAAGCGGGGAGATCCTCGTTAATGCGGGGGACTTCATCCTGATCCCCTTTGCGCACGACTTCAGCATGTGGAGCGAAGCGCCAAGCAGCGACAAAAATCTGGTGATCGATCCCGTTATCCTGCCCGGCGGTGGCTACCGCCTCGGCAGCATTGATGGCCCGACCGATATGCGGGCACTGGTGGGCTACTGCATATTCCAGTCGGACGATGCGAGCTTGCTGTCCTCGCTGCTGCCCGAAGTGGTTGTGGTGCGCAGCGAATATCGGTTGGCGATGCTGATGCAGTTGCTCGGCGATGAGGCTGTGGGCACCAAGCCGGGACGAGAAGTGGTGTTGCAGCATCTGCTCGAAGTGCTGCTGATCGAAGCGCTCCGCTCCACTGCCGATCTGGGAGATTCACCGGGATTGCTGCGCGGCTTGGCGGACGAGCGGCTCGCGGTGGCGCTCAGGGGCATGCATGCAAGACCGGAGCGCGGCTGGACCGTGGCCGAGCTGGCGCGAGAAGCCGCTTTGTCCCGGTCAGGTTTCCATGATCGGTTTCAAGGCGCTGTGGGCATGGCGCCGATGGAATATCTCAAGTCCTGGCGACTGGCTCTGGCCAAGGACCTGCTGCGCAAGCGGGAAGCGAGCGTGAGCGAGATTGCCCGCCAGGTTGGATATCGCTCGGCCAGCGCCTTCAGCGTGGCCTTTATGCGCGAAGTCGGCGTATCGCCGGTGCGTTATGCGCGCCAGGTCGCTGCTGCGTCATCCGGCATGGCGGCAGAAGAATTCGAAGGCGCTATCGCCTGACGGAGAAGCTCAGGGAAACCTGGTCCGCGCTCAAAGGCGGCGTTGTGGAAGTGCCCTTCGTGCCGAAGTATGATGATGTCACCAGCAGCTATCGGCGGTATTTCCCGAGGCCATTGCTGGCGAACTCAAGCGGAAAGAACACTCATGCGCCGCTGGATAATCCTTCTTGCTACCATGGCGGGGTTGGTCGCGGGCTTCCTGGGCGTGCTGGAGTTGAGCAATGCCAGAGGTTTCCAGCTCTTTGGCGATATCGTCGCGCGCCTCGACACTGATGCGCCCGTCGTGGCGCTCACTTTGGATGACGGCCCGACGCCAGCCTATACGCAGACCGTGCTCGACATTCTCAACGAACGCGATGTCAAGGCGACCTTCTTCCTCACTGGCCGGGAAAGCGCTGAGCATCCGCAGCAGGTTCAAGCCATAGCCGCGGCCGGTCACGAGATCGGCAATCATTCCTGGTCGCACAAGCGCATGGCCTTCATGTCGCCCGCAAGTATTGCCGAGGAAATCGAAAGCACCGATGTCGCCATCCGAAAGACCGGCTATGCGGGCCCGCTGCACTTCCGCCCGCCCTATGGCAAGAAACTCGTCGCCCTGCCTTGGTACCTCGCCCAACACGGTCGCACCACGATCATGTGGGACGTAGAACCTGAAGCTGATGCGGCTGATGCGGCCAGCCCCCGGAGCCTAGCCGAATATGCGATTGCCAATGCGACAAACGGCTCCATCATTATCATGCACGTCATGTATGAGAGCCGAGCATCAAGTAGACTAGCATTGCCTGCTATCATCGATGGCCTCAAGGCCCGTGGTTTCAAATTCGTCACGGTTTCCCAATTGCTGGCCGGCAGACAACAAAGCTCTGCAGCCGATTGATGGGCGTCTGGTCGCCGCATGGACCGGGAAAGCCCGGCGGTGTTTCGCGACGCCATCAAGGGCAGCGAGCTGAATTGGCAGCGTGGCGCCGCTTGGGCCTTCCGGCAGGCCACGGGCCTCGTATGGTATTATCGGCAGTCCAATCCCACGATGAGCGCTCTCGGGCGGAGCACCATTTCGCGTCTCGTCGAATACTTAGCCCCGTAGTCCGGCGATTGACGACGCTGCAGCAGGGTGGATCACGGCCATGATGTGGATGTCGATCTCCTGGTTGTCGATCATGGCCCCCAACCGCCGCGTGCCCTCCAGGGCAAAGCCGTGCTTCCGATAAAGGGCGATGGCCCCGCTGTTGTTGGCGAACACCTCGAGTTCCACCCGGCGAAAGCGCCTTGATCGCGCGGTTTCGAGCGTGGCAGCGAGCAGCCGGGACCCAATGCCTTGGCCGCGGAACTGCGTTACGAGGCCCATCCCCAGCACGCCGGAATGCTCAAATACGGGTTTGCTCTGCCGGCAAATGTCACACCAGCCAATGATTTGAGAACCCGCCAAGGCGACGAACTGTGGATTGCCGTTTTTGATGTTGCCGGCAACAAAGCTCGCTGTGCTCTCGATCGGCGGTGCCTGATGCGAGGACAAAAAGCGACGCTCCCGGGCCACGCTGTCAAGAGCAGCGTAGAAGCCGTCGAAATCACTCATTGCGATAGGCCTGATCTCGACCTTCCTGCTGCCCATCAGTCGCTCTTGTTGTTCTTAATTTCCGTTCAGCTGGGGTAGAACGCAAGCAAGCGTACCCAAGGCGTATCCCCCGGCCTTGCCAGGCTAAGCCGGCACGACTGCACTTCGTTTTTCCAGCCGGATCATGCACAGGGCAGCCACCAGCCCGAAGGCGCAAAGAGCGCTGGCAAACAGGAAAACGCTGCCGCTGCCGGAGGCGTAGAGCTGCCCGCCCACAAGGATAAAGACGCTGCCGAGGAGCCCCCCTGCCGCCGCATAGGAGCCGGTAGCGCTGGCAAGAAAGTGCGGGGCAACATGTCGGCGCATATAGGCGGCGACGCCAACTTGGGTAAGGCCCAGTGTCGCGCCTTGCAGTAACTGCATCAACAGGGTGGGCAAGATGTCGGTCGAGTAGCCGAAGGTACCCCAGCGCAACACGCCGGCAAGACACCCGATGCTGATGATCATGCCGGGCGTCAGCCGCGTCGTGATGCGGCTGGCAAACGCGAAGGCAATGATTTCGGCGGCGACGCCGATGGTCCAGAACATGCCGATTTCGAAGGTCGAATACCCAGCGCCCAGCCAGCGAAACGTGCTGTAAGCATAAAACAGGCCATGGCAGGCCTGGGAAATGGCTGCACTGCCGATAAGGAGCAGGAAGCTGCGGTTGCGCAAGGCCTTGGCAATCGCCGCAGTCGAGATCGGGCCGATCGCTGCACCATCCCCGCGGCCGGGGAGGGCGCTTGAAAGCCCGGCCTGCAGTGCAAGAACCAGGATCAGCACGAGGAGAATGACGGTGGGGCCCGACCAGTCGACCAGATAGCCGCAAAGCAGGGTCGTGACCACGACCGACGCCGAGCCCCAGGCTCGCACCCGGCCAAATTCCAGCCGGTATGTGGCAAGGTTGGCGATGAGGATCGACTCGCTGAGCGGAATGAGTGGCGCGCTGACGAACCGGAGGATGAGGTAAACGCCGGCCACGATGAGAGGGCCATTGGCGGCCAGCAAAGCGGCGGAAGCAAGCGTGGCGAGCACGACGAGGCCGAACAGGATCGCCTTGTTGCTGCGGGTGCGATCGGCCGCACCGCCAACCACGGGATTGACCACGACCGCCAGCGCCGAGGCAAGCGCGAGGCAGACCCCGATCTCTTGAACCGTAAGGCCGCCTGATTTCAGCCACAGCGGCATGAAGGTGATGCCGATCGCCACCTGCGCGTAAAGCGCAAAATAATACGCGTAGAACGCCATGCCCGAAACTGCCCACTCCGCTGCCACGTCAACGCGCTTGCGAGAGGCAACACCTTGTTGTCCCCCAACGGAGCGCGTCCTCCCCCCGGGCAGTCCGCCACTAGCCTTAGGCTGAGCGCCGCGGGATTTCCAGAAGCATCCAGCGGTTGGCACGCGCAAACGCATTACCTCCGTCGGGTGTTACCGGATGGCCAGAGAGCGAGGCCACTCTGGAGCCCCTAGGTGACGACAGTTTGCTGGCGGCGCGCAGTCAGGCGCCTTCAGTTTGCGCATGCAGCAGCTTCTGGATCTCCGCCATGGTGGCGGCCGGCAGCGGTCCTTTTTCAAGCGCCCCCAGGTTGTCGCGCACCTGCTCTTCCGTCTTGAAGCCGGGAATAGGGAAGGTGTTAGCTGACCTCGCCAGGTTCCACCCCAACGCGCCCTGGGCCAAGGTCCGGCCGCCCTGGGTGAGCAGGTCCCGCAGCGCTTCGATGCGGCTCAACACTTGTGGGGTCGGTACCCCGTTTTCAAAGTGCCGCACCCAGGGATGGCCCGCGCCGCGGACATCGGTAGCGGCCATCCGGCTGGCAGAGGTGAACTTGCCCGACAGCAGGCCCATGGCCAAGGGCGACCTGTTCATGCTGGCCAATCCGGCTTCCGCGCAGAGCGACAGCATGGCAGGCCCGTCGTGCAGGATGTTGAGTTCCTGTTGCACACCGGCAAAGTTGGGGAACTTCAGCATGCGGCGGGCCGCCGCGGCATCATCCGTGCTCCAGCCCCAGGCTCGGATCTGCCCTTTTTCAACCAGGCGCTCCAGAGCCTCGCCGGCCTGCTCCGCTTCATGATCGCCAAGTGTACCGGGATGAATCTGGTAGAAATCGATCACATCGGTCTTCAGTCGCTTGAGCGATTGCGCCACGGCCCAATGGATATAGCGCGAACTTACATCTACGGCGCCTAAAGCGCGGCGCTCGGCGTCATAGGTGAAGCCGAACTTGGTCGCGATCACGGCTTGGTCGCGGCGACCTTGCAGTGCGGCGCCCAGCACTTCCTCGCTATGGCCGGTGCCATAGGCATCGGCGCTGTCAAAGAGATTGGCGCCAAGCTCGAGTGCGAGGTGGATAGCGCGAACGGACTGGCTGTCGTCAACGGCGCCCCAGCCGTCGCTACGGCCATCAAGCGTGAACTCGCCCCCGATAGCCCAGCAGCCCAGGCCGACCGCGCCGACCTTCCAGCCCGTGCGCCCAAAAATACGTGTGGTTGTCATGCCGACCCCCTAGTGAGTGTGGTGAGCAACAAATTGGTTGAGCGACCCTCGCTCGGCACCAAGATCGGCGAGCAGCCAATCGTCAAGGAGCGCCAGCTTGCGCCGGGCAATCTGTTGCTTTCTCCAGTTTTTGATCTTGCAAAGAAGTCGTCCAAACATCCAAGCCTCCGATCATGTTGCGAAGCGGTTGATGTTGCAGTTTTGCGGTGATGCGCACCCTGACGCGCTCTGTAGCGCCGGCTACGGCTGTGTTTATTGCGCGTCTTCCCCAGGATCGGCTACGATCGACGCTGCAAAGGGCTTTGCAGGATTGAAAAATGGACCTGTCCTGGGACGGATTACGACTGTTCCTCGATGTTGCCCGCTTGGGCGGGCTGACGGCGGCCACGAGCAAGACTGGCGTATCTGCGGCAACCCTGGGACGCCGGATCACGGCGCTGGAGCGGCAGGTCGGCGAGCGGCTTTTCGTGCGCTCCCAGACCGGCTATCGCCTGACGCCAGTTGGGGAAGAGCTGCTGGTGCGGGCCGAAGAGGTTGAAGCATCCATGCTCGCGCTCAAGCGCTGGAAGGATGGGGCCATCGGGGAACGGGTGGTGCAGGTTTCGGCGGGACCATGGACCTCCGCTTTTCTTGGTCGGCAGATCGGCCGGGTATGGACAGCCACGGATCGCTTCGGGCTTGAACTGGTGACCGCCAACCAGAAGGTCGATATTGGTCGGCGCCATGCCGATCTGGGCATCCGCAACCAGCGCCCCACCGAGCAATGGTTGGTGGGGCGACTGATCGGCAAGGTGGCATATGGGCTTTATGCCAGGCCAGAACTCGTCAGCGGGGTTGCGGCCGGTTACTTTGTCGGCGTGGCCGGGGAAGCCAGCCAGACCCATTCTGCCCGATGGCTGCATGCCCGTCACGGCGACCGCATTGCCGTGCGGGGCAATGATGCCTTGAGCGTGCTCGAACTCGTGGCCGCAGGCGCCGGCATTTCCGTGTTCCCCTGCTTCGTCGGTGACAGCGATCCGCCGCTTGCGCGCCTGGCGGAGGCTATCCCCGAACTCGAAACCGAACAGTGGCTCGTGGCCCATCACGAGGAGCGCCACAGCTTTGCCGTGCGTACCGTCAGCGAGCGCATTGCGGCGCTGATGCGCGAGCACGGCGCCTTGTTCCGTGGCCAGCAGAGCCGGACCAATTGAATGGCATAAAGGTCAAGTCGACGACTGCCGCCCAAGATAGGCGGCGTACCAGTGCTTGAAATCCTCTTGCTCGGCGTATTGTGGGTAGGTCTGGGCGATCTCCGCGACAATCCTGCTAGGGACGGTGGCGCGCAGCGCGATGATCTCGGGGCTGCGGGGCAGCCGGAAGCAGGAGTGATCGTGGTGACTGCCGACGGCGAGGGAGCCGATTGGCTTGCCGTCGGCACCGCTGATGATCGACCACATCCAGCGTTGCTGATGGGTTTCGTCCGCATTGCCCCATTCCCGGCTGCGCGGGAAGCTTCCCGGCAATCGGGGTGTTGCCTTGAGGCCAGCTTCGCGCAGGGCGGCGTGCACAGGACGGAACAGCTCGGCATTAAGCGTGCCATAGGCAAGATCGCCGACTTCTTCGAATTGCTGCTGGAACTCCTGCAGCCGCACGGGCAAGATGCGGGCAAGTTCAAGGTCGATCATCGCCTGGGCGCGCCTGGCCAAGGCATGAATGTCAGTGCCCGCCCCGTCCGTCAGCAAATGAGCCTGCGCCGGAACTTGGGTCGAGCTTTGCTGCGTAACGGTTTCCACCAACAATCTTGCCGCTCGAGCAGCGCCATTGCTATGCATGGTACTGGCGAGTGCCCGGGCCCGGGTGGCGGTTTCGGGTTGGAGCCCTGTGTTGAGGGCCACGCAAAGGGACTCCATTGTTGGTGCGGCACCAGGATGCGCTACGCCAATCCCGAGCCGCTCGATCTGTCGTGCCCAAAACGGTTGGTCAGCGCCTTGGGGCACGATCACCTGCGGGGCACCCGCCCGTGCAGCGGTGGTCGTGGTGCCGGCGCCGCCATGATGGACCACGACGGCAACCCGTCTGAAAAGTGCCTGTTGGTTGACCTCACCGACAAGAAAACAGTCGCTTTGTTGGTCGGGCAGCGTGAGGCCAGCCCAGCCCCGCGCCAGAACTGCGCGGCGCCCATGGGCGCGGATGGCGGTTGCCGCGGTTTGGACCAACCGGTCGGCATTAGGCGCCGCTATGCTGCCAAAGCCAAAGTAAACGGGCGGAGTGCCAGCGTCCAAAAAGGCCTCCAGTTCGGGTGGCAGCGGGCGCGTGTCGGGCAGGATCCAAGCCCCGGTCTGCTCCGGTGCACAAAGATCGGTTGGCTCCCAGGGGCAGAGCGCCGCCTCCGAAGCCAGGAGCGGGCGCGTCGTAAAGACATGCTGGCGAATATCGGTCACTGCCGGCAGGCCCGTGGCGATCCGTTGTTGGTTGATCGTGCCGCCGAAAAGGGCGTTCATCACCTCGAGGTTGTGGTTCCACAGTGCGCGGTGGTCGGTCTCTCCCGTTGGGCGGGAATGACCGGGATAGGAAAGTGGCGGGTGGTGCTCGGATGGCAGGTACATCGGGCAGAACGATGCGTGGATAAAGGGCAGACCGCGCTTTTCGGCCACGCACTGAGCCGCGCCTACCGAAGGCATGAGACCGGTCGCGAGGATTGCATCGCAGCCGGCGGCTGCCGCGTCGATGGCCCGGCACTGGGCGGCGATCATCCTCATCCCGTAACCCGGGACATCGCTGGGAAATCGTTGAGCGAGCGCAATCCACTTTCGCACGCGCATGAAGGCGGGGACTAACTCAACGCCGGCACGTTCGGCAAGCACCACAAACTCCTGGTCGCCCGGAGCGGACAGCACCGCTTCCACACCGACCGCCTCGAGCGCGACTGCAAGCGCCACAATAGGTTCGACGTCACCCCGCGACCCATAGGTCGACAAAAGTACCCGCATCGATGCACTCCCTTTGCTTGGATACGGCAAGGGTTTTACGGCGGGGGCTTGAAGCAAGCCGCTTGTGATCTACATATCGAAGTTGGCGAGGGGTTGAGACCGATGTGTGTACCGAGGCCCAACTTAGCACGCCGAGGATCGACGTTCAGGCGGCCGCGGCAAACCCCAGTCGCCAAATGGCCGGCGCCGCCAGGGAAACACCTGATAGCAGCAGGAGCGAGAACGCCACGCGGCGCAGCGTGAGGACCGCAAATGGCGGCGGCCAGCGTTTTGCGGCATAGGTGGTGGCGGTAACCACGGGCGCCGCCAACAGCGCCCACCAACTTGCCTCATAGGGGAAGCTGCCGGTCAAGCCGACCAAGGACAGCCGGAACAAGGCGTTGACGCCAAAGATCAGCACTAAGGTGTCCCTGATGGCGGCCGCTGGCAGGGGTTGGCGATAGAAGTGATAGATCAAGGGCGGTCCGGCCGTGGAGAACATCCCGCCCAGAAAGCCGCCCAATGCACCCACCAGGACGAACGAACCCGAAGAAGACCGGTTGGGCAGCGGATGCGGCTGCAGGATCAACTGGATGCTGGCACCAACGATGACGGCGCCCAGCAGCAGGCGTAGTCCGTCCAGATTGGCGTCCGCAAGCCATTCGAGCATGAAATAACCCAGCACCACCAAAAGGAGGCTGGCGCCAATGGCGAGGCGAAACTCGCTCCAGGCCACGTTACGCCAGCCTCGGGCCAACACCTGAGTTGCATTGACCACCGTGAGGATGCTCACGATCACCGCGGCTTCGGGCAGGGGCAGCAGCCCGAGAATGCCGATACCGCCCATCATCAACAGGCCAAAGGCAAAGCCCGTCAGCGTCTGCACATAAGCGGCAGCGCCGGCAAGGACCAAGAGCATGGCGACATTCAACGGGTCCATTACCAGCCTGTAAACAGAATCAACGCCCGGGATAATAGCTGCATTCCCCGGGCTTGGCGCCGTGAGGCGGCAAATCAACGACTGACCGCTGCTCTCTGGACTTCGTTCTGCGCAACTGGGACGGCGAAGCGCCAGGCATTGTCAGCCAGATAATCGACGAGCCGCCGGCCCGGTCGCCCGGTGAGTTGGCTGAAATCGTCAGTGACCTGGCTGAAATGACCCGCGCGAGTAGCAGTAAAGATCGGCAGCATCTGTTCAACCAGAGCTGGCGCCAGTTTCATGCGCCCCGACTCGCGCTTGAACTGCGCCTCGTCGACACCCTCGTAGGTGACGGTGCGGCCGCTGATCGCCGCAAGCGCCGCTACGGCCTCGGCATAGCCCAGGCTGTCGGGGCCGGTCAGGTTGAAAGCCCGACCATCCGCAACTGCCTGGGTCAAAGCGATAGCGGCAGCTTCGGCGATGTCGCGCGCATCAATCAAGCTGGTCGTGGCATCGCCCGCGGGAAGCGCAAGCCGGCCAAGCTCCATGATGCCGGCGTGCCAGCGCCCGTGGAAATTGTCGAGGAACCAGTTTGGACGCAGGATCGCGTAGGGCGCGCCTGAGCTTTCGATCTGCCGCTCCAGTTGCCGCAGCGGAATGGCGTCATTGGCATCCACCCCCAGAGCTGATTGCAACACCAACTTAATGCCGCGCCGCGCTGCGGCCTCGACGAAGGGGCCAAGCAGTAAATGTGGTTCGGCCGAGGTCGGAACGACGAGGTAAGCCGCATCGGTGCCGGCAAGCGCCGCTTCAAAAGTCCGGGCCTGACTATAGTCCAGCAGCACTGTGTTGGCGTCACCTCCTCGCCTTGTGCCAATTTTGACGCTGTGCCCGGCGATCAGCAGCCGATTGGCCAGGTGCTGCCCAACTGTGCCGGTTCCGGCCGCAACAAGTATGGTCTTGAACATCGCGTTCTCCTTTCTAACCAGGAGAAAGATGGCGCGCCCTGAGAGGACAAGCCATGTGAGCCGATCTCCCCTTTCTTGCAGATCGTCTTGAAAAGGTGCAGGAGAGCGGCATGAATGTGCTTGATCAATGGATCCGCATGTACGCCCGCAGCCGGATGACCCTCGTCCGCAGCCGGATGGTTGAGCCTTGGGGCTTCCGGCTCGATCCGGGGGCAATGATCGCCTTTCACCTCGTCTGGCAGGGGACCGCTTGGCTTCGCCGGGCTGGCGAAGCGCCACTCCGGCTGGAAGAGGGTGATCTGGTGGTCCTGAGTGATGGAAAGGCCCACGATCTCGTGGCCAGCCCCAAGGGCGAGGCGCCCCCCGTCAGCCAGTTCGTGCAACAAGGATTTGATGTCACCAGCCAGTCTCCTGACGCGGTGATCTTTTGCGGGCGCTTCCAGGTGGATGGCACGCGCCGGCTGGGACAATCGGCGCTACCGCCCTGCATTCACCTGCCCGCCGCCGAGCTGCGCAAGGACAATGGCATTTTGCCGATCGTGCTGTTGCTGGCCGAGGAATTGGAGCACCAGGGCTTGGGCAATGAAAGCCTGGTGGAAAGTCTTGCCGACAGCCTGCTGGTTTACGTGCTGCGCCGTGCAGCCGAGCGCGCCGGGCATTCCGCCGGATGGTTGCCGGCAATGAAGGATCCCAACCTTGCCAAGGTGTTCCGGGCGATCCATGCCGATCCCGCCGCCAAATGGACTGTCGAGGGCATGGCGAAGGTGGCGGGGCTGTCGCGCGCTGCCTTTGCCAGACGATTCCATAACCGGGCGGGAGAGCCGCCATTGACCTATCTTAAAGGCTGGAGGCTGACTCTGGCCGCCAGAAAGCTTGCCAGTGGCCCTACTTCGGTAGGGTCACTGGCAAGCGAAGCCGGCTACGCCTCGGAGGCGGCTTTCACGCGGGCGTTCAAGGACTATCACGGCCTCGCGCCTCGAGCTTATCTGCAGACGCTCCAAAGTGGCGCGCGCTTGCCTGATGGACAAGCAATCCAGGAACTGCGTCAAGCATCGCAAAGCGCCTGATCCAAGATCAACTCCGCCAATACAGACATGTGCTTGCATTTGCCGGCGATGCTGCCCTATGCTGGCCCTATCCACAGGGGTGCTCCGTATGGTCGGGGCTGAGATGAGGGCGGCAAGCCTTCGGACCCTATAGCTGATCTGGGTAATACCAGCGGAGCGAGGCGGGCCATGTTCTCAGGCGCACAGATTTCCCTTTATCCAATGACCGGCGACTTTGTCGGCGTGATCATGAACGCGCTGGGTGCGCTCGATCCCTATCGTGAACGCTTGCGCATCGAGACCGATGACGTCTCGACCCTGTTGGTCGGCCCGCCCGAAGTGCTGTTTCCGGCCATGCGCGATCTGTTCAGTGCCGCCGCGCGCGACGGCACCCATTGCGTGCTTTCGGCGACAATCTCGCGCGGCTGCCCGGGTGAGCCCGATGATGCCATCTGCCAGTCCAATTTGTTCGAGGGGCAGGCTGCGCCTCTTGAGGAGCGGCGCGCCAGTGCGCTTACGGCAGTGCAGGATGCGCCCGACATCGGCGTCTTCGGGGTGGCCCAATTGTCTCTCTATGTGATGGGACAGGGCCATCACATGGACGAAATCTATGGCTGCATCGACTTTCTCAAACAGTCGGGCACCTTCGAAAAGTCCAAGCATTTCGCCACCAAGCTCAATGGCGACACCGGCGCGCTATTCGCCACCATCGAGCAGGCCTTCTGCCGGTTTGGACCGGCTGAGGGACATGTCACCATCGACCTGACCGTGTCGGCCAACAGCCCCAGCGCGCGCTGAGCGGAAGGTCCGGCATGGCGCAGTTGTTCTCCTTCGGGCGCCTTGTCGCCCGGTTTCTCAGTCAAGCAGGGCCCGCCGTGTTTTCGGTGGTGACCCTGATCCTGGCCTGGGAAGCTTATGTGCAGCTTTCGGGCATCTCGCCAACGGCGTTGCCGGCGCCATCCCGCATTGTGGTTCAGGGCTACCAGAACCGGGACGCGCTGGCCGGGCACACATTAGCGACCTTGCAGGCCACCATTTTGGGTTTCGGCTGCTCGCTCTGCGCCGCATTGCTGTTTTCGGTCGTGGTGGACTTCTTTCGCCCGGTACGGCGGGCGTTGTTTCCGGTGTTCATCATCACCCAGACCCTGCCGCTGGTCGCCATCGCGCCGCTCATCGTGCTCTGGTTCGGCTTCGGGCTGACGCCCAAGATCGTGCTGGTCGCGCTGGTCACTTTTTTCCCAATGCTGGTGGCGCTGGTGCAGGGCTATGACTCCACCGATCGCGATATCGAGGCGCTGCTGGCGTCCATGGGAGCCTCGCGCTGGCGCCGGTTCAGGATGTCGCGGCTGCCTTCGGCCTTGCCTTATTTCTTTGCCGGGCTGCGCATTTCCATCACCTATGCCGTAGTCGGCGCGATCTTTGCCGAATATGCCGGGGCGGTCCGCGGCTTGGGCATCTATATTCTCAATGCCAAGAACAATTTTCGCCCCGACCTGGTGCTGGCCGCCGTCGTCGTCAGCGCGACGCTGACCCTGCTCCTGTTTGGCGCTACCGTCTTGGTGCAGCGGCTGACGATGCCCTGGACCCGCTTGGCGCAGAGGCGCCCATGACCACGCCCAGGCTTGAACTGCGCAACTTGGGCAAGAGCTTTGGCGATTCCGAAGTTCTGGCCGACATCAACTTGAGCGTTGGAGCAGGAGAGTTCGTTTCGATCCTCGGCCCTTCCGGCGCTGGTAAATCCACCATCCTACAGCTGCTGACCGGAGCGGTGTCCACTGATGGTGGGGAAATGCTGTTTGATGGCACGCCACTCGCCCCAAAGAGCCACCCCTTTGCCTTCATGCCGCAACGCGATGCGCTGATGCCGTGGCGGCGGATCATCGACAATGCCACTCTGGGCCTTGAGGTGGCGGGCATGACGCGCAAGGCGGCCCGGGCGGCAGTCCAGCCGCTCTTTGCTGAGTTTGGTTTGGCCGGATTTGAAAACTATTACCCCGCGCAGCTTTCCGGCGGCATGCGGCAGCGTGCAGCGCTGCTGCGCACAGTGGTGCAGCATAAATCCATGCTGCTGCTTGACGAGCCTTTCGGGGCCCTGGATGCCCTGACCCGCACGCGAATGCAGCGCTGGCTGGCTGGGATGTGGACGCGCCATCGCTGGACCGTGTTGCTGATCACCCACGATGTCCGCGAAGCGGTGCTGTTGTCCGACCGGATCTACCTGTTGTCGCCGCGCCCAGCGCGGATCGTGCGCCGCGTCGACGTGCCGCTCGAGCATCCGCGACCCCCAGCAGGGTCGGCGGTCATCGCTCAAATCGAAGCCGATATCCTGCAGACCTTGTTTGAACCGGAGGAATAATCATGCCGCTTTCGCGCCTGCTGCTGATCCTTGGCCTTGCCGCCGCCCTCGCCAGCCCACCCGCACTGGCCCAGCCGGTGCCGGTGACCATGGCGCTGGACTGGACGCCCAACACCAACCATGTCGGCCTCTTTGTTGCCCAGGCCAAGGGCTTTTATGAGGAGGCGGGGGTCGCAGTTGAGATCCTGCCTTATTCCGACACTTCCGCTGGCACGCTCGTGGCCAATGGGGTGGTAGATTTCGGTATTCTTGGCTCCATCGGTCTGTTCACCCAGCGCACGGCCGGGGTTGATCTGGTCGCGACTTATGCACTGGTGCAGACCGAAACGGGGCGCCTTGTGTTCAACGGCGACCGGCAGGATATTCAAAGCCCCAAGGACCTCGACGGCAAGACCTATGCCGGCTTTGGCAGTGACTGGGAGAATGCCCTGATTGGCACGATCATCCGCGCCGATGGCGGCCGGGGGGAATTCGAGACGGTCACCTTGGGCACTTCGGCCTATGAAGCGCTGGCTAACGGCGCGGTGGATTTCACCCTCGAAGTTTATACCTGGGAGGGGGTCAAGGCCGAACGCGATGGGCGATCACAGCGCGCCTTCCGCTATGCCGATTGGGGCGTGCCCGACCAGCACACCAACTTCATCGGCACCACTGGCGCCTTTTTGGCTGAGCACCCGGACACTGCCAAGGCGTTCCTTGGCGCGAGCCAGCGCGGTTACGCCTATGCCGTCGCCCATCCCGGCGAGGCGACCGATATTCTGGTCGCAGCCAATAGCGACGCGCTGCTGGACCGGGACTTTGTGCGCGCATCGCTGCAGGCGCTGATCGATGGGCACTACCTGCGGGCCGAGAATGGGGCCGTGGGCGTCATCAATCCCGCCAAGATGGAGGCGATGGGCACGTTCCTGTTTGAAGCCGGCATCCTCAAGGACGGCGACGGCAATCCTCTGGCCGCCAAGCCTGACTTCTCCGGCTACTATACCAGCGCCTATGTGGAAGCCGCGCCGTGACACCAAGGCGGCGCATGGGGCTCAACGCGGTGATCTATGGGCTGGGGAGTCATGAAGCAGGCTGGCGCATGCCTGAAAGCAATGCGTTGGCCTCGACCGATCTGGGCTATTGGACCGACATCGCTCGTCGGGCTGAAGCGGGTGGGTTCGATGCTTTGTTTCTGGGCGATGTGCTGGCGCTGCAGCAAGGCGCTGACCGGCACCTCTCGGACGCGATGGACCCCTTCGTCATCCTTTCGGCGCTGGCGGCAGTGACCGAGCGGATCGGGCTAATCGGCACGGCCTCGACCAGCTTTGATCATCCCTTTCATCTCGCCCGCCGCTTTGCTTCCCTCGATCACCTCAGCGGTGGCCGGGCGGGCTGGAACATCGTCACCTCCTCCAACGCCCTCGAGGCCCACAATTTCGGGCTCGACGCCATGCCTGACCATGGCGAGCGCTATGCGCGGGCCGCAGATGTCACCGCGGCTGTGCTGGCACTTTGGAGTTCCTGGCAGGCCGATGCCCGGATCGCGGACAAGCAGGCGGGCCGCTATCTTGATCTCGCAAAGGTTCGGACGGTAGATCATCACGGTCAGTTCGTGCGAACCCGCGGGCCGCTGAACGTGCCCCGCTCGCCGCAGGGCCGCCCTTTGCTGGCGCAGGCCGGCGCCTCCGAGGCCGGGCGTGATTTCGCGGTGCGCTATGCCGATCTGGTGTTCACGGTTCAGGCCGATCTTGCCGAGGCGCAACTGTTTTATCGCGACATGAAGGCAAGGGCTTCCCGCCACGGCCGGCCACCGGAAAGCCTGCTGATTTACCCTGGCATCGTGCCTATTGCTGCCCCGACGCGGGCGCAGGCGGAAGACCGCTTGGTGCAGTTGAATGGGTTCATGGTGCCTGAGCACGCGCTGGCCAAGCTCTCCGCGTTCCTGGGCACCGACTTGTCTGCGGCACAGCTGGATGACCCGCTGCCTCCTTTTGTCGGTGCAGGGGCCCCCAGCCAGTCGAGTCAAAGCCGCGTGGCTGTTTTGGTGGGCATCGCCAAACGAGAGGGGCTCAGCCTGCGGCAGTTGCTGATGCGCCTTGCCAGCGGTCGAGGGCACCTGCTGGCGGTCGGAACGGGCGCCGAGATCGCGGCGACCATGCAAGACTGGTTCGACCAAGGGGCCGCGGACGGCTTTAACGTGATGGCACCGTTGATGCCGGCCGATCTGCAGAGCTTTGTGGATCTGGTGATACCAGAGCTCACGGCATCGGGCCTGTTTACCGCAAGCGGGGAAACGCTGCTGCGGCAGCGCGTCCAACTCGGTCCGGCATAGGTCAGTCCACCCCCTGCCGGTGCAGGCTCTTGGTGTAGAGCCGGTACATCGACAACGTTCCGGCGGCTTCAAGGTAAACCTTGGCCCGCAGGTCCCGCAATTGCCCGCCGCGTTGCAGCACCAGTCCCAGCGCCAGCCGCGCTGCTTCCTCGGGAGTCGCGGCGACCTGAATAAACTCTTCCGGTGCGCCTTCTGTCGGGGCGCAATCTACGACGCGATATTTCTTACTCAAACCCAGCACTCAGACGCATATCGGCGGCTCCCTTCGAATTGACCATTGCTGTTGGGACTGTCACCGAGGACCTGCTGACGAGCGCAAGGAAGCAACTTCCTGTTTGAGCCGTTCGATCTCCTGCTGGGCAGCTTCAAGCTGCCGCTCCAGGTCAGCGATCCTTATATCTGCCAGCTGGAGTTCGCTTTGCTCGGGCACCAGCTCACCATTGGGTACATCCTTGATCTTGTCGCTCATACCAGCTTTTCTTCGCACTTGGTAATTGCCGCTAGTCTAGCCCCTCCTATCCTCCCGGGACAATGGCATGGCGACCCTTATCGCCGCGCCGAAGCCGGGATGTGGAGAATGGACGCGAGCAGATGGCCCAGGGTGACCCGAATAAACCAACGGCGATGGGACGGATCGTCCCAATCACGGAACCGTGCGGAGGTCGAGGCGTTGGCCGCTAGCATGGTTAAATCGGAGGGGAACCATCGCCCCATGACCAGCCCACCCCGTCTGCCGCGATGGGATGCTCAGCTAAAGTCTTCAAGGCGGATGCCTCGGCAGGAGCTTCCTGGGAGGGTGTTCCGTGGATCCAGCAAGCGTTGAACCGCCTTTCAACCAAGGACATCAATGATTCCAGCGTCGTCCTTTTCCTTCGATATGAGCTTTTGCGGGCCGCCACCCACGCTGGCAACCCTGTGGGGGCGCTGGAACCTTGATCCCTTCATGTTGATCGCGCTGGCGTTGGTTGCCGCTCTTGCCGCCATCAGCTTGCGGACGGCGTCCCGGCAGCGCCAACTGGCAGGAGGGGCGAGCTGGGCACTAGCGGCGACGCTTTTCGGGTCCCCTTTATGTGCGTTGACCGTGGCGCTGTTCTCCGCCCGGGTGGGTCACCACATCCTCCTCACCATGGTCGTGGCGCCGCTCCTGGCGCTGGCGCTGCCGCCTGAGCGGGGGCGGCGGGCAAAACTCTTCCCTGCGCTGCTGGTC
This sequence comes from Devosia sp. 1566, assembly GCF_004005995.1. Lineage (NCBI taxonomy): Bacteria > Pseudomonadati > Pseudomonadota > Alphaproteobacteria > Hyphomicrobiales > Devosiaceae > Devosia > Devosia sp. 1566. The sequence goes on from NZ_CP034767.1 coordinate 808,776, forward strand.
TCGACCGTGGCGCTCTGGCTCTGGCATGCGCCCGATTTCTATGCTGCGGCGTTCACCCATCCTGCGATTTATTGGGCCATGCAGGTGAGTTTGCTGTTGGCTTTCACCTGGCTGTGGCTGGGCATGCTGCGGGCCGACAATGCCATGGCCGCCGGGCTGACGGCGCTGTCCGGCGCCATCCAGATGGGCTTTCTGGGTGCGCTGCTGGTGTTTGCCTCCGGCCCGCTCTACCTGCCGCATCTGGCCACGACCCTCGCCTTTGGCTTTTCGCCGATCGAGGACCAGCAATTGGGTGGGCTCATCATGTGGGTGCCTGCCAATCTGCCGCTGCTGGGCGTTGTGATCTGGCGCCTGGTTGATGCGCTGCGGCCGGAACGCCGCCCGGCGGTGCAATGACCTGGGGTTTTGTCGTCGCCTGGCTCAAATTCATCCATGTCGGGGGGATCGCGCTCTGGTCGGCGGGGCTCCTGGCACTGCCTTTCCTTTACCGGCAGCGGCGGGGGCTGGAAGACGATGCGCTCCATCGGCTGCACGCCTTTACGCGCTTTTTGTACGTCAAGCTGGTGTCGCCGGGAGCTTTCGTAGCCATTGCTTCGGGAACTGCGCTGATCCTGATGCAGGGCACCTACCAGAACTGGTTTTCGGCCAAGCTGGTCGGGGTCGCAGTGCTGACAGGCATCCACATCTTTTCGGGTTTGGTGATCCTGCGCATTTTCGAGCGCAACGGCCACTATCCCACGGCGCGCTTCATGGTGATCGTGCCCCTGACCCTCACAGTGGTCTGCGCAATTCTGGCGCTCGTGCTGGGCAAACCACGCCTGCAATGGCCGCAAGGCCTGCAGGCGTTTTTCGCCCCCGGCGCCCTTTCCGAAATGGTCGGCCCCTTTATTGCCGGGTGGATATGATGAGGCCAACCCCATGATCGAACACCAGCTTGCCGCCATGCCAGCTTGCAAAAGCGGTGGCCATGCTCGCGAGCACCGAAAGCATCAGGCCGTTAGGCAGGATCTGTTCGGGGTAGAAAATGCGCAGGCCAGCATTGGCGCCGGCTATGGCGACGAGCACCATGGCGGCAACCGCATGGTTCCAACTGGCAACGCGCACCCGAATGCCGGGAACCGCCAGGAGTTCGGCCGTGCCGGCAAGCGCCGCCAGGACGCCGAAGGCGAAGGCCGCGGAAGCCGACCAGGTGCCGACCTGCACCCAGAACGGATCAGCGCCCCACCAGTAGAAGATATCGATGCCCAAGGTTGCGATAATGAACGCAATGGGAAAGTGCACCATCATGGCATGTATGGGATGGCCGGCGACGGCAATGGCCGAGCCGATATCCTTGTCGGCAATGGAGCGAATATAGGGATTGGGGTGATCAGAGCGTGCTTCGGGCGGCGTTTCTTCCCGCTGGGCTTCCTGTTCTTCTTCGCTCGATTGGCTCACCGCAGAGTTCCCTTGTTCAAGAGGCTGTTACTGGGGGCAACGCCAGCATTGCTGGGGGGTTGCAGCGGCGATTTGTCGGCGCTCGATCCGGCCGGACCGCGCGCGGCCAATCTTGCCACCCTGTGGTGGGTGATGCTGATCGGCGCGGCGGTGCTGTTCGGGCTCGTCATGGCCCTGTTCGCACTGGCTTATCGACGCCCCGCCTGGATCACGCGGGTGACGCCGGCGCAATGGATCGTGGGTGGGGGGCTCGTGCTGCCCATCCCCATTCTGATCGTGCTGACCGGCACGGCTCTGGTGTTGGGCGAGCAATTGCTGCCCAAGGGCGAGGCCCCGGTGCGCGTCGAGGGACGGGCGCAGCAATGGAGCTGGCACTTCACCCATCCCGAGAGCGCCCTTGCGCCCAGCGAGATCCTGCATATTCCCGCTGGAGAGCCGGTCGACATCGCCGTGACCTCCCTGGATGTTATCCATTCGCTCTGGGTGCCGCGGCTTGGGGGCAAAATCGACGCCATTCCCGGCAAGGTCAATATCATCCGCCTCCAGGCCGATGAGCCCGGTGTCTATTGGGGACAATGCGCCGAATATTGTGGCGAGGGCCATGACGGCATGCGCTTCCGGGTGGAAGCGCATGAGCCAGAGGCATTTGCCGCCTTGCTGGAAGGGCGCGCGCCATGAACCATCATCAGCAGCAGAACCATCGGCATCAGCTCTCGCCCATCGCCCTCCATAAGGCCCTGGAGCGCATCTGGGGCACGCCACCCGGTTGGGGGCGCCTGTCCAGCGTCAACCACACTGTGCTGGGCAAGCGGTTCATGGTCGTGGCGCTGACCTTTTTCGGCGTTGGCGGCCTCTTGTCCATGCTGATCCGCGCTCAGTTGGCGACGCCCAACAGTGCGTTTGTGGGCCCGGAAATCTACAATCAGATTTTCACCATGCATGGCACGGTGATGATGTTCCTGTTCGCCATTCCCATGTTCGAGGGCTTTGCGCTTTACATGCTGCCCAAGATGCTGGGGGCGCGGGACATGGCGTTTCCGCGCCTTACCGCCTATGGCTTCTGGTGCTACCTCTTTGGCGGCTCGATCCTGATCATCGCCATGTTACTGGGTGTGGCGCCCGATAGCGGCTGGTTCATGTATACGCCCCTATCGTCGCGCCCCTACACGCCCGGCATCAATGCCGATGTCTGGCTGCTGGGCATCACCTTTGTCGAAATCTCGGCGGTCACAGCTGCCATCGAGATGTTCGTTTCCATCCTCAAGATGCGCGCGGCCGGCATGTCGCTGGCGCGGATGCCGCTCTTTGGCTGGTATATGCTGGTGACGTCGGGGATGATGATCATCGGCTTTCCCCCGCTGATCCTGGGCTCGATCCTGCTCGAACTCGAACGCGCCTTCGACCTGCCGTTCTTTGATCCCACCCGCGGGGGCGATCCGCTGCTCTGGCAGCACCTGTTCTGGCTCTTCGGCCATCCCGAAGTCTACATCATCTTCCTGCCCGCTGCCGGGGCGCTGTCAACCATCATTCCCGTGTTTGCGCAGCGCCCGATCCTGGGCTATCGCGCCATCATCGCCGGCATTGTGGCCATGGCGTTCCTGAGCTTCGGGCTTTGGGTGCATCACATGTATACGGTGGGCATCCCCCATCTGGCGCTAGCCTTCTTTTCGGCCGCAAGCGCGCTGGTCGCGGTGCCGACGGCGATCCAGATCTTTGCCTGGATCGGCACGCTGGCCTCGGGCAAACCGCGCTGGGACGTGCCCATGCTTTATGTGGGCGGGTTCTTCTTCGTCTTCGTGATCGGCGGGCTGACGGGGGTCATGCTGGCCATGGTGCCGTTCAACACCCAGGCCCATGACAGCTATTTTGTGGTGGCGCATCTGCACTATGTGCTGGTGGGGGGCTTTGTGTTCCCCATGTTGGCCGCGCTCTACCACTGGCTGCCGCATTTGACCGGGCGAAAGAGCCTCTATGGGCTTTCGGTGCCCGCGTTCTGGCTGATCCTGATCGGCTTCAACCTCACCTTTTTCCTGATGCACCTGACGGGGCTGATGGGCATGCCGCGGCGCATCTCGACCTATCCCTCCAACTGGGGCTGGGATTGGCTGAACCTGCTGTCCTCGATCGGGGGCTTTATCCTCACCAGTGGCTTTATGCTGGTGCTGGCCGACCTCGTGCTGCAATTCCGCTTCGGCAAGCGGTTCCGGCGTGACCCGTGGTCGGCACAAACACTGGAATGGGCGACGCCGACGCCACCGCCAAGCTATAACTTCGCCTCGCTCCCGCAGATCGACCAGCGCGCGGACCTGCTCGAGCCGGCAGTGATCGGGCCAAAGCTGGCCGGTGGCCATGGCTATCTCGGTTTCGTGCGCAATGACCATATGGAGACGCTGGGCGTCGATATCGTCACTGGCGCGGCCGAGCATGTGATGGTGTTGCCGCACCGATCCTTCCTGCCGCTCTGGACGGCGCTGGCGACCGGTAGCTTTTTCCTCGCGCTGCTGTTCGGGCAATATTGGCTGGCGCCGATCAGCGCGCTGCTGGTGGTCGGGCTGTTCCTTGTCTGGCCGATGAGCCTGGGGAAGAAGCGCGATCACGGCCCGGTCGAGATCGGCATGAACGAGGCCGCGCCGTTCGACAGCGAAGTGGCAGCCAATGTCACCGTGCTCGCCAATGCCACCGGCCTTGTGACCAATGGGACCCTGTTTGCCTCCTTGCTGTTTGGCGGCCTGTTTCTTCTGGTGGTGGCGCAGAATTGGGAGGCGGTTCCACCACTCGCGCTATCGCCCTTGCTGCTTGGGCTGGCGGGTGCGAGCGCCCTTTTGGCGGCAGGACTGGCCTTTGCCGCGCAACGCCGTAACCAGGCGGGCCGCAGTCCGGTCCCACTGCAGGGCGGCGCCGTTGCACTGCAACTTCTGGCCGCGGCGGCCCTCCTTGCCCTCATGGTTGGGGTGGGGGACGCAACCCTTCATGCCCGTTCGGCCGTGGTATTTGCCACGCTGGGCTATTGCGCACTCCATTGTGGCATCGCCGCGCTCATTGCCGGACACGCGATCTGGCGGCATGTGCAGGGCTTTGTCTCCGCGCGTCGGCAGACCGATCCCAACCTGGCGCTGCTCTGGAACCTTTATGCGGGCCTTGCCGTGGTGCCCGGGGTCGGGCTTGCCCTCCTGCTTGCAGGTGCCGCATGAGCGCTTCCAACCGCCTCGCCCTGGTCCACCTTGTTTCCGGCTTTGTCGTCTGGTCGCTTGGCTTTGTGCTGCTCTATGGGCTTCAGGCGCTGGGCTGCGCCTATGGCTGGAGCCAGCACCGCTTGTGGCTGATATCAGCCTTTGTTGCCGTGCTGGTGCCGCTGGCCTGGCTGGCTTGGCGGCCCCGCCGCACCGGGCCGGAAGCGTCTAGTCTAGCAACGGCCGCGCTTTGGGTTAATCGGGCCGCGCTCGGGGCGGCAATATTGGTGTTCCTGCCCGTCACTTTCGCCTCCACCTGCATTTGAGTTAAAGCCTGCGCAAAAATAACAGGCAGGCTGCTTGTTTTGTGTTCAACAGCATGCCGGGCTGGGCTAGAGCATTGCCCAGCTTTGTTTTGACTGTGAGGGACTCCAATGATCGTCGAGAAGCTGCAACCTGTGCTTGATCAAGTGCTGCTGCGCAATGCAGGAGAGCCCGAGTTCCACCAAGCCGTTCGCGAAGTGCTGGAAAGCCTCGGGCCCGTCATTGCCAAGCATCCCGATTATCTCGAGCACGCGCTCATCGAGCGCATCTGCGAGCCCGAGCGGCAGATCATCTTCCGCGTGCCGTGGGTGGACGACAAGGGGCAGGTCCAGATCAATCGCGGCTTCCGGGTGCAGTTCAACTCGGCGCTCGGGCCCTATAAGGGCGGGCTGCGCTTTCATCCCTCGGTCAATGTCGGGATCATCAAGTTCCTCGGCTTCGAGCAGACCTTCAAGAACGCGCTGACCGGGATGCCGATTGGTGGCGGCAAGGGCGGCTCCGATTTCAACCCGCGCGGGCGCTCGGATGGCGAGATCATGCGCTTCTGCCAGTCGTTCATGACCGAGCTTTATCGGCATCTGGGCGAATATACCGACGTGCCGGCCGGCGATATCGGCGTTGGCGGCCGCGAGATCGGCTATATGTTCGGGCAATACAAGCGCCTGACCAACCGCTATGAGGCAGGCGTGCTGACGGGCAAGGCGCTGTTCTACGGCGGCTCGCGCGCCCGCACGGAAGCGACCGGCTACGGCAACACCTATTTCATCCAGTCCATGCTCGCGACCAAGGGGGAAAGCTTTGATGGCAAGCGGGTGGTGATTTCCGGCTCCGGCAATGTCGCCATCTATAGCGTCGAGAAGGTACAGTCCTTTGGCGGCAAGGTCGTCGCCATGTCGGACAGCTCCGGCTATGTCGTTGATGAGCAAGGGATCGATCTCGAACTGCTCAAGCAGGTCAAGGAAGTGCGCCGCAGCCGCATCTCCGATTACCTTCAGCTTAAGGGCTCGCAGTCCGGGGCTTATTTCGTGGGGGCCGAGAAGGGCTCGATCTGGGATGTGCCCTGCGATGTCGCCATGCCTTCGGCCACCCAGAACGAATTGACCGGCAAGGACGCACGCGCTCTGGTAAGCAATGGCGTGATCGCCGTGGGTGAGGGGGCAAACATGCCCACCACGCCCGAGGCGATCGGCATCTTCCGGCAGGCCAATGTGATGTTTGCCCCGGGCAAGGCTGCCAATGCCGGCGGCGTCGCCACCTCCGCGCTCGAGATGCAGCAGAATGCCTCACGCGACAGCTGGAGTTTTGAGCAGACCGAGTCCCGGCTGGCCGAGATCATGCGCGCCATTCACGACAACTGCGCCAGCACCGCCGAAGAGTTCGGCTCGCCCGGCGATTATGTGCTGGGCGCCAACATCGCCGGCTTTGTGCGGGTGGCCGAAGCCATGCGTGCGCTTGGCGTAGTTTAAAGCCGAGCGCCTTCAGCAAAGGGAGGCGCCACCGGCGCCTCACCCAGCCTGACGCTGCCGGATCAGTGCTGCCAGAGGACGAGGCCGGCGGCGGAGGCCATCATCACCCCGGCAGTCTTGTTGAGCCGGCGCAGCGCCGGCTCACTCTTGAAAAGGTCGCGCGCCGCGGCAGCCAGCAGCGCATAGCCGCAGCCCACGATCATCAGCACCACGATCACGATGGCCGTCAACTCGGCGAAAGCCAGCGGGTTCATCTGATCCAGCGGGATAACGGTGGGCAGGATTGCCAGATAGAACACAATGGTCTTGGGGTTGCCCATGGTCAGCGAGAAGCCGGCGAGAAAGGTCTTAAATGAAGCTTCGCTGCGCGGCTTCATTTGTTCGGCGCCCGGTGCGGCCGTCCAAAATTTGTAAGCGATGTAAAGCAGATAAGCCGCGCCGGCCCAGCGCACCAAGGTGAAAACTGGCCCGAGATAGGTGGCGATAGCGGCAAGGCCGAACACCGCAAAAATGAAATACACCATGTCGCCGGCGAGAATTCCCAGCACCATCGGGAAAGCTCCGCCAAAGCCCCCACCCAGTGCCCGGGCCACGACTGCGGCAACACCAGGTCCAGGCACCAGCACCGCGATGCCATATGCGAGGGTGAAGGTGAGAAGGGTCCAAAGATCCATGATCACGCCCGGGGAAAGCCAGCAGGAAAAGTCATCGACCGGGGCGGTCTTTATCGCCGCTGCCGGCCCTCGATGATGGCTATCTCGCACACATTCCCACTTCGGCAAACCCCTCGCGGCTTGGCTGGTCGGCTCAGGGGTTGGCGGGTTCGGGGGTCGTTGCGGCAAGGTCGTCCGCGTCAGCTTCTGGACCCAGCAGCATGAGGCTGGGTTCAGTGGCAAAGATCTGCTGGGCCATGGCCTGCACATCCGCCGCTGTAACCGCTTCGATCAGCCCGGCGCGCTCCGTGATGTAGTCGACCGGCAGGTCGCGCAACTGCTGACCCACCATGGCCCGGGCAATAGATACCGACGAGCGGAGTTGGTTGATGGGGTAGGCGCCGATCAAATAGCGTTGGATACGTTCGAGTTCGACGGGGTCCGGGCCATTTTCCGCCAAAGCCGCCAAGGTCGTCTTGATCACCTCGATGGTTTCATCCGCCTGATCGGAGCTGGTCGAGGTTCCGATGGTAATCGCGTGGGCATGGGCAAGATCAACCATGTTCCCCGAAACGCCATAGCTGAGCCCGCGTTTCTCGCGCACTTCCACATTAAGGAGCGACAGCAGGTTCCCTCCGGCGAGCAGTTCGGTCATCACATAGGCGGGGAAGAACTCCGGATCCTCCTGGGCAATGCCGGGAAAGGCCATGTTGATCGTGGTTTGTGGCAGGGGATAGCTGACCGCCAACTCCTGCCCAAAACTGAGTTGCGCGTCGGGGATCGGTATGAGCTCGGGTGCCTGAGGCAACCCACCGAACACCACGTCGATCATCTCGCCAGCTTCTTGGGGAGTGATGGCCCCTACAATCCCGATCTTGAGGTTCTCGCGCGCAAAAACGGCATTGTGGAAGGCTCGCAGGTTTTCGATCGTGATCACGGGAAGGGTTTCAACCGTCCCCTCCACCGGGCGGCTATAGGGATGATCGCCAAACAAGGCTTCATTCCACATCAGCCTGGCGGCATAGCCAGGGTCCTGCGACTGGGCGACGAGCCCGGCCATGATCTGGGCGCGCATGCGGTCCACGGCAGGTTGGTCGAAGCGAGGCTCGTTGACGGCCAGCGCAAGAAGCTCGGTTCCGTCTTCTCGCGCTTCTGACAGCATTCGCGCCGCACCCGAGAAGTTATCCTGGTCGGCGGAGAACTGGATTTCGAGGCCCACCTCGTCCAACTGCGTCTGGAAGGCCTCGCTATCGAGATCGCCCGCGCCTTCGTCGAGCAGGGTCGACATCAAATTGGCCCGGCCGAGCTGGTCGTTGGGATCCTGCGTGGCACCAGCACCTTTGAAGGCAAAGCCAAGGGTGATGATCGGAATGGTGTGGTCTTCCACCATCCAGGCCGAGATGCCACCAGGCGAGGTGATGGGCACGAACTCGGTCTGTGCATTGGCTGGCAGGATCCAGGCAAGCAGCGCCAATGGCGCCAGCAGGAGGGTCAAGGCGCGGCGCTGAGGTCGAGGTGAAACGATCATGGTGCGGGTTCCTCGGCAGGGGGCAGCAGATAGCCGGTGACGGCATTGTCGGCGCCAAGATAGCGAGCAGCGACGTCCTGCACGGCTTGCGGGGTCACGGCGCGGATCCGATCTGGCCAGGTGTTGAGGCCCTCGATCGTGCCCCCATTGGCGAGCCACAGCCCGTAGCTCATCGCCAAATGTGTGGGGTCGTCGCGCTGGAATACGGTATCGCGCGCAAAACGGTCAGCCACGCGGTCCACGTCCTCCTGACTGACGCCATTGGTGATGATGTCCTCGATCTCGGCGGAGATCGCCGCAATCAATTCTTCAAGTGTTGCGTCCGGCCGTGGCGCGCCCGAAAGCGTGAAAGTGCCCATGTCAAAAGCGGCGCCATCATAGCTGGCATTGGCCTGGGCAGCGATGCCCAACTCCACCACAAGCTTTTGGTAAAGGATGCTCCTCGTGCCGTCGCTCAACAGCCCAGCCAGAACATCAAGGGCCTCGGCTTCGCCCGCCGCGCCGGTGCGATAGCTGGGCACGACCCAGCCGCGCGTGAAACTGGGCAGCGCCACCCGCGGGTCGGTCAGGGTGACGGTGCGACTCGTGTCCTGCGGCGGCTCCTGGCGGCGGACGCGCTCAGGCAGATCGGGGCCGCGTGGAACTGCGCCATAGGTCTGCTCGGCGAGGGCGCGCACGGCTTCCGGTTCAACATCGCCAGCCACCACCACCAGCGCGTTGTTGGGCGCATAGTATTGGTTGTAGAAGCTGAGCGCGTCGTCACGGCTGAGCTCTTCGATCTCATGGGCCCAGCCGATCACCGGCGAGCCGTAAGGGTGGTTCTGGAACTGGGTTGCAGCCAGTTCTTCCGCGAGGATCCCATCGGGGTTGGACTCGATGACCTGCCGGCGCTCCTCCATTACGACCGATCGCTCCGCATCGATTATCTCGGGCGGCAGCGCCACATTGCGCATGCGGTCCGCTTCGATCGCCATGATTTCTCCCAATGCATCGGGGGGAATGGTCTCGAAATAGGCGGTTACGTCCCAACTGGTGAAGGCGTTCATGTTGCCGCCCAGCTCACTCACCAGGCGGTCGAGCGCACCGGCGGGATAGGTCTCGGTGCCGCGGAACATCAGGTGCTCAAGGAAATGGGCGACGCCCGATTGTCCAGGGGGCTCATCAGCAGCGCCCACGCGGTACCAGACGGTATGGGTCACGATCGGCGCCCTTGTGTCAGGCATCACCACCAGCTGCAGGCCATTGTCGAGGGTGAACTCACTGATCACCGGCGGCGGAATCTCTTCCTGCGCCAAAGCCGGTGCCGCAAGCATCAGGCTTGTGAACAGCCCCAATGCGGATCGATGCATATTGCTGGTTCCCTTGGATAAAGGCGGGGTTTTGAGGTGAGGGGTACGCTTGCCTGCCGCGCGCATTCACACTGCAGCGCAGGAGCCGGACCGGCGGCGTCGAACAGATGCAACAGCTTGGTGGGCGGTTTGGTTGCCGGTAAATTCCCCGCTGTGGCGGTTACGGGAAACAAGAATCCGGGAGGACGTGACCTAGTTCTCGAGCCAGTTATCCAGCAGGCCGGCGGCCACGACTTTGGCGCCTGCCAGCGTTAAGTGCGCGTAGTCGAACTGCATAGGTATGCCGTCTTGAGCAGTTTCGCGGCAGTTCCCGTCCGGGCAAATAATGCTGAGCGGTGAGCGGTAAGCGATTCCGGTCTGCACCAATCTTGCCGCAAGGGCATGGTCGACTGACACGGGCTCCGGCAGCATCGCGCGCGACAACACGCCGGCAGCCCCGCCCCAGACCTGTGCCCGCGCCAGAATATTGGGCACCGCACCGCCATATTCGGCGCTGGGCCCGACGATCATCACGGCCGGGCTGTGCTGGCCGGCAGAGTTGGCGAGGGCAACAATGCCGTCGACGTCCCCCTCGCGCCACCGGCCAGCGATGATGAGGCCGTCCAGGCGGGCATTTGGCAGAAACCGCTTGAGCACTAACTCGGTCAGATCAGCGCAACGCTTATCCTGCCAAGCCCCTTCAAGCGGTCGGCAGCCTGCCGCGGTGGCCTGCAGGAAATTGTAGTGCGGGTAGGCAGCCCGCAGCCCGCCGGACAGATGGGCGGCATGGCTATCGCCCAGCAGCAGGATATTGGGCCGCGTTGGATCAAGCCGTAGGCATGCTTCGCTATCCAGCACCGTGCCAGGCAAGTCGCGGTCGTCGAGAAAACAATGCCCCGCCTGGAAGTGCGCTCGATACTCCGCCGTCTGCGGATACCGGGCATAATCTGCGAGTGCCAGGACTTCGCCGGAATAGTCGCGAGCCCCAAAGTCCAGCCGTGTCAGGGTGAAGCCCGCGCCCGCAATGACCAGCAGTGCCGCAGCCCCGCTCGCCAGCACGCGAGATGGCGGCATGTGCTGCAGTCCCCGGCGCGCCGGCATTTCGATCAAGGGACGTGACAGCGCCGCTAGGGCCAGCGACATCGCAACTACCCGCACCATATCGAGGGCGTTCATGTCGGGCCCGGTGACGGCCCGATCGAACACGATCACCGGCCAATGCCAGAGATACAGCCCATAGGAGATGAGCCCGAGGTAAACCAGTGGCCGCCACTTGAGCATCGCTCCAACTGCGGTGCCCTCGCTCCAGGCAATCAAGAGGACAGCGCCGAGTACCGGGGGCAAGGCGTTGAGACCCGGGAACACACTGGTTTCGCTAAGGTACAACACGGGCGCGACCACAAGAGCGAGCCCGAGCCAGCCTGCCGCTTCACGCCAGAAACGTGAGGGGATCGATCGCGCCGGTTTGAGCGCCAGCAGCGCGCCGGCGCCAAGTTCCCAGGCTCGGGTAGGCAGCAGGTAGAAGGTGAAGAAACGCGCCAGTTCGGCACCAAACAGGCTCAGCACAAAGGAGCTAAACATCAACGCCACCAGGATGGCGACGAGATATCGCCGCGCCCAGCGATGCAGCGCCCATAGCAGCGCCGGGAAGGCGAGGTAGAACTGTTCTTCCACCGCCAGGGACCAGGTGTGGAGAAGCGGCACGCTGCGGGCCGGCGCGTCGAAATAGTCAGTGGTGAGATAGAAATAGATGTTGGACACGAACAGCGCTGCGGCAACGGCTGTTTCCCCAAGCGCCCGCAACTCGAAGGGAAACAAGACGAATTGCGCGGCGACCAGCACCGCCAGGATAACAAAAAGGAGCGGCGGCCCGATGCGCAGAAAGCGGCGGCGGTAAAACTCCAGAAAAGAAAACTGGCCGCGTTCGAGATCAGCCGAAATAATCGAGGTGATCAGATAGCCCGAGATCACGAAAAATACGTCGACGCCAACAAAGCCGCCGCCCAGTGCAGTCACGCCGGAATGGCCCAACACCACCGGGACAATGGCGAGGGCCCGCAGTCCGTCGATATGGGGTTTGTACTGGATGGCCGCACCGGAATGGGCTGGATTGAGCTCCATTGTACTAGTCCATAAGCCCAGGGCCTTGTCCATCATCGGCGCCTTAGGCGGGCTGAACTTATCCCCGGGTGGTTTACGCGGGTGGATAACGCTCCTCTCGGCTTTCCTGGAGGATGCACATGACCGACCGCTTCGAACACCATGCCAAGGGCCTCGACAGCCCTGCGAGCCATGCCTTCGCCATTACTCCCAACGACAGCGAGCCGCTGATCGAGGCTACCCGCGCCATCTATATCGGCGCTGGTGGAGCGCTCAGCGTCACGCTGTTGTCGGGCGCACAGGTCGTCTTCGTTAATCTGTCCGGCGGGAGTGTGCTGCCCGTCCGGGTGGTTCAGGTGAAGGCGAGCGGCACCACCGCCAGTCAGATCCTGGGGCTGGTGTGATGCTTGGCATATCCCTCAGTGCAGCCATTCACCAGCGCACGGGTGCTGCGTTGCCGGTTCCCGTTCCGCCACCTGCGGGCCTGTCCTTCACGCCCGATATCGCGGTCTTTCGGGACCAATTCGGCGCCTATACTCACGATTTTGATGCCCAAGCCCGCAAGCCTGCGCCCACGCATACCGTTTATGTCGGCAAGGGCGGTGACAACACCGCTGACGGCCTGAGCTGGTCCAGCCGCGTTCGCTCCATCAAGCAGGGTTTGGTGCGCGCCGCAGGCCTGGGCAGTCCCGGCGCTTCGACGCGCGTCCGTCTGTTGGTTCAGGCCGGGGAGTATCGCTTTTCCGAACAGGATGTCAGTGGCATTCCCGATAGCTGGGCGGGGCAATCCTGCCAGCGCAATCTTATCATTGAACCCTGCGATGGGTTCGGATCGCCATCCATGATGGGCCGGATCCGTTCAGTCCATGATCAGGTGATGCCGCCATTCCTGCCCGTTGCCGGCTCCAGCACCGTTTACGCGTCCGTTTTCACCAGCGAACGCGTCACCTCCTGCGTTTGGGATCGGACTTATGCCGACGAGTGGGGCAATCCGCTTTGCGCCCACAATGCGCCGCCCCCTAGCGCCGCCTATGCCAATGAAGCGGCGGTTGTAGCGGGGCTCGAGGCCATGCATGCGGCCGAGGGCGAAGGCGCCTGCTGGCTCGATGCCACGGGAAAAAAGCTCTATGTGCGCCTGCGGGACGGCCGGGCCCCGGACGCCAACATGATCGTGGGCCGTGGCACCAATGACAGCGTAGCTAACCCTGCGGACTGGAACATCTATTACGGGGGCATCCATGGAACTCTGGCAACGCTTTGGGCGACGCGGCTCGATGCCTTGGGCGGCGGCGGTTTTTATCTCTATCCAGATTGGAGCGGCAACCGCCGCGCCAGTGTGGTCCTCGACCAGTGCGACGCACTTTACAGCGCCAATATGGGCTTTCTTGCCTATGACGCCACGAATGTGATCCTGCATCGCTGCCGGGCGGCCTACTGCTTCAATGATGGGGTGGCTTATGATCAGCCCGGCTTCGGCACCTACAACCCCGACGCGGCATTCACTGGCGCGATCATCGGCGCCAGCCTAACAGTTTCCGCCATGGCAGGGTCAGCCGCAGGGGTGCTCGATATCGGCATGGTGATCGCGGGTGCGGGAGTCGCAGCCGGTACCCGGATCATCGGGAAAGGCAGCGGCACGGGTGGCGTTGGCACCTACCTCCTCGATCAAAGCCAAAGCGTTTCAAGCACAGCCATGACCGGCACCGGTGGTTTGGGTGGCGCGCGCTTTCATGAACTCGATTGCCGCTTCCGCTGGTGCGGCAACAACAGCCAGTTCGACACCTCCCGCAATGCCAGTTCGGCCCATGTCAACTGCACCGGCCTGCGCATCAACAGCCATGCGCTGTCCACGCAGAACCGCGCCTTCCATGACATCCACAATGCCCGTTCCTGGAATTTAGGCTGTGTTGGAGAGAGTTGCCGCCAAACCGGGGTGCAGAGCGCGGCTTTTACCGCCGGGCTAGAGCCGAACAGCAATGAAACCGCGCAGATGTGGCTGGATGGCTGCCAAAGCCTGGGCAACACCGCCGATCTGCAGGCGCACAAGGGAGCCGGACTCCGATTGCGCAATATGGGCGCGATCGCAGCCTTCCAAACGCTCGTCAGCGGTGGAGGCACGATCGCCCTTTATTGAACCACAAGGCTGCGGCAAGCCGATCATTGCCGCAGCCGATCTGCCATCCCTTTGTCAAGCAAGCCACGAATCTGGCGGCGCCAGCCACGGGGAACACTCCAGATCGAAGCGTAGGCAAACAACTGTCGCAGGGTCGGACTGCCATGGCGGAACGCAGCGGCAAGCAGTGGCAGGGCGGCCCGGTACGCCCCTTTGCCCTGAGCGTCGCGGGAAAGGTAACCGAGCAGGAAGCCACTATGGGCGCGCCTTGTCAGCAGCGATCCCAAGCTCTGCGCCCATGTCACGGACTGTTGCCAGCGATATTGGCCCGAGAGCGAAGGGCGTGGCTCATCGCGGTAATGCACCACCAGAGGCTGGGGAACAGTCAGCAACGGGTAGTTCAACTGCTTGGTCGCGCGCAGCACCAGTTCCCATTCTTCGTGCTGGCGCGCTGCAAAGCCAATATGCTCGAACACCGCCCGCGGCACCAGGAGCGAGGAGGTTTGGAGGAACCCCGCCCCGCGTCCCAGCCAGGTGTGCCGATCAAACAGCCATTCGTCAAAAGGCACTGCGCCATGATAAGGGCGCTCAGGCAGCAGAACGCTGGAGTGCGGGGTGACGACCCGGGACATGGTCATCACCACTGCCGGACGATTTGCGGCAAGTGCCAGTTGTTTTTCGAGCTTGTTGGGGCAGCCATTCGTCGTCGTCATCGAGAAAAGCCAGCCAGTCACCGGTGCTCAGGGCTGCGCCACGATCCCGGGTTCGGGCCGCGCCCAGCTGTGCGGGGTTGGAGAAGACGCGCAGCCGCGGCTCCTTTATCGGCTCCAGAGCGGCAAGCGTCGCCCCGTCCTCCCCGTCGATCACGACCAGCAGTTCCAGATCAGCCATGGTTTGAGCCAAGACGCTCCGGACCGCCCGCAGCACCAATTCGCTGCGCCCAAAGGTTGGAACAACCACGCTGACGGTCGGCATGTTGTCTCCATTTTGGCAAACAGATGCGCTGGCCCTGAGCCTAGCCAGCCGCTTGCCCCCGCGGCAACAGGCTTGTGGTTTCAGACTTAACTGAGAACCTGGCGCAGCAGCCGCTGGGCCCGCATCCAGATGCCGGCAGCGAACACCGCTTCCCCCAGTGCAATGCCGACGAGACTGAAGACCAGTTGACCCTGAGCTACGACGACGGCGACCACCGCAATGGAAATGGCGCAGGAAACCAGGCTGGCCAGGGCAAGGGGGCGGAACTGCCCAGCGGCCTGCAGCAATACACTGTCGGGCATTCGGAGGCTGCGCAGCAGGGCAATGGCCAGCCATTGCAAGGCTCCCGCCCAGATGACAGGCAAGCCATACTCGGGTGGAAACAAGAGGCGAGGCTGCCAAAGAAGAATGCTCAACCCCGCGCAGAGGCAGACGACCCAGATCAGCAGCAACGCCCGCCGGAAGAAACCCAAGGCGCCGCGCACCGCCCAAGGCTTGCCGCCTTGCGCCAGGATACGCGCGAGTTGCGGTCGCTCCAGATCACTTAGAGCATTCATCGCCAAGGCCATGGGGCGGATCAGCAGGGCGCTCGCCGCGAGGGGTGCAAAGCCGCTCGACCCTGCCACGAGCGTCACGATATAGGCGTGGGCATTGGCGGTGCCCTCCGTGGTGACAACCCCGAGCAGCGACCAGCGCGAATGGGCCTGCCAGATCTGTCGATAAGCAGGCATTGCGCGAAGCGAGAGCTGGGCGAATTGGCTGCGCAGGAAATCGGGCGCCAAGGCGAGCAGGCCAATGGTGGCGCTGCCCACGAGGGCCCAACCGGCGGCAAGCAGGCTTGCTGCATCCAGCAACTGGATCAGGACTATCCCGCCGCCCAAGGTCAGCCCATAGCTAATGTCCGAAAGTACCACCCGACTTTGCTGCTGCTCATAGGCATGGGCGCGACCGAACCAGCGCAGGACGTTGATGGCACCAAAGGCGGCAAACAGAGCCGCTTCGAACGTCCCCAAGGCGAGCGACACAGCAATGACGCCCAGCGCCAGCCCAGTCGCAATCGCCAGCACCAGATTAACGGCAAACATCGAGGCCACCACTGCGGTCGTGGCGCCTCCCTGGCGCAGCAAGACTACAGGGTAGGGAGCACAAAGCAGTGCCACTGCAATCCCAAGGCTAAGCTGTGAGCACACCAGTAAAAATGCAAAGCCGCCGAACTGCGCCAGTTCAACCGCGTGAAGCAGTTGAAGGGACAAGAGGAATTGCGCCCCCGCCGAGGCGATCGAGCCCATCGCGGCCAGGCCATAGGAGCGGGCGCGGGACGGAGTGCTATTCTGGCGGGTCTGGGGTGGAAGCAAGGCACGATTCAATTTGCTGCACACTCCGCGCGATGGCACACTTCATCCCGATCAACCCGAGCGCCTTGGCCCATGTACCTACGGCCTTTGACAGTTCAAACCTTTAGCGCTGCCGCTGTGTGCCCGGCTGGCCGCACCGGTTTTTACGCGGCGTTGTGTCTTTTTACGGTGCTGCTGCTGGTCTGCATAGGGCTTCAGCCCCTCCCCCGCGGCGGGGATGCGGCGGGGGCGGAAGGCGACCCTATCCGGCAGGTCAGCTATCTCGCCCTTTTCGCGGCGACCATGGTGGTGACGCGCCGCTCAACCTGGTTCTCGATTGTGCCGTGGAGCTTTTTTCTCGTGTTCGGATGGTGCTGGCTCAGCCTGCTGTGGGCGATCGAGCCAGGCATCGCCCTGCGGCGGGTGGGCATCACCACGGTGCTTGCAGTGCTGGTCTTTGCCGCAGTGCATTGCGCAGGGGCGCGCCGCTCCTTTGCCGCCCTATGGTGGGCGCTGGTGGGGGTGCTTGCCGTCAACTACGCGGCCGTCCTGCTGAGCCCCGCCGGGGTCCACCACGCGGGCGAAACCGGCGATCTTGCCTTGGCCGGCAGTTGGCGCGGCGCGACGATGCACAAGAATTTTGCCGGTCCCGTTTGTGCACTGACGGTTCTGGTGCTGCTGTTGGATCGGCGCCCGGTAAATGTCTGCCTGCGCTGGCTACTCCTCGCGGGCGCAGCATACTTTTTGTGGCGCACGCAGTCCAAAACCGCAATGGCACTGCTGCCCGCCGCCCTCCTTGGCGGACTGGTTTACATGGCCCTGGGACGCCGGCAACGGGTCTGGATCCTGCCTGCTGCCGGCTCTATCCTGTTGTCTTCCCTTCCATTTTGGGCTGAAATTCTTGGCGCCTTCAACCGATATTTGGCGCAACCTGAGGCCCTTACCGGCCGGACCCAGGTCTGGTCGCTGCTGCTGCGCTATGCGGGTGAGCACCCGTGGCTGGGCGCTGGATTTGGGTCGTTCTGGGGGGTGGGGGCGAGGGGGCCCGTGGGGGAGTTGGTGGAGGGGTGGGTGGCCGGGATATTCTCAGGGCACAATGGGTATCTGGATGTTCTGGTGCAGCTGGGGTGGCCGGGACTGGCCCTGGCGGTGCTGGCCTTTGCCATCGCGCCGCTCTCGCGCATCCTGGGGGCCAGCGGAATTGCGAGGCGGGACGGGGGGTTAGTGGTGGGGGTGCTGGTTTTTACCCTGGGGCACAACCTGACGGAATCGAGTTTGCTGAACCGCGATCATCCCGGCTGGGTGTTGTTCCTTGTGGCGGTGGCGCTGGTGTGCCAGCTGCGATGGGAGCGCCAAACAGCCGCTTTGCCGGGTTTCCGCCATGTTGATGAACGGGTTCTGAACGGCTTCCCGGCCGGGGTTGCGGCGGGTGCGATGGCCCCGCGAGGGGCAGCCGCTACAGCATCAGTATTAATCCAGTAATTCTTATTCACAGGTTGAAATATCGTGCTAAGCTCACTCTGCGGTGCTGATGAGTTCAAGCAGGATATAAGTTGTTGGGTGTGTCCGGCAGTTCTGGTTCGAGTTATCGCAGGTTAATTGCAGGTGCCGTTGCACAAGCATCTAGATGCTGGTCGCGGCATTCGACCAATTCTACTGGAGCGTGCTTCCACGTAACTGCTGTCCGTTGTGGTGGCGCTGAAATAGGCCTGTTGCTGCTGAGCGGGCATGACACGCAGGGCGGGATCACCAGTTTCATCGGATCGTTGCGGGCAGGGCTCGAGGCCGGGGGGCAGACTTGCCGCAGCGTGGCGCTCTACCAGGCGTTCATCTCGCAGCCGGGAGCTTATGAGCAGGTGCTCGTGCGCAAGCGGCGGATGTCGCCGCTCGATTATGCCGGGGCGGTGTTCCGATTGCTGCGACTGGTGCTGCGCGAGCGCCCCGCTGCGGTGGTGACGGTGATGCCGCTGGCAGGGGTGGCGGCGGGGCTGGTAAGCCTGCTTACCGGCACGCCGGTGATCGCGACCCACCACAGCACGTATCGGGACAACGGGCGCATCGTGCGCTGGCTGGACCGGATGGTCGGGGGGCTGGGTGGATACCGGCAGATCGTCTGTGTGTCCCAGGCGGTGGCGGATAGTTTTGCTGGGCATCCCAAGGCTTATCGCGCGCCGCTGCGGGTGATCGCCAACGGCGTGGCAGAGGTGCCGCCC
The DNA here is from genome assembly GCF_004005995.1 of Devosia sp. 1566. NCBI lineage: Bacteria > Pseudomonadati > Pseudomonadota > Alphaproteobacteria > Hyphomicrobiales > Devosiaceae > Devosia > Devosia sp. 1566. The sequence continues at coordinate 827,417 of NZ_CP034767.1, forward strand.
GCGATGGGTCGAGCGCAGTGTCTTGCCCGGTTCGGCCTGCCGGCGGATGGGTCGGTCGTGCTCATGGCGGGGAGGTTGGCGCGGCAGAAGAATGTGCTGACGGCCGTCAAGGCAGTGGCACGACTTGAGGGCGTGGATCTGGCGCTGGCGGGTGATGGCCCCCTGCGCGAGGAGGTGCGGCAGCTTGCGCAGCAGTTGGGGGTGGCCGAGCGGGTGCATCTGCTGGGGCATCTGGGTCATCACGATGTGGTCGACCTGACCTTTACCTGCGACGCCTTTGTGCAGATCAGTTTCTTTGAAGGGCAGAGCCTGGCACTACTGGATGCGGTGCGTGCCGGAACGCCGATTGTCGTCAGTGACATTGCGGTGCAACGAGAGGTGATCAAGACGCCGACTGGCGAATTGGCGGGTGTTATCTGCGACCCGCAGGACGCCGATGATGTGGCGCGCGCCATTGCCGAACTGTTGCGCGATCCCGCGCGACAGCAGCAGCTGCGGGCGCAGTTAGCGTCACGGGTGCGCAGCGAAGCGCAGATGGTGGCGGATTACCGGGAGTTGTTGCGGCCTTTACTCGGCCAAGAGGCGCAGCCGCCCGTGGCCTGGGAAGGCGCGACCAGATGAGCAAGCCCGGCTCCCGCAAAAGGCTGCTGGCCGTATCCTCGAGCGGAGGCCATTGGCAGCAATTGCTGTTGCTTGGAGAGGCGTTTGCCGATTTCGACGTGGTTTATGCCAGCACAGTGGCCGAGGGTCGGCTGGCCAATGGCGGAACCAGCCTGAGGCTGCGCGAGGTCAACCGCACCCAGCCCTGGCTCGCTTTGCCCGCCCTTTGGGAAGCGCTGCTGCTGGTGCGCGGGCTGCGGCCAGCGGTGATTGTCAGCACCGGAGCGGGGCCAGGCCTCCTGGTGCTGCTGGCGGGGCGACTGCTGGGCGTGCCCACTGTGTGGGTGGACAGTGTCGCCAATGCCGAGCGTCTGAGCATGAGCGGCTGGCTGGCGCGGCGCTTTGTGCAGCTCCATTGCAGCCAATGGGAGCACCTGGCAGACGGGGGCCGCACCAAGTTCCTGGGGCGAATGCTGTGATCCTCGTGACAGTTGGAACCCAGCTACCCTTTGACCGGCTGGTCGCGGCCGTGGACCAACTGGCGCCGAGCCTTGGCGTACCCGTGTTCGGGCAAGTCGGCCGGGGGGCGCACGTGCCCAGCAACATGGAATGGGCCCCTGTGCTTTCGTCCGACGAGTTCGCCCGCCGTTTTGCTGCCGCGAGCACGATCGTGGCGCATGCCGGGATTGGCACGGTGCTGATGGCGCAGCGCTGGCGCAAGCCGATCATCCTCGTGCCACGGCGCGCCGGGCTGGGTGAACATCGCAACGACCACCAGCTGGCAACCTGCTCCGAACTTGAAGGGCGGCCCGGCATCTATGTTGCGCGCCAAACAGCGGAACTGGCCGACTTGCTTGGCCAGCCATTGCTGCCATCGGGCAACGAGGACGACGCAGACAACCGGCAAGGCTTGATCGAGGGGCTGCGCCAGCAATTGCGCCGATGGAGTTAGCCCGCTGCACCTTTGTGGCGCAGGACCGCTCCCCCGCTTTGCCTAGCCCTAAGCCAAGCCGGGGCGGCGCCGGTTAACCTGCTATCAGCGACCCTGTGGCATGGTTGGGGACGGCTTGGAGACCCCTGATGGGCGCAGCGGTTCGATTTGGGGTCACTTTGGCCTGCCTGGTGCTGCTTTATGCGCTGGCAGCCGGCGGCGGCTTGCGCTCCATCGATGCCGGCTTGCGCGATGTAAGGCTGGCGCTCAACGCCGTGCCGGCCAGCGGCAGCACGGTGGTGGTCGATATCGACAGCGAAAGCCTGGCCGAGATCGGCGTTTGGCCCTGGCCCCGCAGCCTTTATGCCCAGGCGCTGGATCGGCTGGTCGAGGCCGGAGCCGCCGAGGTGGCCTTCGATATTGATTTCAGCAGCGCCAGCACGCCGGCCGAGGATCAGCAACTGGCCCAAGCACTCGAGCGCGCTGGTGGCTATGCCTATCTTGCGGCGTTCCAGCAGTTGAGTGGGGCAGAGGGGGAACTCGCCCTGTCCATGCCCATGGCGTCCTTGCTGGAGCAAGCAAGCCCAGTGCTGGTCAACGTATTTCTCGATTCATCGGGGCAGGCCAGGTCATTTCTGTCGCGCGTCGAAACGGACCAGGGTGAGGTACGGGCGCTGCCGGTGGAACTGGTTCCGAGTGGGCAAGCCCTGCCGCGCAGCGTCAACATCGATTTCAGCATCGATGCGCGCACCATTCCGCGCATCCCCTTTGCCGATGTGCTGGCGGGACGGGCCGATCCGACACTGCTGCAGGGCAAGCAGGTGATCATCGGCGCCAGCGCCATTGAACTGCGCGACCTGTTTTCCATTCCCCGTTTCGGCATTGTCGCGGGGCCGGTGTTGCAGGCCGTTGCCGTCGAGACACTCAAATCTGGGCGCATCATCACCGATTTGCGGCTTGGCCCCTCTGCTATTGCGCTCGTCCTGATGGCGCTGGCCCTGCTGTTTCTGCGGTCGCGGTTGCGGTTGTGGCAGATCGGGCTCCTTGCGGCCGGGCTCGGTGCCGTTTGGGAAGTGGCGGCGCTCGTGACCTACCGCACCATGGCGGTGAGCTTTGATACCGGCTTTTTCCATGGCGGCATCGTGGTGTTGCTGGTGCTGGCTGTCGTGGACGAGGCCTTTATCCAATATCGGGGTCGCATCGCCGCCCTGCGCCGGCTGAGCCATCTGGCGCGCCATGACCAGACCACCGGGGCACTGTCGCGGGCCGGGCTGATCGAGGCGGCCGCGCCCTGGGGCTTTGCGCCCAAGGCCGTGATCCTGGTGCGGGTGCAGCGCCTCAACCTGTTGCGCGCTTCGCTTGGGCACGAAGTGACCGACAGCCTGCTGCACGCCATCGGGGAGCGCCTGTCCGGCCAGGTGCCGGGGCTGGTCGGCTATGTGGCGGACGATAGTTTTGCCTGGGCCTACCGGCTGGAGCGCCCAGACATGGCGGTGATGGACGAGGCCTGCCGCAGCCTTTCAGCCCGGCTCGGCGGGATCTATGACACGATCGGTCACCGCATCCATGTCGAGGTCAGATGCGGTTATTCGGCTGGCCCGCTCAGCGTGGACGACCTGCTGAACCAGGCCGAAACGGCGCTGCTGCAAGCCGATGCGGAGCGCGCGCCATTTGTGGGCTATAGCCCGACCGACCAGCAGCGCCTCGAGGAGCGGCGCCAGCTCGATCTCGATCTGCGCCATGCCGTTGAAGACGGGCAGCTCGAAGTGGTGTTCCAGCCCCAGATTGACCTGCGCACCCGCACCATTGTAGGGGCTGAGGCGCTGCTGCGTTGGCGCCATCCGCAACTGGGGATGATTTCCCCGGCCCAGTTCATTCCCCTTGCCGAAGAAACCGGTCTCATTGTCGATCTGGGGCGTTGGATCCTCGAGGAAGCGTGCAGCCAGGCCATGGCCTGGCCCTGGGAAGGGCGGATGTCGGTCAATGTGTCGCCGGTGCAGCTGCAATTGTCAGATGTGCCGGCGATGGTAGCAGGGGCGCTGGTCCTTTCGGGCCTGCCGCCGAAACGGCTTGATATCGAGATCACGGAAAGCAGTCTTGTTGCGGGCATCGGCGGGATCATCCGCACCTTTGCCGCGCTCAAGGGTATCGGGGTCGATGTGGCGCTGGATGACTTCGGTACCGGCTATAGTTCGCTGAGCTATCTCAAGGACCTGCCTTTCGACAAACTCAAGATCGACCAGAGCTTTGTGCGCGCCATGGGCGATGGGGCGGCGGGCGACGTGATCGTTGCCAGCATTATCGGGCTGGGGCGCAGCCTGGGCAAAACCACCGTGGCGGAGGGCATCGAGGACGAAGCCGCGGCCAGCGCGCTTGCGGCAATGGGTTGCTCGATCGGGCAGGGTTATTATTTCGGCCGGCCCGTTGACGGGCCGACCATGCGCGCATTGGTGGAAACAAACCTGCCTTTGCCGCAGGCCGCCAGCGCCTAGGCGCCGATCAGCACGGCAAAGCCGTGCTTCGCCAGCGAGCCGGCGGCCCCGGCCGTGCCAGCTACGGGTTGGCCGGTCATGGCGTCGCGGTATTGACCGGGCGGCAGGGCTACCCCTGCTGCAGCCTGGCCGCCATGGCCGGGAGACAGATCGGCAATCACGACAAGGCGCTCGCTCCCATGGCTGCGGGCAAAGCCGAGCACCTGCTCGCTGCCCGTGGCGAGGGGCTCATAGTTGCCCCGGAGCATGAGCTCGGGATGGGCCTTGCGCAACTGCAGCAGCGCCCTTGTCAGCACGATCTTGTCGTCGCCCGCGGCGCCCGGGCCAGCGGCAACCCGCGTCAGCCGCTCGCGCAATCCCGCAAAGTTGAGATCGCGCCGGTTGTCGGGGTCCACAAAGCTTTGCTCCCAATCTTCAGCGCCGCGATAGATATCGGGCACGCCGGGGACGGAAAGCTTGAGCGCCGCCTGGATGAGGCTTTTGCGCCGGCCGATATCGGCGAGCTGCTGCTGCAACTGCCGGAAGCTCGCAAGGAACGCCTCGTTGCGCAGCGCTGCCGCGACAAAGTCCTGAATGGCTTGCTCATAGGCTGGGTTGTTGACGCTCCAATCGCTGTGGAGCCGCGCTTCGCGCACCGATTTGAGCATGGCGGCCCGCAGGCGCTCGGTGAGGGTAGCCAGCGAGGGGGACTCGCTGCTATCGGTGGGGGGCCACCCGCCCAGCAGCAGTTGCAGGAAGAGGTAGATGTCGTTGTTGTCGAGGGCCAGCTCGGTGCTGTTTGCGAGCTGGTCGCGCCAGCCGAACACGGCCGCATCCCAGATGTCGGGCCGGTCGGCAATGGCGCCGATATTGGCGCGGGTGTCCTCGCCACGCTTGGTGTCGTGGGTCGAGGTAGTCAGCATGGTGGCGGGGTGATGCAGGAGGCGGCGCCGGTTGGCGTCGTGGAAGGCATCGATCCCCACCGAAAAGTTCTGCGGATGGGCGCCCACTTCGTTGAGCGAGACCAGCCGGTTGAAGCGATAAAGCGCCGTGTCCTCGAGGCCCTTGGCTATCACCGGGCCGGTATATTGCTGGAACTTGCCGAGCGCGCCCAGGGTCTCGGAGGGATCATACTGGTGCGGCAGCCCGGCGGTGAGGAACTGGCCGAGAAAGTCAAAAAGCGAGGGGGCGAAAAAGGGTTGCGAGCGGCGCGCCTTGGCGACGGCATAGTTGATCTCGCGGATATCGCGCTCGTCGGCCTCGGGGCCATCGATATAGGTGCGGTAAACCTGCAGCCAAGCGATGATCTCGCGCAGGCCCTTGCGGATGGCGTTCTGCGTCAGGTCCCGGGTTTGCGGCACGGACTGGGCGACAAGAAAGACGCGGTGCGCGAGGCTGAAGAGCTCGGCGGCGAGCTCATTGTCCATGACGCGCAGCTTGCACTGATAGGCTTCGGTGACGGGGTCGACGACATCGCCCACGAAGCGCTCGTAGGTGGCGGAAAGCGGCGTTTCGGCGGCGGGATTGGTGAGGACGCGGGTAAGGAGGGCACCGAACTCGTAGCCCGTCGTGCCCTCGACCGGCCAGTCGGCGCGCAGATCCTCGTGCGGGGCGAGGATCTTTTCGATCAGCAGATAGATCGGGCGCGGGGATGCGGCTCGCAGATCCTCGAGATAGCCCTTGGGATCAAGCAGGCCATCGACATGGTCGATCCGCAAGCCATCGACGAGCCCTTCCTCAATGAGGCCAAAGATCAGGGCGTGGGCGTGGTCGAACACGTCGGGCCGGTCGATGCGGATGGCGCCGAGGTCGGAATTGATGAAAAAGCGGCGATAGTTGATGTCGTCGGCGGCGGCGAGATAATGGACGAGCCGCCAGTGCTGGGTGGCAATGAGGCTATCGAGGGCGGCCCAGCTGCCGAAATGACCCGGCTCGCCATTGAGGGCGGCGACAGCGGCTTCGGGCTCGCCGTAATGGGCGAGGAGCTGCGCTTCGTCCTCGGGGCGGAGGGGGAGCTTGTGGGTGCCGTGGGCCCAGACGGCAAGGCCATCACTGTCAGCCTTGAGCACGATCTCGCCCGCTTCAAGCGCCTGGGCGTAGGACGTGCCGAGGAACGGGATCATCAGCTTGCCCTCGAGCGCCGGATTGGCGGGGGCCCAGTTGATGTCGAACCAGTCGGCATATTGGCTGCCGGGGCCGTGGCGCAAAACGTCGAGCCAGAGCGGATTGTCGGCGCCACCCACGCCCATATGGTTGGGCACGAAATCGAGGAGGATGCCGAGGCCGGCGGCGCGCATGGTTTGGGCGAGATCGCGGAACTCCTCGATCGTGCCGATCTCGGGATTGATCAGCGTGTGATCGACCGTGTCATAGCCATGGGTGCTGCCCGGCTGCGCCTTGAGGATAGGGGAGAGATAGGCGTGGCTGACGCCCAGATCGGCGAGATAGGGCACGAGAGCCTTGGCGTGGGCGAAGGTGAAGCCCTTGTTCAACTGCAGCCGATAGGTGGAAAGAGGAGTGGTGGAACTATCGCTCATGGGGCTCAACTGCTGGCGGCGCGGAGGGCGCGCGTCGGTGAAGGGGCCGCGGGGCCGGGAAAATGCCCCGGACAACGGTCCGTGCCAGCCTTTGTTCCCGGCTCAAGGATCGCGATAACCTAGCACTCTGAGCGCGAGGGTCTCGGGGGTGACGGGGCGATCAAACACCAGCGCCACGGGGCTTTGCGACTGGGCGGGGGCGTAATCAAGGGTCACGCTGCCGCTCACGGCGTCTTGCCCCGAACCCACAGTGCCTTCGATGCCCACTTCCGCAGCGGTGGCGTGGCCGAGATTGAGCACGGTGACATCAGCGACAAAGCCATCGGACGTTTGCCGAACGGCATCGAGCCGCAGCGTCAGCTCGGGATGGCTGCCGGTCTTGGTCAGGGCTTCCACCAGCAGAAAGCTGGCCAGCCCCAGAATAACGAGGGCCGACAGGGCGGCCAGGATCCACTCGATCAAACCCGCTTTACGGGCGGCGGGGGATGGGGGCGGGTTGCTGGCTTGGTCGGACATGGCAGGGCCCCCTTACAATATCAGCCGCGCGGCGGCGGCGCCGATGGCGGCAGGAAAGCCCAGCACCACCAGAACCCCCAGTGCGGTGCTGAAGGATAGGCCATCGAAACGGCCAAAGGTCCAGAGCACATAGCAGGAGATGGCGAGCGCGATGGCATAGCCCACGGTGGTGAAGCGCAAAAAGGCGCTCCACCAGGGCGTGTCGGGGGTGGCTTCGCTGCCCTTGAACTCGGATGCAAAAACAAAGCCGTGCATGAGCAGCAGCGACAGGGCGATCAGCGCCAGCGACTGCCAATCAGTCATGCGAAAGGCGATGAGGATCATTTCCTCGGTGGGGGCGACATTGAGCCCGAGATAGAGCGAGCCGGCGGCCATGATTCCCAGTTCGCTGCCATAGGATTGCTCGCGCTCTTCTTCCTCCTCTTCATCGCTTTGCCCGAACTGGCTGCGGCCAAGAAGGGCGCCAAGGGCGGCGGGAATGGCATGGATCACGATCTTGCCCACAAGTTCTGGCGCGCGCATGCCGGGCCCGATGACGCCGAGAACGAAAAGCAGGATCGTGCTGCTGAGGAGAGCAATACCATAGGCGATGGCGACATCGCGCAGATCGTCCTTCCAGCCCCAGGTCGCCTCAAAGCCCGAATAATGGGACAGGAACATCAGCATGGGCAGGCTGGAGGCCAGCAGGAGCAGCAAGCGCCAGCGCTCCATGGCAAAGCCGAGCTCCCACATTTCCATGGTCATCAGCATGGGGAGGGAAAAAACGAGGGCGCCGCCAAAGGCGCGGCCCAGGCCGGTGACGAGATCGCGAAGCTCGTGGCCGCCCGCATCCGCCTCGTTGGCCGCTGCTGTGCTCATTCTGCTTACCCCGCGTCAGGAAGGCCGCCCCGGAAGCGGCGCTGGTAGTCGGCATCATAAAGGGCGCTGTCGCGGAAATCGTTGCTGGCAAGGGAGGGGCCGACAAAGATGATGGCAGTGCGCTCGATGGGTTCCTCGGCCACTTGCGCAGCGATCGTGCCCAGCGTGCCGCGCAGAATGCGTTCACCCGGCCAGGAGGCATGCACGACAATGGCGACGGGGCAGTCGGGCCCGTAAAGCGGGGTGAGTTCAGCGACCACCCGCTCGAGCGCATGGATGGCAAGGTGAATGGCCAACGTCGCGCGCGTGGCGCCAAAGGCGGCGAGGGTTTCGCCCGCGGGCATCGGGGAGGCGCGGCCCGAAACGCGGGTCAGCACCAGGCTTTGCGCCTGGGCCGGAATGGTCAGCTCACGCCCAAGGCTCGCGGCTGCCGCGGCAAAGGCGGGGACGCCGGGCGTGAGCGTATAGGGAATGGCGTGGCGATCGAGCCGGCGCAACTGCTCGGCCACGGCACTCCAGATGGAGAGGTCCCCCGAATGGAGCCGCGCCACATCGAGGCCCGCCGCATGGGCGGCGACATATTCGGCCTCGATCTCATCGAGGGAAAGGGCGGCGGTATCGACGAGGCGGGTACCGGGGGCGCAGTAATCGAGCATCTCGCGCGGCACGATGGAGCCGGCATAAAGGCAGACCGGGCAGCCGGCGAGGAGGTCGCGGCCGCGCACGGTGATGAGATCAGCAGCGCCGGGTCCGGCGCCAATGAAATGGACGGTCATGGCTTGCTCCAGCACCATTGCAGCAACGGCATGGCCGGGCGCCAGCCCGTCATGGTGCCGATGGGAGAAGCGCGGCTGAGCTCGATGCGGGTGAGGCTGCCGCCATGGGCGGCGTGGTGGGCGAGCAGCACGGCTTCCATTTCGAGGGTGACGGCATTGGCGACGAGCCGGCCACCGGGGTGAAGGCTTTGCTGGGCGGCTTCCATAACGCCGGGCTCGCTGCCACCACCACCGATGAAGATGGCGTGCGGGGGCTCAAGACCCTCGAGCGCCGCGGGCGCGGTGCCTTCAACGAGTTGCAAGCTGGGGACGCCGAACAGGGCGGCGTTGTGCTTGATGCGGGTGCAGCGCTCGGGATGGCTTTCAATGGCAATGGCGCGGAGGCTCTGATGAGCCAGCATCCATTCGATAGCAATCGAGCCTGAACCCGCGCCGATATCCCAAAGCAATTCGCCCTGCCGCGGGGCGAGAGCGGCAAGGGTGAGGGCGCGCACTTCGCGCTTGGTGATCTGTCCGTCATGCTCGAACAGCGCATCGTCGCGTCCGGGCACCAGCGGCAGGATGCGGGCTTCGGACAGGGCAACGACAGAGATGGCCACAACATTGAGCGGATTGATGTCGGCGAGGGTAAAGGCACTGGCGGGCTGGGAGCGGACGCGCTCCTCGGGGCCGCCCAAGGCTTCAAGCACGGTTACGATGGAAAGGCCAAAGCCGCTGTCATGCAGCAGCTGGGCGAGCTGGGCCGGCGAATCGCCATCGGAAGTCAGCGCGAGGATACGCGCGCCGGGCTGCAGATGGGGGCGCAACAGATCCTGCGACCGCCCATGCAGCGACAGGGTGGTGATCTCACCGAGCGGCCAGCCAAGGCGAGCCGCGGCAAGGCTGAAGGCGGAAGGATGGGGCAGGACCCGCATCTGGGCGGGATCGATGCGGCGGGCGAGGGTGGCGCCGACGCCGAACTGGAACGGATCGCCGGACGCCAGCACGCAGACGGATTTGCCGCGAGCGGCGACCACGGCATCGACGGACAGCGAAAAGGGGCTGAGCCAGGGTTGCTGTTCGCCAGCGATCAAGGGGGCGGCAAGGCGCAGATGGCGTTCGCCGCCAAACACCAGTTCGGCCTGGCTGATGGCGGATTTCGCCGCATCGCCAAGGCCCGCGATGCCGTCTTCGCCGATGCCGACAATGGTCAGCCAGCTCATCGTGGTCCCCCGGCGGAACGGGGCGAATAAACGATCGGCGTGCGGCCGGGCCGTTCGATAACGCGGGTTTCGGGCGAGCCGATGATGACGCAAGTGGCCATATCGGCGGTGCTGGCATCGGCATCGGCGAGGGTGACGAGGCGCAACATCTCGTCAGGGCGGCCAGCGGCGCGACCAAAGATCACCGGGGTGCTCCAGGGCAGAACTTCGCGCAGGATGGCAAAGGCGGTGCCGAGCTGCCAGGGGCGGGCGCGGCTAATGGGATTGTAAAGCGCGATCACGAGCCCGGCGCCGGCAACGGCACGCAGGCGCTGCTCGATCAGCGTCCAGGGCTTGAGATTGTCGGACAGGGAAATGGCGCAGAAATCATGGCCGAGCGGGGCGCCCATGCGGGCGGCAACGGCGAGCATGGCAGTGACACCGGGCACGACTTCGAGCTCGAGATGGCGCCAGGGCTCGGGGCCATCCTCGATGGCTTCGCAGACGGCGGCGGCCATGGCGAAAACGCCGGGATCGCCACCCGACACGACGCAGACCTTTTCTCCCGCGGCGGCGGCCTGAAGGGCGGCACGACTGCGGTCGAGCTCTTCGCGGTTGTCGGAGGCGACGCGCTGCTGGTCGGGGCGCAGGGAGAGGCGATCAAGATAAGGGCCATAGCCAAAGAACAGCCGGGCTTCGGCCACGGCCTTGAGCGCTTCGGGGGTGATCTGGTCGGGATTGCCGGGCCCGAGGCCGACGACGCTGATTTTGCCGGTCATGGCCGCTCGCTCCAGCCGGGGACCAGCACCAGGGCAAAATAGGGGGCGGTGTCGTCCGGCTTGTCGCACAGGCGCATGGACTGGCCATTGCTCATCGTGCCGCGCTCAACATAAACCGCGGTTTCGAGCTTGCCCGCCGCAGCAATGGCGCGGCGGATCTTGGGCAGGTTGCGCCCAACCTTCATGATGACGGCACCTTGCGTGTCACCGAGGCGCCGTTGCAGTTCGGCTTCCTCGAGCGTGCCGGGCAGAACGGCCAGCACATCATCGCCCTGCACCAGCGGCAGGCCGGCCATCGACCAGCAGCCCGACATCGCGGTGATGCCGGGCACGACCTCGGTGGGGTAGCGATGGGCGAGGCGCACATGCAGATGCATATAGGAGCCGTAAAACAGCGGATCGCCTTCGCTTAGCACCGCAACCTTGCGCCCGGCATCGAGATGGGCGGCGATGCGCTCGGCCGCCTCGGCATAGAACTGCGCGGTGGCGCTGCGATAATCGGCGTGGTGCCGGTCGATCTCGGTGGTGACAGGATAAAGCAGGGCTTCCTCGTGCTGGGTGGGCGCAAGGAGATCGGCCACGATGGTGCGCGCATTGCTGCGATTGCCCGACTTGGCGAAATAGGCGACCACATCGGCGCCCTGGATGGCGCGCACGGCCTTGAGGGTCAGGAGCTCAGGATCGCCGGGGCCGGTGCCGACGCCGTAAAGGGTGCCGGTCATAGACCGGGCCTTGCCAGCGCATTGAGCGCCGCGGCGGTGATGGCGCTGCCGCCGAGACGGCCGCGCACGATGGCATAGGGCACGCCATAGGAGTGTTCGGCGAGCGCGGCCTTGGATTCGGCGGCGCCCACAAAGCCGACGGGCATGCCCAGGATCGCGGCGGGGCGGGGGGCGCCGTCGCGCAGCATTTCGAGGAGGTGGAACAGCGCCGTCGGGGCATTGCCGATGGCGACCACGGCGCCGGCCAGGCGCTCGCCCCAAAGATGGAGCGCGGCGGCCGAGCGGGTGTTGCCGATCTCTTCTGCAATGACAGGAGTCTGCGGGTCGCGCAGGGTGCAGAGCACAGGATTGTTGGCGGGCAGGCGAGCGGCAGTGACGCCGCGCACCACCATTTCGGCATCGCAGAGAATGGGGGCGCCGGCCTCAAGCGCGCCGCGGGCGGCCTCGACAAAACCGGGGCCGAATTCGAACTGCTCGGCGGCTTCCACCATGCCGGCGGCATGGATCATGCGCACGGCGAGTTCCGCCTCATCGGGGGTGAAGCGGCGCAGATCCGCTTCGGCGCGGATGATGGCGAAGGACTGCCGGTAAATGGCGTCCCCCGCTTTGATGTAGTCGTATTCGATCATGGCAGGTGGGGTCCAAGAGCGGCGGCGATGCGCACCGGGCCAAGCGCGGCCAGAACCGCGGCGCTGGTTTGGCCAGGCGCGCGATGCGCATGGAGAAGGCCGGCAAGGCGGGCAAAACCCGCGCGGGCATCGGCATGGGGGACGAGGAGCAGGGGTGCGTCGCTAGCGCGGCCCGATAGCACCACCGCCGAGCCGCCGGGCTGGGCCACGAGGGTCAAATCGGCCGGCCGCGGATGGGCGCAACCCTTGGGGCAGCCCGAGACATGGAGAGTCGCGGTGCCATCAAAGAGGGTCGGGAACGCGTCGAGCAGCTGTGATGCCAAGGTGCGGCTGGCGGCAAGGCCCGAGGCGCAGCCTTCATTGCCGATGCAGGCATGGGCATAAAGGCGCGGATCGGCGGGATTGGTGAGGAGGCCCAGCGCTGCGGCGGCGCGCCCGAAGGCGGCGAGCGCGGCGGGGGCACCCAGGGCGAGGAGGGCGTGGCCGGGGGAAAGGCGCAGCTCGGTGATGCCGGCAGATGTGGCGTCCTGCGCGAGGGCGGCGAGCACGGGGGCGGCGATGCTGCCAAAGGGCAGGGCGACGGGGAAAGCCGCGCCATCGCGCAGGGGAATGAGGCCGGCGGGCGGCGGGGGCGCGGGAAGGGTGGCGGGTGGGGACAGCCGGGTGGCGAGTTCGGCCTGGATCGCGGCGGGATCGAGATCGCGGGCGCGGGCGGCGGGGCCGAGCTCGGCAAGGCGGTGCAGGATCAGGCTGGCGGCAGGGAGCACGGCGGGGGTCGGGAGGGTGCCAAGCGCGGTTTTGCCCAGCGTGATGAGCCAGCGCTCGGCATCGAGGGCGGTGAAGCGCAGATCGGCGCCGAGGGGCGTGAGAGGGATGGCGCCACCGGCATCCACGACGACAGTGACCTTGGGGCCGAGGCGACGGGCGAGCGGGGCGGCCGCGACGCGGATGGCGGTTGCGAGGGGGCGCGGATCGGCCCGTTCGAGCGGATCGAGCCCGGCCAGAGGCGGGGTTTCCACCACGAGGCCGGCTTCGATGGGCAGGAACGCTTCAATGGCCTCGGCAAAGGGGGGGGCGGACTGCTCGGAGAGGCCCCGCGCCTGCAGATTGCCGCGGGCGGTGATCTCGAGCTGGCCATTGCCGTGCCGGGCGGCGAGTTCGGCGATGCGGACCAGCTGAGCGGGACTGACACGCCGCTCGGGCAGGCGCAGGCGCGCGAGGAGCCCGTCGCCGGTCGCCATCGGCTCGCGCAGGCTCGGGCAGGCACCGCGGCGCGCGGGCGCTTGGGGGTCAGTGATGGGCAGCAGCTGGAGCAAGTTCGGGCTTCGTGTTGCGTGAAGCCCTGTCCTTATACGATCCCTCGGGCGGCACAAAGCGCTCTATGGTTCGCGTTGTCGCAGCAGGTAGATGTCCATGATCCAGCCATGGCGCGCGCGGGCGGCCCGGCGCGTCTCGAGGATGGTGTCGCGGACATCGCCGAGGCGGCCGGCAATGGTGAGCTGGTCGGGGGTGCCGAGATAGGCGCCCCAGAAGATCTCGAGCTCCGGATCGGCATGGATAAAGGCGGTTTGCCCGTCGAGCATGACGACGCTGTCGCCCCCAAGGCCCGATTCGACCAGGCGGCGGCCGGTGGTGATCTGGACGGGCTCGCCGATGCGGTTGAGGGCAATGGCATGGGCCGAGGTGAGGGCCTGGATGGAGGTGATGCCCGGGATCACCTCGACCTTGAAGCTTTGGGGCTGGGGGAGCTGGGCGATGATGCGCAGGGTGCTGTCGTAGAGCCCCGGATCGCCCCAGACGAGAAAGGCGCAGGAGCCGCCATCGGGCACATGGGTGGCGATGAGCTCGGCGAAGATGCCGGCGAGCGTGGCGTGCCATTCGCTGACGGTCTGGTTGTAATCGGCGCCGCTGCGGCGGGTGGGGACGCGGTAGGGAACGAGATTGGGGGCGTCGAGATAGCGCTCGCAGATGTCGCGTCTGACCTGGGCGAGCTCGGCCTTGTCCTGGCCCTTGTCGGGGATGAAGAGGGTACCGGCGCGCTGAAGGGCATTGATGGCCTGCACGGTCAGGTGCTCGGGATTGCCGGTGCCTATGCCCACAAGGATGATGGTTTTCACGCGCGTTCTCCTGGCTGTGGGGGAGATGGCATGAAGGGCCGGGGCGAACAAGCCACACGATGGCGCGGCTGGGGAACGGGGCTTGACCTTCCCATGTTGGAACGCCGCATAGCTCGTGCCCCGACCAATCAGGAGGTTTGAAAATGAAGTGTCTGGCTCTTTCCCTGTGCGTGGCTGCCGCCTTGAGCCTGCCGGTAGCGGCGCAGGATCATGCCGGCCATGGCATGGCCGGCGGCGATAGCCCGGCAACCGAAGCCTTCAAGGCGGCCAATATGCGCATGCACGAAGCCATGGACCTCGACTATAGCGGCGATGCCGATGTGGATTTCGTGCGCGGCATGATCCCACATCACCAAAGCGCGGTGGAGATGGCGCAGATCGTGCTCGAGCATGGCAGCGATCCCGAGATCAAGGCGCTGGCCGAAAAGATCATCGCCGACCAGGAAGGCGAGATCGCCCAGATGCAGGAATGGCTGGCCAAACACGGCCACTAAGGAAAGAGGGCCACGCTCGGAAAGGAGCGTGGCCCTTCGGGTTTATGCCGGCTCGGGGGTGTAGCCGGCTTCGCGGATGGCCGCTTCCGCCTTGGCGCGGTCGCCGGTGAAGCTGACGCGGTGGGTGTCGAGATCAACGGCGATCTCGGCGCCGGGGAGCGCTTCCTCGAGCGCCTTGCGCACGGTGCCCACGCAATGGGCGCAGCTCATATCCTCGACGCGCAGAGTGGTTGTTTGGCTCATTTCAATGTCCTTTCACGGGTTGCGGCCCGGCCAGATCATCGAGGATCGGGCAATTGGGCCGGTCGTCGCCGCCGCAGCAGTGAACGAGATGCTTGAGCGTCCCGACCATGCCCTGCAGTTCGGCAATCTTGGTTTCGAGGTCGGCGATATGGGCCGAGGCGACCGCCTTGACCTCGGCACTGGCGCGGCTCTTGTCCTGCCAGAGGCTGAGGAGGCGGCTGGTTTCCTCGACGGAAAAGCCCAGGGTGCGGGCCCGCTTGATGAAGCGCAGCACATGCACCTGATCGGGGTCATAAACGCGGTAATTGCTGTCAGTGCGCCCGGGCGGCTCGATGAGGCCGATGGACTCGTAGTAGCGGATCATCTTGGCCGAAACGCCTGAGGCCTGGGCGGCTTCCCCGATATTCATGGGTTCACTCCTTGCAGGGTTACGGGGCGCACGGTGCGCAGCCGCTGGGCGTTGCCGACCACGAACACGCTCGAGAGGGCCATGGCACCCGCCCCGATCATGGGGGACAGGAGAATGCCGACGCTGGGATAGAGCACGCCTGCGGCCACCGGGATCAGGATGACGTTGTAGGCGAAGGCCCAGAAGAGGTTCTCGGCAATATTGCGCATGGTGGCGCGGCTGATGGTGAGGGCATTGAGCACCCCCTTGAGGTCACCGCCCAGGAGAACGACATCGGCGCTTTCGATGGCGACATCGGTGCCCGTGCCCACGGCAATGCCGATATCGGCGGCGGCCAGCGCGGGCGCATCATTGATGCCATCGCCGACAAAGGCGATCTTGCCTCCGCCGCGGCGTAGCGAATTGATGGCCTCGACCTTGCCGGCCGGCAGGATTTCGGCGCGCACTTCATCGATCCCGAGCTGGTCGGCAATGGCTTGGGCCGTGCGCTGGTTGTCGCCCGAGATCATGGCGGTGCGAATGCCTAAGCGGTGCAGTTCGGCAATCACCGCCTTGCTGGTCGGGCGGGCCCGGTCGGCAACGGCAGCCACGGCGGCAAGCTTGCCATCGATGCCCACCAGAATGGGCGTCTTGCCCTGGCCGGCGAGGGTGGTGAGCTGATCGGCAAATGCGGCCTTGTCGATGCCGGGCAGCTGGCCGGCATTGCCTACCAGCACCTGGCGCCCGCCAACGACGCCGCTGATGCCGTGGCCGGCCGAGGAGGCGAACTGCTCGGCCTCGGCAATGGGCAGGCCGCGCTCGGTGGCGGCGGCAACGATGGCGGTGGCGATGGGGTGTTCGGAGTAATGTTCCACCGCTGCCATCAGGGCCAGCACTTCGGGCTCGGCAAAGCCCTCGGCAACAACGAGATCGGTCAGCACGGGACGCCCTTCGGTCAGGGTGCCGGTCTTGTCGAAGGCGATCATGTCGACGTCGCGCAGGCTTTGCAGGGCTTCGCTGCGGCGGAAAAGGACGCCCAGCTCTGCGGCGCGGCCGGTGCCCACCATGATCGAGGTGGGGGTGGCCAGACCCATGGCGCAGGGGCAGGCGATGATGAGGACGGCCACCGCATTAACCAGCCCAAAGAGATAGCTCGGCTCAGGCCCCCAGATCAGCCAGACCACAAACGTGGCGAGCGCTGCCGCCATCACCGCCGGCACGAACCAGAAGGTGATGCGGTCGACCAGCGCCTGGATGGGGAGCTTGCCGCCCTGGGCATCCTCGACCATGCGGATGATCTGGGCCAGCATGGTATCGGCGCCCACCTTGGTGGCGCGGAAAGTGAAGCTGCCTTCGCCATTGACGGTGCCGCCGACCACACTGGCGCCTTCGGCCTTGCTCACCGGGATGGGCTCGCCCGAGATCATGGATTCATCGACATGGCTTTGCCCGCCGACGATCTCGCCATCAACCGCGATCTTTTCACCGGGCCGCACCAGAAGGATATCGCCGACGACCACCTGGTCGATGGGCACTTGCACAAAGCTGCCATTGCGCTGCACCTGGGCGGTCTTGGCCTGTTGCTGCACCAGCCGGGCAATGGCGGCGCCAGTGCGGCCCTTGGCCAGTGCTTCAAGGAGCCGGCCAAGCAGGATCAGCGTCACGATCACGGCCGCCGCTTCGAAATACACATAGCGGCTGGTGACCGGCACGAGGCCGGGCGCGAAGGTAACGAGCGTGGAATAAAGATAGGCCGCGCCCGCGCCCAGGGCGACGAGCGAGTTCATCTCGGGGGCGCCGCGCAAAAGCGCCGGAATGCCATGCGCAAAAAAGCGGCGTCCGGGGAAGAAGAGCACAATGGTCGTGATGACAAAATAGGCGATGTAGAGCCACTGAGTGGGCACCAGATGCATCACCGCCATGTGCATGCCGGGGATCAGGTGGCTGCCCATTTCGAGCACGAACATCGGCGCGGTCAGGACCGCGGCAAGGATCACGTCGCGCCGGAGCACGGCGGCGTCCTCGTCATGGTGGTGGCCGGCATGGCTGCTGCGCTGTTCGGGCGCGGGCTGGCCGGAATAGCCGGCCTTGGTTATGGCGGCGAGAACGGGCTCGAGTTGCGCATCGGGAGTGAGCTCGACAGTGGCGCGCTCGGTGGCGAGATTGACGGAAGCTGCCTTGACGCCGGGGGTCTTAAGCAGGGCGCGTTCCACCCGCGCCACGCAGGAAGCGCAGGTCATGCCTTCAATATCGATGGAAACGGGTCGGGTTTGGAGTGCCTGGTCGGTCATGATTTTCTCACCTCGTCCCACCCCATGTAGGGCTTCCCATCGTGGGAAGGTCAAGGGCTTCTGCCGCTTTCGCGCCATCAGAATGAATGGATTGTGAAGCCCGTGCTCATTTTGTTTGCACCTAGTGCATAAGAGGTGTGCAGCAAGGCGCGGTTCTCATCAGCCGGGGGTGCCACTACATAAGGCTCAGCAAAAGAGAGGACCCCCGCAAATGAATATCCGTCAGTCGATCCGCAACTATGTCCAGTACCAGCGCACCCTGCGCGAGCTGAACTCGCTTGACGCCCGCCAGCTCAATGATTTGGGCATTACCAAGGGCGACATCAAGAACATTGCGCAGGGCAAGGGCTTCTAAGCTCTTTCCAGCAGCAGTCGAAGAAGAAGGCGTCCACTTGGGCGCCTTTTGTCTTTTCAGGAACTAGCGGATGAGGTCGGCGGTCTTGCCGCCCAGGGCGCGGATGAGATCGTCGGGCGCCAGATTGATCTGCAGCCCGCGCTGGCCGCCATTGAGATAAACCCGGTCCTGCAAGGCGACGAGTTCTTCCACGCAAGTGGGCACGGCCTTGCGCTGCCCGAAGGGGCTGATGCCCCCGACCTTGTAGCCGGTGAGGCGCTCAGCGACGGCGGGCTTCATCATCTGCGCGGTCTTGCCGCCAAAGGCGGCGGCAAGCTTTTTCATGTTCACTTCCTCGTCCGACGGGACGACGACACAGACTGGCTTGCCATCCACCTCGGCCATCAGCGTCTTGAACACGCAGCCGGGATCAACGCCCATCGCCTCGGCAGCCTGCAGCCCCACCCGCTCGGCATCGGGATCGTAAGCGTAGGTCGCGAGCTCGAAGGGGATGCCGGCTTTGAGGAGGGCTGCGGTGGCGGGCGTGGTCTTGGACATGGAGCGGAGTTTACCGCTCCCATATTGGCTGGCAAGCGGGCCTAGCGCGGACAATGATCGCCCAGAATGGTTTCGGCGCCGATATCGCGCAGCAGATGGGGCGAGGCATGCAGCAGATCGAGGGTGACGCGGCGCCGGTGGCGGCGGATCAACCAGTTGCGCAGCGGATTCCATGGGCGGCGCGGGGCCGGATCGCGCGCTTCTTCGCAGCTTGAAACAACACTCATGGCATAACCAGCCTTATGCGGCTGCCTCTGGGATTATCGGGATAGCCGCGATTATTGCTGGCGGGTCGGCGCGCTTCCAACTAAAGCTGCCAAGGCTTCCATAAGGAGGTTTGATGCATGAGCCCCTTGCCACCACTGCCGGCGATCCGCGCCTTCGAGGCCGTGGCGCGCCATTTGAGCTTTACCCGCGCGGCCGAGGAACTGGGCATGACCCAGGCCGCCGTAAGCTACCAGATCCGCATTCTCGAGGAGCGGGTGGGCACGCCCCTATTCCTGCGCAAGCCGCGCCGGATTGAGCTCAGCCAAACCGGGGCGCAGCTGGCGCCTGAAGTGGCCAAGGGCTTTGCGGTGCTGCGGGCGGCTTTTGCCGAACTGGGCGGACGGGTCGACGCCACGCTCGCGATCAGCGCCGTGCCCACTTTTGCCAGCCAGTGGCTGGCGGCCAATCTCGGGCTGTTCCAGGTCGGGCATCCCGATATCGCGGTGCGCATCGAAAGCGCGCCGGAGATCATCGATTTCGCCGGCACCGAGATCGATGTGGCGATCCGCGCCACCGGGCGGATGGCGCCGGGACTGGTGGCGCATGGGCTGACCAAGGTGGAATATGCCCCCATGCTGCATCCGCGGCTGGTGGAGGAATATGGGGTGCGCGAACCCGCCGATCTGTTGCGGGTGCCTCAGATCACGCCCGATGACCCATGGGTCGCGGCCTGGTTCAAGCGGGCAGGGGTGGCGGTGCCGCCAGCGCCCGAGCGGCCCTTTGCGCGGCTGGGATTTCAATCCATGGAAGCGGTAGCCGTGATGGCCGGGCGGGGCGTCGCCATGCTGACGCCCCAGTTCTACCCCGAGGAAATCCGGGCCGGCCGCATGGTGCAGCCCTTTTCGACCGTGGGCTGGGACGGGCACTACTACTATCTCGTCTACCCCGAAGCGCGGCGCAACAACCCCAAGATCCGCGCCTTTCGCGACTGGATCCTCGAGGCGACTGCGCCGCTGCGGGCGCTGGAGCAGAGCTAGACAATACCGCCCGAGCCGCCTTCCACCGCCGGGCGGATGGCCGCGACCTTGGCGCGATAGCCAGAGGCCCGGTAGGCGCCGAGCAGGTCGATGGCGCCGCCCGCTTCGAGGCGGGCCATGGCCAGGATCGGCTCCACATCGGTGCGATAGGCGAGGCGCAGGGCCTGGGTGGCGCCCAGCGCGTCATTGGCCTGCTGCGCTGCTGCGAGCGCGGCGCGATCCACAAGGAGTGCCTGGGCATAGGCGCGCTGCACATCGGCGGCCGACAGCATCAGCGATTCGATGGGGTCGGTGACGTTGTGCGACTGGTCGAGCATATGGGCGGGGTGGAAGTCGGAGTAGCGCGCTTCGGCATCCACCAGCTCGTTGAAGACGAGGAACAGGCGGAACGGGTCAATCGAGCCGGCATCGAGGTCGTCGTCGCCATATTTGCTGTCGTTGAAGTGAAAGCCGCCGAGCTTGCCGAACTGGGCGAGGCGCGAAACGATCATTTCGATATTGGTGTTGGGCGCGTGGTGGCCGAGATCGACGAGGCAGAAGGCCTTGTCGCCGAGCTCGGTGGCGATGAGGTAGTTGGTGCCCCAGTCCTGCACGACGGTGGAGTAGAAAGCCGGCTCGTACATCTTGTGCTCGGTGTAGACGCGCCAGTCAGCCGGGAGGGCGGCATAGATCGCCTTCATGGCGTCGAGATAATGCTCGAACTGGGTGGCGAAATTGACCTGGCCGGGGAAGTTGGAGCCGTCGCCGATCCAGACGGTGAGGGCCTTGGACCCAAGGGTCTGGCCGATCTCGATGCATTCAAGATTGTGCTCGATGGCTTGCTGCCGGGTGGCGGGATCGGCGGCGGAGAGCGAGCCGAACTTGTAGCTTTGCAGCTGGCCGCGGGCGTCCGAAAAGGTGTTGGAGTTCATCGCATCAAAGCCGAGGCCGAAGCGGCTGGCGGCTTGCTTAAGGCGGTTGGGATCGGCTTTATCCCAAGGGATATGGAGGGAAACGGTGCGGGTGGCCCGGGTCAGCTGGGCGATGACGGCGCAGTCTTCGAGCTTGTCGAAGATATCGCGCGGCTCGCCCTGGCCGGGGAAGCGGGCAAAGCGGGTGCCGCCGGTGCCGACGCCCCAGGAGGGCACGGCAATGTTGAAACCGGCGACCTTTTGTTTGATCGCTTCGATCGCTATGCCCCGCCGGTCGAGCCGCTCGCCGAGGGAGTCGTAGTCCGCGCGCAGATCGGCTTGGCAGCGGGCATTGTCGGCTTCGATTGCGGTGGGGTCGATGATGTGATCGGTCATTTGTTGTGCCTCCCCTGCGACCCCCTCCCTCAGGAGCCGCGTGTTTTGTTGTTTTTGTTCTGCGTGAATCAGCGCGTAAAGGACTGGGCGTTGCCGGCGTCGACATTGAGGATGTTGCCGGTGGATTTAGCCGAGGCTTCGCTGGCAAAGAAATAGATGGCTTCGGCGATGTCTTCGGGGAAGACGGAGCGTTTGAGCAGCGAGCGCTGGCGGTACATGTCCTCGAGGCCCTCCTTGTCGGTCTTGTAGGTTGAGGCGCGCTGTTCGAGCCATTCGCCGGCCCAGATTTTCGAGCCGCGCAACACGGCGTCGGGATTGACGACATTGACGCGGATCTGCGCTTCGGCGCCCTCGAGGGCAAGGCAGCGGGCGAGGTGGATTTCGGCGGCTTTCGCGGTGCAATAGGCCGCTGCATTGGGGGAAGCGGCTAGGCCGTTCTTGGAGGCGACAAAGACCACATTGCCCCCGATCTTTTGGGCGCGGAACAGGCGGAAGGCCTCGCGCGAGACGAGGAAATAGCCGGTGGACAGGATGTCCATGTTGCGGTTCCAGAGCTCGAGCGTCGTGTCCTCGATGGGCGCGGAGGAGGCGAGGCCGGCATTGGAGACGAGGATGTCGAGGCCGCCGAATTCCACCACGGCATGGGCAAATCCTGCGATCACCTGGTCTTCGCGGGTGACGTTGATATTGACGGGGCGAACGACATCGGCGCTGAAGGCGGCAGCAAGTTCGGCAGTTGCGGTGTCGAGCGCGGCCTGATCGATATCGGCGAGCACGACGCAGGCGCCTTCGCGCAGCAGCCGGGCCGCCGTGGCCTTGCCGATGCCGCCGGCGCCGCCGGTGACGAGCGCGATCTTGCCAGCTAGGGACTTGGGCTTGGGCAGGCGCGCAAGCTTGGCTTCTTCGAGGAGCCAATATTCGATGTCGAAGGCCTCCTGCTCGGGCAGGCCTTGGTATTCAGAGACGGTCGAGGCGCCGCGCATGACGTTGATCGCGTTGACATAGAACTCGCCCGAAATGCGGGCGGTGGCCTTGTCCTTGGCGAAGGTGAACATGCCGATGCCGGGCATCAGATAGACCACGGCATTGGGGTCGCGCATCGCCGGGGAATTGTCGTGCTTCGAGCGCTCGTAATAAGCGGCGTAGTCGGCGCGATAGGCGGCGATCTGGTCGGCGAGGCCGGCAACCACGGCATCCACATCGGGATTGGCGGGATCGAAATCGATCACGAGCGGACGGATCTTGGTGCGCAGGAAGTGGTCGGGGCAGGAGGTGCCCAGCGCCGCGAGCGGGCGCAGATTGTTTGAGTTGACGAATTCCAGCACGGCCGGGGAATCGTCGAAATGGCCCAGCTTATGGCTGTCTTCGGAAATGAAGCCGCGGATTTTCGGCATCAGGCGGGCGGCGATGGCGCGGCGCTGTTCGGGCGGCAGCACCTGGACGGCCGCGCCACCAAAGATGGTCTTGCCCGCGGTTTGCGCTTCGAACCACTCGATGGCCTGGTTGATGATGGCGATGGTGGTTTCGTAGCACTCCCGAGGGGTGTCGTCCCAGGTGAAGAGGCCGTGGGATTCGAGGATCACTCCCTTGGCATTGGGGTTTTCTTTGCAGAACTTGCCCAGCCAGAGGCCAAGCTCGAAGCCCGGCTTTTTCCAAGGCAACCAGCCGATCGTGTCGCTGAAAATCTGCTGCGTCAGTTCGCGCGAGTTTTTCGAAGCCGCGATCGCGATGATGGCGTCGGGGTGCATGTGATCCACAAAGGGATGGTTCACATAGGCGTGGAGCGGGGTGTCGATCGAGGCGGCGCGCGGGTTGAGGTTGAAGGTGGCATGGGGGAGATAGCCCACCATTTCGTCCTCGAACTCGACCCCGCGGTAGAGGTTCTTGAGAGCGCGCAGCTTGTCCATATACAAGGTGGCAAAGCCATCGAGCTTGATCGAGGCGCTGTCCCCGCCCGAGCCCTTGACCCAAAGCACCTCGACCATCTCGCCAGTGAGGGGATCCTTTTGCATGATCTTGGAGGAGGTATTGCCGCCGCCATAATTGGTGACCCGCTTGTCACTGCCCAAAATGTTGGAGCGGTAAACCAGCCGCTCGGGCTCGCTCATGGCGGCGGCCTTAGCATCATCCCATAAATTCTGGAGGCGCTTGGGGGCGGGGGCGGACATGGGGTTCCTCTCAGATCGGGCAAAACTCCTGCCGAACTGGACATGATTGAAATGCGCTGTCAATCACAAACGATCAGCAGCAAGCAGAGCTGCGCAATGCTGAGTAATTCAGGTGGGTCCATGATTGACACTGATTGAAAAGCGCGCAAGGAATGCTGAAGGGAGGAGTGCTGCCGTGCATGAAACTGAGCGCCATAGAGTGATCGGGGCTGCGCTGCGGACGCGTTCCTTCGTGAGCGTGGCTGAACTCTGCGACGTCACCGGCGCTTCGGAAGCCACGATCCGCCGGGACATTGCGGCGCTGCATCTGAGCGGGCAGTTGCGGCGGGTGCGGGGTGGCGCGGAAGCGGTGAACCCGCCCGAAGAAGGCGCGCTGATGGGGCGGCCCTTCTCTGTCAATGAAACGCTCAATATCGCGCAAAAGCAGGCAATCGCCCGCGCTGCGGCGCAGCTTTGCCGTGATGGCGAGCCGATCATCATCAATGGCGGCACCACGACCTATCAGATGGTGCATCATCTGACGGGCAAGCGGCTGACCGTGTTCACCAACAGCTTCGCCATTGCCGAACACCTGATCCACAATTCGCGCAACAGCGTGGTTATTCCGGGCGGCACCATCTATCGCGACCAGAATGTGATCCTGTCGCCCTTTGGCGGGGTGGTGGCCTCGCATTTCTACGCCAAGCGCATGTTTATCGGCTGCCAGGGAATTGGCGAGCACGGGCTGATGGAAGCCGACCCGATGGTGGTGCAATCCGAACTGGCGCTGATCGGGCAGGCCGAGGAGCTGGTCGTGCTCGCCGATTCATCGAAGTTTTCGGGCCGCTCGAGCCTGATCCTGTGTGAACTCAACAAGATCGCCGCGGTGATCACCGACAGCGGCATCCGTGACGAAGACCGCCAGATGCTCGAAACAGCCGGCGTGCGGTTGATCGTGGCCGAAACAACTACTCAGGTCCAAGCGCAATCAAGCAGGGCCTGAGCCAACAACTAGCTGATATCAAAGCATTCCAGGGAGGGAATACCGCATGAAACTGATCAAGATCCTGGCCGCATCCACGGCTGTCGCCGTGCTGCTCGCCGCACCAGCCTATGCCCAGACGCGCATTGCGCTGGTGGTCAAATCGCTGGGCAACGGCTTTTTCGATGCCGCCAACAAAGGCGCGCAGGAAGCGGCCGCCGAATTGGGCGATGTCGAGGTGATCTATACCGGCCCAACCGCCGCCACGGCCGAAGCGCAGATCGAAGTGGTCAATTCGCTGATTGCCCAGCAGGTCGACGCCATCGCCATCTCGGCCAATGACCCCGACGCGTTGGTGCCGGCACTGCAGCGCGCCATGCAGCGCGGCATCAAGGTGGTGAGCTTTGACTCAGGCGTTGCCGAGGAAGGCCGCCAGATCCACCTCAACCCATCCGACACCGCGCTGATCGGGGAAACCATCATCAAGCTGGCCGCTGATCACCTGCCCGAGGGCGGCGATGTAGCGATCCTGTCGGCCGCATCCACCGCGACCAACCAGAATGCCTGGATCGAGGCGGCCAAGGCGGCACTGCCCGAGAAATTCCCCAACATCAATCTCGTCGCGACGGTTTATGGCGATGATGACTCGGTCAAATCCACCGAGGAAGCCAAGGGCCTGATCGCCGCCCATCCCGACCTCAAGGCCATCATTGCCCCCACTACGGTGGGTGTCGTAGCCGCTGCCCAGGTGGTGACCGACCAGAACCTGATCGGCAAGATCAATGTGACGGGCCTCGCGCTCCCCTCCGAATTCAAGCAGTTCATTGACAATGGCGCTTCGCAGGCCGTGGCGCTGTGGAACCCCATCGATCTGGGCTATTCGGCGGTGATGCTGGCCGACCAGCTGATCGATGGCAAGGAAGCGGCGCCCGGTGAAACATTCTCCATCGGCCGGGTCGGCGAAGTGACGCTCGACGACACCAACGCGGCGGCGATGGCCGTGCCGTTCCAATTCGACAAGACCAATATCGAAGAGTTCTCCAAGATCTATTGAGCTCCGTGCGCGCAGGGCGATAGCACCCCGTCAAGGCAGGGTAGCTGCAGTCTGCCCTCCCTACCCCTTGAGGGGAGAGGAGGGCCGGGGTGGGGGTCCTTCAGTGATCACCAGCCGACCCCCTCCCTCGATCCCTACCCTCAAGGGGGAGGGAAGCACAAAAGCCGGTGGTTCCGCGCATGGCGGGTACCCCCGGCGCCACCATCGGGAACGTAGATGACGCAGCCCATCCTGACCCTTTCTGGCATCGGCAAGAGCTTTCCCGGCGTGCGGGCGCTCAATGGCGTGGCGCTGGAGCTTTATCCGGGCGAGGTGACGGCGCTGATCGGCGAGAACGGGGCCGGCAAATCTACCCTGGTCAAGATCCTGACCGGGATCTACCAGCCCGATGCGGGGGAGATTGCCATTGCGGGCAAGCCCGTGGTGCTACCGACGGCCCATGCCGCCTTTGCGGCGGGGGTGACGGCGATCCACCAGGAAACGGTGTTGTTCGACGAGCTGACCGTGGCCGAAAATATTTATCTGGGCCATGCGCCGCGCACGCGGCTGGGGCTGATCGACTGGCGCACCATGCGCAGGGAGGCCAAGGCAACGCTCGATGCCATGGCGGCCGGGATCGAACCCGATCTCAAGCTCAAGGAACTGGGGATCGCTAAAAAGCACCTGGTGGCAGTGGCACGCGCGCTGTCGATCGACGCGCAGGTGGTGATCATGGATGAACCCACCGCCGCGCTCAGCCAAAAGGAGATCGAGGAGCTTTATGTGCTCATCGAGCTGCTCAAGGAGGACGGCAAGGCGATCCTCTTCATCTCCCACAAATTCGACGAGATCTATCGCATTGCCGACCGCTTCACCGTGTTCCGCGATGGCGAAATGGTGGGCAAGGGGCTGATCCGCGACACCAGCCAGAATCAGATCGTGCAGATGATGGTAGGGCGCGCGGTGGACCAGATCTTTCCCGCCCGCACGCCCGAGATCGGCGAGGTGGTGCTCGAGGCGAGGGGGCTGTCGCACCCCACCGAGTTCGAGGATGTGTCGTTCAGCCTGCGCCGCGGCGAAATCCTCGGGTTTTATGGCCTCGTGGGCGCGGGGCGCAGCGAGGTGATGCAGGCGGTGTTCGGCATGACGGCGCTGTCGGGCGGTACGCTGAGCCTCGACGGCAAGCCGATCAACCCGCGCTCGGCCGCCGATGCGGTGGAAGCGGGTATTGTTTATGTGCCCGAGGAACGCGGGCGGCAGGGGGTGATCACCAACCTGCCCATTTTCCAGAATGTGTCACTGCCCTCGCTGCGCCGCACGAGCAAGAGCCATGTGCTGCAGCTGGCACAAGAATTTGCGCTGGCGCGCTCGTTCACCGGGCGGCTCGATCTGCGCGCCTCCTCGCTAAGCCAGGATGTGTCGACCCTTTCGGGCGGCAACCAGCAAAAGGTGGTGATCGCCAAATGGCTGGCGACGGGGCCGCGGGTGATCATTCTCGACGAGCCCACCAAGGGCATCGATATCGGCTCCAAGGCCGCGGTGCATGGCTTCATGGGCGAGCTGGTGAGCGGCGGGCTGAGCGTGATCATGGTGTCGTCCGAGCTGCCTGAGGTGCTGGGGATGAGCGACCGCATTGTGGTGATGCGCGAAGGGCGGGTGGTGGCCGTGCTCGACAACAAGGGGCTGCAGCCCGAAACCCTGGTGCGCCTCGCGGCGGGGATCGCGCCAGAGGAAGCGGCGGCATGAGGAGCATCGCCAAGCAGCGCGAGATTTGGCTGGCCGGAGCGATTGTGCTGGTGATCGTGCTGGTCACCCTGCGCTTTCCCCGCTTTGCCCAGCCGGGCAATCTGCTGACCATTTTCAACGACACCTCCATCCTGATCATGCTGGCGCTCGGGCAGATGGCGGTGATCCTCACGCGCTCCATCGACCTGTCGCAGGCCGCCAATTTGGCGCTGACCGGGATGATCGCGGCCATGTTCAATGCCGCGTTTCCGGGGGTGCCGATCCCCGCGGTGATGGCGATGTGCCTCCTTGTGGGTGCAGTTCTGGGCGGGGTGAACGGGCTTTTGGTGTGGAAGCTCAACATCCCCTCCATCGTCGTGACCCTGGGGACGTTGACGATCTTTCGCGGGCTGGTGTTCGTGCTTTCGGGCGGGGCCTGGGTCAATGCCGCCCAGATGAGCCCCGATTTCATCAATCTGCAGCGCGCCGTGGTGCTGGGGCTGCCGGTGCTGAGCTGGATCGCCATTGCGGTGGCGGCGCTGTTTTACGTGCTGATGACGCGCACGCCGCTGGGGCGCGCGATCTATGCCATCGGGGTCAATCCGACCGCGGCGGTTTATACCGGCATCGATGTGGGGCGCACCAAGTTCCTCGCCTTCACCATTGCCGGCGCGGTTGCCGGGCTGTGCGGGTATCTCTGGGTGTCGCGCTATGTGATCGCCTCGACGGAGGTCGCGAGCGGCTATGAGCTGACTATCATCGCCGCTTGCGTGATCGGCGGCGTGTCGATTGCCGGTGGCATCGGCACCGTCGGCGGCACGCTCTTGGGGGCGTTGTTCTTGGGCGTGATCAACAATGCGCTGCCGGTGATCAATATTTCCCCGTTCTGGCAGATGGCGATCTCCGGTGGCGCGATCCTGTTGGCGGTGGTGCTCAATGCCCGGGGAGAGCGCTCGGCAGGGCGGGTGATCTTGCGAAAGGCGGAGGCGTGATGGCTTCCATGCCGGGTTCTGGCGCTCCCTCCCCCCTGGGGGAGGGACAGGGCGGGGGGTGGTGCAGTGGGTCGCCGGATCTGCAACTATCGGAAGCTATGAGATGACCGACACCGTAACAACCCGCCAATTGCCGGACCGGCTTGATCATCCCCTGCGCTCGGCGCTGCTGAGCTGGGAGTCGCTGCTGGTGCTGGTAGCGGTGGGTATTTTCATCGCCAATTCATTGGCTTCGCCCTACTTCCTCAATGAATGGTCGCTGTCGGACCTGACCTTCAACTTCACCGAAAAGGCGCTGATTGCGCTGGCCATGGCGCTGCTGATCATTTCGGGCGAGATCGATCTGTCCGTAGCGGCGATCATTGCCCTGGCCTCGACATTGATGGGTTTGGCGCTGCAATGGGGCGTGGATACGCCCGGGCTGGTCGCGATTGGGGTTGGAGTGGGGCTTTTGTGCGGCGCCTTCAATGGGGCGCTGGTGACCGGGCTCAAACTGCCCTCGATCGTCGTCACCATCGGCACGATGAGCCTGTTCCGGGGCATCGCCTTCATCATCCTGGGCGATGGCAGCTTCAAGGGTTACCCGGCCAGCTTCAGCTTTTTCGGGCAGGGCTATGTGTGGTGGGTGATTTCGTTCGAGCTGGTGCTGTTTGCGCTGGCGGCGGTGATCTTCTGGTTCACGCTGCATCGCACCGTGTTCGGGCGCCAGATCTATGCCATCGGCAACAATGCCGTGGCGGCCCGCTTTACCGGCGTGCGGGTGGATCGCATCAAGTTCGTGCTGTTTTGCCTGACCGGGCTGATGAGCGGCATTGCCGCCGTGCTGCTGACGGCGCGGCTGGGCTCCACCCGGCCGTCCATTGCCGAAGGCTTCGAGCTCGAGGCCATCACCATGGTGGTGCTGGGCGGGGTCAATATCCTGGGCGGCGGCGGCTCGATTATTGGCGTCGTACTGGCCGCCGTGATCATGGGGCTGGTGACCTTCGGGCTTGGGCTGCTCAATGTTCCGGGCATCGTCATGTCGATCTTTATCGGCACGCTGCTGATCGTGGTGATCGCGCTGCCCATCCTGTTCCGCCTGTGGAGAACGCGCAGCCAATGAGCGACTGGGAAAAACACGCCTTCAAGATGCAGCTCAATCCCGGCATGGCGGCCGAATACAAAAAGCGGCATGACGAGATTTTTCCCGAACTGGTTGACCTGCTCAAGCAGGCCGGCGTGCGCGATTATTCCATCCATCTCGATGAGGAAACCAATATCCTCTTTGGCGTGCTGTGGCGGCGCAAGGATCACACCATGGACGCGCTGCCCAACCATCCGGTGATGCAGCGCTGGTGGGCCCACATGGCCGATGTGATGGCCACCAATGAACGCAACGAGCCGGTTTCGGTCGACCTCAAGCCCATGTTCTGGATGGAGTAGCCGCGCGCCCCTAGTGGAGAGACGCGGGCGCGTGGGCTTTGCGGACGGCCCGCGCCATCAGCCACACCGCGAGCACGACGAAGGGCGCTGCGATCGAGAGCGCCATGGTCTTGTGCAGGTGCAATTCCTCGAGCGGCCCGGCGAGGAGATAGCTCAGGATGCCCAAAAGGTAGTAGCTGATGGCGATGGTCGAGAGCCCTTCCACGGTGCGCTGCAGCAGGAACTGGCTGCGCGAGGTCTGGGCGATGTTGTCGAGCACGGCGGCGTTTTGCACCTGCATATCAACGCCGATGCGCACATTGAGCAGGCCGATGGCGCGTTCGAGCTTGGCCGACAGTACGGCGAGGCGCTTTTCCATCGCCGCGCAAGTGGCAAGGCCCGGATCGACGCGGTTGCCGATATAGCTGCCCAGGGTCGAGCCGCGATCGGTGCCCGATTCCCGGATGCCCTGCACCCGCACGCGCAAAATGTCGCCATAGGCGTGTCCGGCGGCAAAGCGATAGCCGAGGCGTTCCGACATCTGGCTGGAGCGCACTGAAAGCGCATGGAGGGCATCAAGGGCCGCCTGGACCGCAGCGGGCGTAGTCGCCTCGGAAAGCTCTTCCATCAGCGCGGTGAGTTCGGTTTCGATACGCCGCAATTCCGGGGCGGTGCTGCGCGCCAGCGGCAGGCCGAGCAGGGCCATGGTGCGATAGGTTTCGATCTCGAGAATGCGGCGCACGATGATGGAGCGGCGCAGCGGCGTCAGCCCGCCGGCCGCCAGCTCGAACCGGGTGAAGCGGTCCGCATCGGGCACAAAATCGGTGGCGATCTGGGCTTTGCCCGCTTCCACATTGGCGAGGCACAGGCTGGGCAGACTGAACCCGGGCACCAGGCGGTCGGGTATGGTGGTTTCGGCAATGACATCGAGCCGCATCGCCCCGATCAGGAGCCCATCGGCCAGAACCTCAAGGCCAAGCCCATCGGGACGATTGTCGTTGTCGTCCAGCTCGCTGCGCCACGTGACGGTGACGAACTCGGTGTGAAACTCCCAGGTGACCTGCCGTCCGGCGCCGCCAAAGCTGTGCTGGCGCGTATCGGGCTGGGGCAGCGGGAGGTCTTGTTCGGCGCAAAACGCAGCGAAGCGCTCGAACACGGCCAGCATGGCGCCGGCCACGGGCGGCATCACCACGACGAGGCGGCGCAATCGGCAGGTCTCGGGCACGATCTCCACGGGACGGGCATGGACCTCCGCCATAATGGCGTCGCGGTAGGGGTGATCAGCAATGGTGGTTTGAACCATAAAAGGGCTCCGGCCCGGCCCGAATGCCGGTCGGCCATGTGGCGCTACCCGGCCGCGCTTGGCAATGAGGCGTTCGGGCGCGCTACTTTGGTCGAAGAGGCGGGAACGCTAGGGTGGGGATAGCGCTTATCATGGGTTAGAAGCCCGGCGCAGAGCCGTGATTTCGCTCGCGCTCGGTTTGCCTGGATACGAGGAATATTGGGCGAGTTTTTCCGAGCTGTTTCCTTTGCCGCCAATTTCGCCCTAGCTCATTTTCGCAGGCGCGCTAGGTTAACCCGAATGGGTCGAGCGCCCGCACACACGGAGAATCGCCATGCGTCTTGCCGTCAAACTCCTGAGCGCCGCCGCCGCGCTTGCCGTTTCCATCACCGCCGCCCAGGCGCAGGTGGTGGTGTCCTCCAAGATCGACACCGAAGGGGGCGTGCTGGGGAACATCATTCTCCAGGTGCTGCAGAATAACGACATTGCCGTGGAAGATCGCACGCAGCTGGGCGGCACGCCGATCGTGCGCGAAGCCATCATTGCCGGCGAAATCGACATCTATCCCGAATATACCGGTAATGGCGCCTATTTCTTCGAGGGGACCGATCCCGCGCTCTGGAACGACGCGGCCAAGGCCTATGCCGAGGTCAAAAAGCTCGACTATGACGCCAACAAGATCGTCTGGCTGAGCCCGTCGCCGGCCAACAATACCTGGGCGGTGGCACTGCGGGGCGATCTGGCGGAAGCCAATAACCTCAAGACCTTCTCCGAGTTCGGGGAATGGGTGGCTGGTGGTGGCGAGGTCAAGCTCGCCGCCTCGGCCGAATTCGTCAACTCGCCCGCAGCGCTGCCCAAGTTCCAGGAAGTCTATGGCTTTACCCTGTCGCCTGACCAGCTGATTACCCTTTCGGGCGGTGACACGGCGGCGACCATCGCGGCGGCGGCCCAGCAGACCAATGGCGTCAACGCTGCCATGGTTTATGGCACCGATGGGGGCATCGCGCCTTCGGGCCTGGTGGTGCTGGAAGACGATAAGGGCGTGCAGCCCGTTTATCAGCCCGCCCCGATCATCCGCGAGGAAGTTCTGACCGAGTATCCGCAGATCGAGGAACTGCTGACGCCGGTGTTTGAGGCGCTGACGCTCGAAACGCTACAGGAGCTCAATGGCCGCGTGCAGGTGGGCGGTGAAGCCGCGTCGGCGGTGGCCACCGACTTCCTGACCCAGGGCGGGTTCCTGAACTAGGCCCCGTGCGCGAAGTGGGGATGCGCATGCACCCCACTTCTGGCCTGCCATGGCGCAAGGGAGCCGCATGAGCACTGCCACTGCCGCTCCAGCGCGCCGGCCCATTTGGCTCGGCCTCGACAAGCTTGGCGTTCTCATCGCGGCCATCGCTGCGGCGGGGACGGTTTTGCCGTTCGCGCTGTTTCGCGCCAATCGCATCGTGCCGGGCGAGGCGCGCGGGATTCTCGAGGCCCTGCCGCCCGCCGAGGGCGCGGTGCTGCTCGGCGTGCTGGTGGGTGGGATCGTCGCGGCATTGCTGCGCCTGCCGCGCCGGATCAAGCTGGGAGCGGCGACACTGGCGCTGGCGTCCCTGGCGGTGATGATCGGGCGCTCGGCGGAGTTTCTGACGCCGCCGGAGAACACTTTTGCCCGGGTGTCCCCGGGCGCCGGGTTCTGGCTGCTGGTGTTTGCTTTTGCCCTGCTGCTGGCCGATTGCCTGACGCGATTGCGGCTCCAGCCCTGGCTGCGCATCGCCGTGCTCGCTGGCGTGGCCTTAGCGATGGCGGCGTGGCTGTGGTCGGGCGCGTGGAACGACCTCGCCCTGCTCAAGGAATACAGCACCCGCGCCGCCGCGTTCTGGAACGAGGGGCGCACGCATCTGGCGCTGGCCTTCGGCTCGGTGGCGGCAGCGATTGCCGTGGGCGTGCCGCTGGGCGTCCTGTGCTTCAAGGTCAAGCCGCTGCGCGCGGGCGTGCTGGGCGTGCTCAACATCATCCAGACCGTCCCCTCTATTGCCCTTTTTGGCCTCCTGATTGCGCCGCTGGCCTGGGTGGCCGCAACGGTGCCGGGGGCGGCGCGGCTGGGCATTTCCGGCATTGGTGCGGCGCCGGCGCTGGTGGCGCTGTTTGCCTATGCGCTGCTGCCCATTGTTTCCAATACTGTGGTGGGGCTGGTGGGCGTGCCGCCGGCGGCCGTGGATGCAGCGCGCGGCATGGGCATGACGGCAAGGCAGCGCCTGCTCGGTATTCAGTTTCCGCTGGCTTTCCCGGTTATTCTGACCGGGATCCGCATTGTGCTGGTGCAAAATATCGGCCTTGCGACCATTGCGGCGCTGATCGGGGGCGGGGGCTTTGGCGTCTTTGTGTTCCAGGGCATCGGGCAAACCGCGATGGACCTGGTGCTGCTGGGCGCCATTCCCACGGTGGCGCTGGCCTTTGCCGCGGCAGTGGTGCTCGACGCGCTAATCGAGATGAGCGGAGGGCGAGGGCGGCCGGCATGATCGAGATCGACAATGTTTCCAAGATCTATGACGGCACCGCGGTGGTCGATGCGGTGACGCTGACCGTGGCGCCGCGCACGATCTGCGTGATCGTGGGCACGTCGGGCTCGGGCAAGACGACGCTGCTGCGCATGATCAACCGGCTGGTGGAGCCCAGCGCCGGCACGATCCGCATCGATGGCGAGGATACGCGCAGCATCGAGGCCTATCAGCTGCGCCGGCGCATGGGCTACGCCATCCAGGGGCATGGGCTGTTTCCCCACCGCACGGTGGCGCAGAACATCGCCACCGTGCCCAAGCTCCTTGGCTGGGACAAGGCGCGCCGCAATGCGCGGGTCGATGAACTGCTCGAGCTGTTCCAGCTCGATCCCGGCCAATATCGCGACCGGCTGCCCCATGAACTGTCGGGTGGCCAGCAACAGCGCATCGGGGTGGCGCGGGCGCTGGCGGCCGAGCCCAATATCTTGCTGATGGACGAGCCCTATGGCGCGCTTGATCCCTTGATCCGGGCCAAGGCGCAGGAGGATCTGCTGGCGATCCAGCGGCGGTTCAAGACCACGATCGTGCTCGTGACCCATGACATGGAAGAAGCCATTCACCTGGGCGACACGATCGCGGTGATGGACAAGGGCCAGCTGTTGCAATGCGCCGCGCCCGCCGAGATCATCGCCCGTCCCGCGAGCCCCTTTGTGGCCGAGCTGATCGGCACCAGCGAGCGCCCGTTCCGCCTGCTGTCGCTCGAGCGGGTGGGCGATCATCTCGAGCCCGGCACCGGAACGGGCGAGCCGATCGAGGCCGGCGCTTCGCTGCGCGATGCTTTGGCCGAATTGCTGTGGTCGGGGCGGGCGGCGCTGCCGGTGCGCCGGGACGGGCAGATCGTGGGGCAGGTGACGCGCGAGGCGCTGTCGCGGCTGGCGGCGCGACCGCAATGACAGCGGGCAATGGGGTGCGGCTGCTGGCACTGGCGGTGCTGGTGCTGTTTTTGATGCAGCCTGAGCTGTTCAGCCCGTTTTTTGCGCTGTTCACCAAGCCGGGGCAGCCGGCGATCTATAACCAGGGCGGTCTGCTCGACATCACGTTCAACCATCTGGGAATCGTGCTGGCGGCTACCATCGCCGCCACCATTGCGGCGGCCGGGCTGGCGATCGTCGTCACGCGCCCGTTCGGGGCCGAGTTCCTGCCGCTTTGCCGTTCGCTGGCCAATATCGGCCAGACCTTTCCGCCGGTGGCGGTGCTGGCGCTGGCGGTGCCGGCGCTTAACAGTTTCGGCACGGCGCCGACGCTGCTGGCGCTGTTTTTGTATGGGCTGCTGCCCATCTTCGAAAATACCCTCACGGGTCTCACCAATCTGCCCGCCGCGGTGACAGATGCGGCCAAGGGCATGGGGATGACGGGCTGGCAGCGGCTCATGAAGGTCGAGCTGCCGCTGGCGCTGCCGGTGATCCTCGCGGGCATTCGGCTCTCGACAGTGATTTCGCTCTCGACAGCGACCATCGGCTCGACCGTGGCGGCGCGCACGTTGGGCGAAGTTATCATCGCCGGCCTATTAACGGGTAATACTGCCTTCGTGCTGCAGGGCGGGCTGATCGTCGCTGTTCTTGCGGTGCTGATTTATGATGGGCTTTCGGCGCTCGAGCGGATGCTGATGGTGCGGACGGGGCAGGCGGGCCGGGCGGAGGGGTGAAGGATGGCGCGCGATCACGAATTGGAGCAGCGGGTGCTCGACGATTTCGGACCGCTGCCGGGGTTGAGCGAGAAAGCCATGTTTGGCGGGCTGGTCTGGCTGCTCGATGGGCACATGTTGTGTGCGGCCACCGGCGAAGGTCTGATGGTGCGGCTGGGCAGGGGCAATGACGCCTGGGCGCTGCAAGAGCCTGATATTGCTGTGGTCGTGATGTCTGGCAAGCCGATGCCGGGCTGGGTGCGGGCGGGCATCGGGGCCTGTGCCGACGAGCAATTGCGGCGGCGCCTGCTCGATGCGGCGGTCACTTTCGTGGGCGCGCTACCGCCCAAAAACTGAGGGTTTTTGCCTTCGAGCGGACACAAAGATGAACCCCAGCTGAACGGGGTTTTAATCATGAGTTCAATGGTCTGCGCTAAAGTGCTCATGTCCAGCCAGTTGAAAGCCGAACCACCATGAACAAGCGACAGGAAAAGGTGTTGATCGCGACGCTGTGCGGCTTGGTCGTGACCGCAGCGGCAGGCTTTGTAATTCAGCCGGCCAATGCGGCCAGCACGCCGGTGCAGGCGAGCTCTTTTGCCGGCGAACCGGTGGCGCTGCCGAGAGCGCCAACGCTGCAGGTCCTGACGCAGCCGCTGGCGCCTCCCGGCCTCTGGCATTGACTTTTCCGGCTGGCTGCTAGTCGCAAGAAGTGGTTAGTTGGAGTGCTTTGCGATGGATGCCAATCCCGTTCTTGCCGAGACCACCCGCGGCAACTGGATCGAGAACCGCCATCGTGGCGCCTTTGCCGTGGTGGATGCCAATGGCACGGTGATCGCCTCGGCCGGCGATATCGACTTTCCCATCTTTCCCCGCTCCGCCATCAAATCCATGCAGGCGCTGGCCATCTTTGGCAGCGACGCCATTGGCGAGTTCCATCACAGCCCCCAGGAGCTGGCGCTGGCTTGCGCTTCCCACCATGGCGAGGAGCCGCATGTGGAAGGCGTCGCCCATCTGCTGGAGCGATTGGGGCTGTCGGTGGATGACCTGGAATGCGGCGCCCATCCGCCCACCAATCCCGCGGCGCGCGACGCGCTGCGCCAGGCGGGGCTCAAGCCCACGGCACTGCACAATAATTGCTCGGGCAAGCATGGCGGCATGCTGAGCGTGGGGCTGGCCATGGGCGTGGCAACCAAGGGCTATGTGGAGCGTGAGCACGCGGTGCAGCGCGCGGTGCGCGAAGCCATTGAAATGGTGATCGGCGAACCGCTGAGCGAGGAGCGCTGCGGCACCGACGGCTGTTCCATCCCCACTTTTGCGGCGCCCTTGCGCGCCTTTGCCCGCGGCTTTGCCGTCATGGCGACGGGGCGGGGCCTGCCGCCCGACATGGCGGCGGGCGCGCGGCAGCTGTTTGATGCGGCCACGCAATATCCGCTGCTGGTGGCGGGAACGGGCCACGCCGATACCCGCATCATGTCCGCTTTTGGCGGGCGGGTGATGCAAAAGATCGGCGCCGAAGGGGTGCAGTGCGGCGCCATCCGCGACAAGGGCTGGGGCTATGCCCTCAAATGCGATGACGGCAACATGGCTGCTTCCCAGTCCATGCTGGCAGGCCTGCTGCTGAACTATTCCGATCCCGAGGCCGACGAGCTGGCGGTGCTGCAATCCATCGCCAACCGGCCGATCAACAGCGTCCGGGGTGCCCAGGTGGGCTGGCTCCGCCCGGCCGGTCCCCTGGCTTAAACCATGGCGCGGCTTGTCCCTGCCGCCGGCGCACCGCTATAAGGACCCTCCTTAGTCAAGGCGAGGCCGATGCGCGACAGTGATCAAATCTTTCTCGGGGCCAGCACGCAGCCCGAAACCCTGGCGCTGCGCTATGCCAATCGGCATGGGCTGATCACCGGGGCGACGGGCACCGGCAAGACGGTGACCCTCCAGGTGCTGGCGGAAGGATTTTCGCGCGCCGGGGTGCCGGTGTTCTGCGCCGATATCAAGGGCGACCTGTCGGGGCTGGCCGTTGCGGGCGAGGCCAAGCCGGCGCTGATGGAGCGGGCCGACAAGATCGGGCTGCCCGGCGGGCTGGTGTTCGAGGGCTCGCCCACCATTTTCTGGGATATCTTCGGCAAGCAGGGTCATCCCGTCCGCACCACGATTTCCGAGATCGGGCCGCTGCTGCTGAGCCGCCTGCTCGATCTCAACGACACCCAGGAAGGCGTCCTCAACATCGCCTTCAAGGTGGCCGATGACGAAGGCCTGCTGCTGCTCGACCTCAAGGATCTGCGCGCGCTGCTGACCGATCTGGGCCAGCGCAACAAGGAAATCTCGCTGCGTTATGGCAATGTCAGCTCGGCAAGCATTGGCGCGATCCAGCGCGACCTGCTGGTGCTCGAGCAGCAAGGGGCGGAAAGCTTTTTCGGCGAACGGGCACTCGAGATTGCCGATCTCATGCGCACCGATCGCGACGGGCGCGGCTTTGTGTCGGTGCTGGCAGCCGACGAGCTGATGCGCTCGCCCCGGCTGTATTCGACTTTCCTGCTTTGGCTGCTATCGGAATTGTTCGAGGAACTGCCCGAAGTGGGGGACCCGGAAAAACCGCGGCTGGTGTTCTTTTTCGATGAAGCCCACTTGCTGTTCGACGATGCGCCCAAGGCGCTGATCGACAAGGTCGAGCAGGTGGTCAAGCTCATCCGATCCAAGGGCGTGGGCGTGTATTTCGTGACGCAAAACCCTGCCGATATTCCTGAAGCGGTGCTGGCGCAGCTGGGCAACCGGGTGCAGCACGCGCTGCGCGCCTATACGCCGCGCGAGCAAAAGGCGGTGCGCGTGGCGGCCGAGACCTTCCGGGCCAACCCCGCTTTTTCGACTGAAGACGCCATCACCCAGCTGGGGACCGGCGAAGCGCTGGTCTCGACGCTAGGCGAAAAGGGCGTTCCTTCGATGGTTGGGCGCACCATGATCCGCCCGCCGAGCGGCCGCATCGGTCCGCTGACCCCGGCCGAGCGGCAGGCCGTGATTGCCGATTCGCCGGTCGGGGGGCTCTATGATGCGGTGATCGACCGGGATTCAGCGTTTGAAGTTTTGGCGCGCAAGGCCGAGCGCCGCCAGGATGAGGCGGGCGCCGAGCGAGAGCGCAAGGAGACGCAGGCCCCCCGGCGTTCCTCACGCCAGACTCCGGCGGAAGCGGCGATGAATTCACTGGCCCGCACCGTGGCCAACCGGCTGGGCAGTGCGCTGGTGCGCGGCGTGCTTGGCAGCCTGAAGCGGGGATGGTGATGATGGCGGATTCGGTTTCCCCCACAGTGACATTGGCGGTTTTCGCGTCTGACCGGGGGCCGGGCGATCCCGAGCGCTCGAGCATCATGAGCCAGGCGGGAAGCCTGTTTGCCCGCAGGGGCGCCGCGATCGTGTGCCTGGCCGAGCAAGGCGTGTTGCCGGTGCCGCTGATCACCGCGGCGCGCGCTGCTGGCGGGCGGGTGCAGATCATTGGGGACGACACCATTGTGCTGCCGCCAGCGCTTGACGGCGTGCCGCTTGAGATCATTGCCGATCGCAGCGAACGGGCGGCCCGGGTCGGGGCGCTTGCCGATGCCTTCGTGGCGCTGCCGGGGTCGCTGGCTTCGATTTCGGCCCTTTTCACCACCTGGTCCGCCGCCAAGGAAAAGGGACTGGTGCGGCCCGTGGTCATGCTCAACCGGCACAAGGCCTTTGACGTGGTGCGCGGTTATGCGGCCGATGTGCTGTCGCACAGCCTGCAGGGCCACGATCGCCTGCTGCAGTTTTCCGACTCGGTCGAGGATGTCTGGACGCGGGCGAGCCGGCTGGTGGGCGAGCGCTAGTTCGGCGAGAGCTGGGGCGCGCTGGGCTGCGCTCGCTTGGGAAACAGCTGCACCACATTGTCCGAAGCGCGCCGGTTATGAAGCGGCTGGGGCGAGATGCCGGGCAGGTTTTTACGGCGCTCCGGGCCGCGGTAAACAGGCACGGGGCTATAACCGGTGCCGGCGGCGGCCCGCAGGCGGGCCTGCACCCGCTGCAGCAGATGGCGGGGCGACATTGGCTTGATCACCACTTCATCAATGCCCGCGCTGATGGCCTGATGGCGCATGGGGGGGGTGATGGCACGGGTCAGCGCGATCACCGGCACCTCGCGGCAGAGAATGGTGAGGTCGAGCCGGATCGCTTCCACCATTTCATAGGCGGGGCGGCCTTCCCGATCGAAATCGACGATCAAGACATCAATGGGGGCAAGGCGCATATAAGCAAAGAGCGCGGCTTCGCAATCGAACTGGCGCACGCGCAGCCGCAGGTCACCAGCCAGAACCATCGCCAGCAGGGATGACAGCGCGTCATTGGCTGCAAAAACAGCGACAAGTTTGCCTGATGAAGACACGCACACAACCCCTAATGGTAAACAAAGGGTTAGCAGGTGACATTGAGTCGGGCGAAGCAAAGCCGCAGCGCCCACAGCATTTCTTGTGGAAAGCACAGATGAAGGCTTGGGGGCGGGGCGCGGCCCAAAGCAAAAGGCCCGCCGCAATCAAGCGACGGGCCCATTGGCTGGAAGCGGAAGCGATCAGCCGCGCGCTTCGGTGAACATCTGCTCGACATGTTCCCAGTTCACGAGATTGTCGAACCAGGCTTCGAGATATTTCGGGCGGGCATTGCGGTAGTCGATGTAATAGGAGTGTTCCCACACATCGACGCCCAGGATCGGCTTGCCGCCATGCACGAGCGGGGACTCGCCATTGGCGGTCTTGGTGACTTCGAGCTTGCCGTTCTTGACCGACAGCCACGCCCAGCCCGAACCGAACTGGGTGGTGCCGGCATTGATGAAATCGGCACGGAACTTGTCAAAAC
Source organism: Devosia sp. 1566 (assembly GCF_004005995.1). NCBI lineage: Bacteria > Pseudomonadati > Pseudomonadota > Alphaproteobacteria > Hyphomicrobiales > Devosiaceae > Devosia > Devosia sp. 1566. Next base: position 866,952 of record NZ_CP034767.1, read on the forward strand.
CGCCCAGATCGGAGTCGATGGCTGCCTGCAGCGTGCCGGGCAGCTTGTTGCCGCCGCCATTGGGCTTCATCCACTGCCAGAAATGCACGTGGTTGTAGTGCTGGCCGGCATTGTTGAAGAGGCCCTGATTGGTGCCAAAGCTCGCCTGCACGATTTCTTCGAGACTCTTGCCTTCCAGCCCCGAGCCTTCCAGCAGCTTGTTGCCGTTGGTCACGTAAGCCTGGTGGTGCTTGTCGTGGTGAAACTCCAGCGTTTCGGCCGACATATAGGGGCCAAGCGCGTCCTTGGAATAGGGCAGTTCGGGCAGTTCAAAAGCCATGAGTAGCCTCCTGTTGAATCGATAAATCCGGGCCGGGTCCAAGCCTATAAGAGCTTGCCGGCATTGCTGCAATCAGCCCTGCGCTGATTGAGTTGATTGCGCCAGCCCGACGCAATCGAGCGCAAAGGCATAGCACATGGCGGTCTCCTTGATACGGTCGAACCGTCCCGAAGCGCCGCCATGCCCTGCGCCCATATTGGTCTTGAGGTAAAGCGGCGCCGCGCCGGTTTTGGTTGCACGCAATTTGGCGACCCATTTGGCGGGCTCCCAATAGGTGACGCGCGGATCGGTGAGGCCCGCAAGCGCAAAGATGGGCGGATAATCCTGGGCCGCGACCTGCTCATAGGGCGCGTAGCTGGCGATGCGCCGATAATCCTCGGCCGACAGCAGCGGATTGCCCCATTCGGGCCATTCTGGCGGGGTGAGGGGGAGGGTGTCGTCGAGCATGGTGTTGAGGACATCCACGAACGGCACCTGCGCGAGGATCCCGCCCCACAGATCGGGCCGCATATTGGCGACGGCACCCATCAGCATGCCGCCGGCCGAGCCGCCTTGCGCGACGATCCGGCCCTTGGCGGTATAGCCTTGCGCGATCAGCATTTCGGCGGCGGCGATGAAATCGGTGAAGGTATTGGTCTTGTGCTCGCGCCGGCCCTGGGCATACCAGCGATAGCCCTTTTCCATGCCGCCCCGGATATGGGCAGTGGCATGGATGAAGCCGCGATCAACGAGCGAGAGGGCGGATACGGAGAAGGCCGCGGGCATCGACATGCCATAGGCGCCATAGCCGTAGAGCAGGGCAGGGGCTGTGCCATCGAGTGGGGTGCCCTGGCGATAAAGCACGGTGACCGGGACCTGCTCGCCATCGGGGGCGGTGGCAAACAGGCGCCGCGTCACGTAATCGGCGGGGTTGTGGCCCGAGGGCACCTCCTGCTCCTTGAGCAGCGTGCGCTCGCCGGTCTCGAGATCGAGGTCATAGGTGCGCGAGGGGGTCGTGGGCGAGGAATAGGTGAGGCGGAAGGTCGAGGTATCGAACTCGTAGCCCACTGACATGCCCAGCGAATAGGCTTCCTCGTCGAACCCGACGCTGTCCTCGGCGGAGGTGCGCAGGTCGCGCACGATGATGCGGGGCAGGCCTTCGAAACGCTCGAGCCGCAGCAGGTGGTTCTTGATCACCGTGGTGTCGAGGATCAGCACGCCCTGCTGGTGGGGCACGAGATCGGTCCAGTTCTCCGGCCCCGGATTGTCGGCGGGGGCGGTGACGATCTTGAAGTCTTCCGCGCCATCAGCATTGGTGCGGATGTAAAGCACGCCCTCGCGCTCATCGACGTCATATTCGCGCTCGGTCACGCGTGGGGCAACGCAGCGGAGTTCGCCCGTGCCGTTCGCGTCGAGCAGCCAGACTTCAGAGGTCTGGTGGTCATGGGCATCAACGACGATGAACTTGCCGGACAAGGTGCGCCCGACCCCGACGAAAAAGCCGGGATCGCTTTCCTCGAAAACAATGCGATCGCTCTCCTGGGGCGTGCCGATGCGATGTTCGCGCACGCGGAAGGGGCGGTGATTGTCGTCGTATTCGGTATAAAAGATGGCCGTGCTGTCGTTGTTCCAGACATAGGAACCCGCGGTTTCGGCAATCACTTCCGGGCTGTCCGTGCCCGTATCGAGATCGCGCACCACGATGTCGTAATATTCCGAGCCGGCGCGGTCGGCGGCCCAGGCGAGATAGCGGTGGGAGGGGTCGTGCTCGGCCCCGGCAAAGCCAAAATAGCCGTCGCCTGCCTCGATATTGCAGTCGAGGAGCACGGTTTCGGGCCCGCCATCGCGCGGGGTGCGCACGACCTGCGGATATTGCTTGCCCTCGAGCATGCGCGAATTATAGGCGAAGGGGCCATCGGGGGAGGGGATGCCGCTGTCGTCTTCCTTGATGCGGCCGCGGATCTCGCGATAGATCGTTTCCTGCAGATCAGCGGTCGGGGCGCCGAACTCGGCCTCGAAAAAGCTGTTTTCGGCTTCGAGATAATCGCGGATTTCCCCATCCAGCGTTTCGGGCTGCTGCATCACTTCCTGCCAGTTGGGTGCGCGCAGCCAGTGATAGGGGTCCTCGCGCCGGTCATTGTGGTGCGTGGCGAAGTAGGGCTTGCGGGCGGCGACAGGTGAGGAAAGCTTGGGCATGAAAATTCCAGATGGGGCGAAAGCATCGGCCAAGGTGCCGGCTGCCCTCGCAGGGAGATGAAGGCAAGGTAGGGCTCCCGCCCGGTGATTTCCAGAGCGGAGCGGCAAAGCTGCAGCAACTCTGCAGGGCCAATTGTCACGCTCCCGTGATTTTAACTTGTCCCAGCAAGTCCATCCGCTAAGGTCGCCGCCCAAACAAACCGCCGGAATCGGCACTCAACTGGGGCGGACACTTGGAGTTCTGGACACCGGCAAGCTTGTATCTGGCAGTTGGGGCGCCCGCCCTGGCCGCACTCCTGGCGCCGCTGCTCGTGCGCTGGATGGGGGGAGCGGCCGGCTGGCTGCTGGCCCTGGTGCCTGCCGGCGTGTTCGTGCTGCTGTTGGGCGGGCTCGAAGCCGTGGCGGCCGGTCTGCCACTGCGCCAAGGCTTTGACTGGGTGCCGACCCTGGGGCTGCGCCTGTCCTTTGCGCTGGATGGGCTGAGCCTGTTGTTCAGCCTCACCATTGCGGCGGTGGGCACGCTGGTGGTGCTGTATTCCGGCGCTTATCTCAACGGGCATCCCCATCAAGGGCGCTTTCTCGCCTTTATCCTTGTTTTCATGTCGGCCATGCTCGGCGTGGTGCTCGCGGATTCCACGCTGGCGCTGTTTGCCTTCTGGGAGCTGACCTCGGTCACCTCGTTCCTTTTGATCGGGTTCGATCATCGCCGCGAGGCGGCGCGGCGGGCGGCCATCCAGGCGCTGGTGATCACCAATATTGGCGGGCTGGCGCTGCTGGTCGGCGTGCTGCTGCTGTGGCAGGCGACGGGCAGCTGGGAGCTGAGCGCGCTGGCCGGAACGGACATTCGCGCGCATGGGCTTTATGGCGCGATCCTGGGCTGTATCCTCCTCGCCGCTTTCACCAAATCGGCGCAGTTTCCGTTCCACTTCTGGCTCCCCAATGCCATGGAAGCGCCGACGCCCGTTTCGGCGTTTTTGCATTCGGCAACCATGGTGCAGGCCGGCGTTTATCTGCTGGCGCGCCTGTCCCCGACCTTGGGCGACACCCCGATCTGGACCTTGCTGCTGATCGTTTTTGGCGGCTTGACCCTGCTTTGGGGCGCTTTTGGCGCCTTGCGGCAAACCGATCTCAAGCAGATGCTGGCCCAATCCACCATCGCGTCGCTTGGGCTACTGGTGCTGTTGATCGGCATCGGCAACGAGGCGGCGATCTCAGCCATGGTGATCTATTTCCTCGCCCATGCCTGCTACAAGGCCGGCCTCTTCATGGTCGCCGGCGCGGTGGACCATGGCACCGGCACCCGCAATCTGCCGGCGCTAGGTGGCCTTGCCGACCAGATGCCGGTGAGCTTTATCGGCGCGGCGCTGGGGGCCCTTTCCATGATCGGCCTGCCGCTGACGCTGGGCTTTTTCGGCAAGGAAGAGATGTATCTGGCGCTGTTCACCTCACGGCTCGACTCGCTGCTGGGGTTGGTGGTGCTGATCCTGGGCAATGCACTGCTGGCTGGCGTCGCCATGGTGGTGATGATCAAGCCGTTTCTCGGGCCGCTCCTGCCCACGCCCAAATCGCCCCACGAGGCACCCATTGCCATGCTGGTCGGCCCCATTCTGCTGGGCGGGGTGGCCATTTTGGGCGCAGTGGCGGTGGAATGGCTGGGCCATGACATCGTCGCACCCGCGGCAAGCACTATCCTGGGCGAACAGGCGCTGAGCCATCTGGGGCTTGCCATCGATCTGCGCAGCCCCATCGTGTGGTTGTCCATCCTGACCTGGGGACTGGGCGTCGCCGTGTATTGGCAGGCCGCCACTATCCGCACCGTGCTGCGGCGCGGCGGGCGGGCGATGGGCTGGACCGCCGACCATGTTTTCGACCACGCCATGTTTGGCCTGATCCGCTTCGCGGCCGACGTCACCCGCTTCCTGCATCACGGCCGGCTTGAGGTTTACCTGCTGGTCGTGTTTGCCGCCCTGGCGCTCGTATTGCTGGTGCCGGTGATCGGTCTGGGTGGGCTCGATGTTCTGGGCTCATGGGCGCAGGGCAACTGGCCCGCCAATCTGCAGCCGACCATGCCCTATCTGCATGAATGGGTGGTCCTGGCGCTGGCGGTGACCGGGCTGGGTGCGGTGCTGCTCGCCCCCAGTCGGCTGGTCGCTATCCTGGCGCTGGGCATCCAGGGCACGGCCGTGGCGCTGCTTTATCTGCTGTTCGGCGCGCCGGACCTTGCCTTTACCCAATTCATGGTGGAAGTGCTTTCGGTCGTGATCCTCACCCTCGTGATGACGCGGCTGCGGCTCGATGAGCGCGATCACCGCCCGCTCGGGGAGGCGCTGCGCGATGGCGCGGTGGCGCTGGCCTGCGCTGTTGGCGTGAGCCTGACGCTGCTGTTGGTGCTGACCGGCACGCTCGACCCTACGCTGAGCGATTTCTTCACCGCCACCAGCGTGCCGATCGCGCATGGGCACAACATCGTCAACGTGATCCTGGTCGATTACCGCGGCTTTGATACGCTGGGCGAAATCTCCGTGCTGATGGCGACCGGCATTGCCATTCTGGCGCTGATCCGCGGCACGGCCAAGGCCGGCAGCGGCGCCAAGCGCCGGGCCGCCAAACCCGTCGAAGACGGCCTGGAGGGCGAGGCATGAACACCGTTATCTTTCGCACCACCGCCCCGGTGGTGATTGCCGTCATGCTGGTGTTTTCCGTGTTTATTTGCCTGCGCGGGCATAACGAGCCGGGCGGCGGCTTTATCGGTGGGCTGATCGCGGCGTCCGCCATCGCCATTTATGGCATGGCTGCGGGCGTGGATCGGGTGCGGCGCGCCATGCGGATCGACCCGCTGGCGCTGGCGGGCGCTGGCGTTCTGCTTGCCGCGGGCACGGGCGTGCTGTCGCTGTTTACCGGTTCACCCTTCATGACCAGCATCTGGTACGAGCTCAACCTGGGGGAATCGTCCGTGGCTCTTTCCACCCCGATGTTCTTTGATATCGGCGTGTATCTGGTGGTTTTTGGCAGTGTTTCGGCCATCGCCCTGGCGCTGGAAGCCGGTCGGGAGGAGGACCTCTGATGAATTTCTTTCTTGCCGTGCTTGTTGGCGTTTTCATCGGTTGCGGCGTTTATCTGCTGCTGTCCCAATCGGTGATCCGCATGCTGCTGGGCCTGACCGTGCTGGGCAATGGCATTAACCTCTTGATCTTCACCGCCGGCCGGCTGACCCGCGAAGTGGCGCCCATCGTGCCGCCCGGCCTCGATGTGCCGGTCGGGCCGATTGCCAATCCGCTGCCCCAGGCGCTGATCCTGACCGCCATCGTCATCAGCTTTGCCATGTTCAGCTTTCTTCTCGTGCTGGCCTTCCGCGCCTATCAGACGCTGGACGCGGACAACACCAACACCATGCGCCTGGCCGAGCCGCCCGGGGCGCCCCAGCCGCCGTTGAGTTATTGAGATGGCAGAGCCTTTTTCCCTGATGATCGGGATGACGCCGGCCAGCGAATGGCTGGTGGTGCTGCCCCTGGTGCTGGCGCTGATGGGCTCGGCATTCCTGCTTGTGCTGCGCCGGGCACCCGGCGCACCGGCGATTGCCGCCATGCTGGTGGTGATCGGCATCATCGTCTGCGAGATCGCCTTGATCGCGCGCATCCTGCGCGAAGGGCCGGTCAGCATGACCATGGGTGGCTGGCAGCCCCCATTTGGGATCAGTTTCACCGCCGACCTGCTTGGTGCCGGCTTTGCCCTCGCAGCCGCAATTGTCGCCCTGATCGTGCTGGTTTATGCCGAAGCGGAGCGGGATCCCGGCGAAGGCGCTCGCGATGGCTTTCACGCTCTGGTGCTGTTGCTGCTTGGCGGAGTGACGGGTTCGTTCCTGACCGGGGATCTGTTCAATCTTTATGTGTGGTTCGAGGTGATGCTGATCGCGTCCTTCGGGCTGCTGGTGCTGGGCGGCAAGCCGCTGCAGCTCGACGCCGCAGTGAAATACGGCTTTCTCAACATCATGGCGGCGAGCTTTTTCCTGCTCGCGCTCGGCCTGCTGCATGGCCTCTTGGGCACGCTCAACATGGCCGATATCATCGGCTTGGCCCCGGGGGCGAACCCGGCAGCGATGACGGCGGTGGCGGCCTTGCTGATGCTGGCCTTTGCCATCAAGGGCGCGGCCTTTCCGGTCAATGCCTGGTTGCCGGCGTCCTATCATGCGCCCTCGGCCGCAGTATCGGCGCTGCTGGGCGGCTTGTTGACCAAGGTGGGCGTTTTTGCCCTGTTGCGCACCATGATCGTGCTGCTGCCCGGCAGCTATGGCTTGCTGCAGCCCTTGCTTGCCACCGCGGCGATCGCGAGCCTGATCTTGGGGCCGCTCGGGGCGATCGCTGAAACCAATCTGCGCCGCGCCATCGGTTTCATGCTGATCGGTGGCATTGGCGCGGTGCTGGCCGGCATCGCCATGCCAACCCCCGAAGGCATTGCCGGTGCCGGGCTTTATATCTTCCACGCCATCTTCACCCTAACGGGACTGTACCTCGTGGCGGGCATGATCGAGCGCCGTACCGGGCAAACCGATACGCGCCAAATGGGTGGGCTTTATGCAGCCTCAACCCCCATGTCGATCCTGTTCTTCTTGCTGGTGCTGGCGGTTGCCGGCGTGCCGCCGCTGCTGGGTTTCTGGCCCAAATTGCTGCTGCTGCAAGCTGCGACGGCCGGGATCGAGGGCGGAGTTGATCCGGCGCGGCTGCTGTTGATGCTTGCCCTGCTGGGCAATGCGGTGCTGACGCTTATTGCGGGCACCCGGATCTGGGCGCATGTGTTCTGGCGCGGCGGCTGGGAAGGGGCGGGTTCCGAGCACCAGAATGCGCCGCTTGTGACAGTGCCTCGTCGCTCGAGCCTGCTGACCTTTGGAGCCACTGGCGCCCTGGTGGTGCTCGTGGTTGCTGCCGGGCTTTGGCCCAATCCACTGCTCGACGCGGCGCGGATCGGGGTAGCCGACATGATTGATCCGCAACGCTATATCGCGGCGGTGGAACTCGCGGGAGAAGCACCATGAAGCTGCCACTGCTGGTGATCATCCTGGCGCTGCTTTGGCTGGCCATAACCGGCAATTTCAGTGGTGCCAATCTGGTGTTTGGCGCCGTGATTGCCGCGGGCGCCATGTTCCTGCTGCGCGACTCGGTGGCGCCGCCCCGCGCGCTCAAACGCCTGCGGCGGATCGTCTCGCTGGCGGTCCTGTTCGTATATGAACTCAATCTCAGCGCCATCCGGGTCGCCATTCTGGTGCTGACGCCTGACCTGAAATCGGCGCTCCGCCCGGCGGTGGTGACGGTGCCGCTCAAGGTCAAGAGCGATGCCGAGATCACCCTTCTGGCCAATCTCATCACCCTGACGCCGGGCACGCTGAGCATCGATCTGTCGCCCGACCGCAGCCATCTCTATGTGCATGCGCTATCGGTGACCGACCCCCAGGCGGTGATCGACGATATCACTTCGGGCTTTGAAGCGCGCATCCGCAAGGTGTTCCAATGATGCCGGCAACCGAGTTCCTGGCCCATGCCACGACGGCGGCGCTGGTGCTGCAGGCTGCGGCCTTGTTGTTGTCGGTGGTGCGGATCATCATCGGACCAACCCTGGCCGATCGGGTGCTGGCGCTTGATCTCTTGACGGTGGTGGCGCTGGGCTTTGTCAGCATCATCGCCATCCGCACCGGGCTGATGCTGTATCTCGATATTGCTATCGCTCTGGGACTGCTGGGCTTTCTGGCAACAATCGCCCTGGCGCGCTATCTGCTGGCCCGCCGCAAGGCCACCACCATCGCCGCGGTGGAGAGCAAGCCATGATTGTTGAGCTGGCGCTTTATCTTGCGGCGTTGCTGATGCTGGTGGGGGCGGTGTTCAGCCTCCTCGCCACGATCGGCGTGCTGCGCTTTCCCGATCTGCTGACCCGCATGCATGCCGCCTCCAAGGCGGGGGCGGTTGGTGGTGGCTTGCTGCTGCTGGCCGTGGCGCTGGTGAGCCAGGATGCGGCAGTGGCGCTGCGGGCCATCCTGGGCATCCTGTTCCTGTTGCTGACCACCCCGGTTGCGGCCCATTTGCTGGCGCGGGTCACCTACCAGCCCGCCGAGGAAAGCGGGCAGCAGGTCACTCCTCCCCCGGAGTAGTATGGTAGTAATTGCTCCGAGGCCTTGAGACCGCCCAAATTGTCGCAACAGTTAGGCGGTAGGTATCATTGCGCCTGCGCCTAAAGACGCATAAGTAAACAGTACGGCGGTGAGTTAGGCTCACCCAAAAACAATAACAGAAAGGTTAACAAATGAACGATACCGCTGAGGCGGCGAGCGGCTACGAGACGGATCTAATCGAACTCAGTTCAGATATCGTATCGGCTTACGTCAGTCATAATGCCGTGAGTCCTACTGATCTGACGAAGTTGATCTCGGAAGTTCATGGTGCCCTGCGCTTGTTGCAGAGCAACGAAGTACCCGCGCCCCCGCCCGAAGAACTTAAGCCTGCTGTGTCGGTCCGCAAGTCTGTGGCGCCTGACTACATTATTTGTCTTGAAGACGGCAAGAAGTTCAAGTCGCTCAAGCGCCATCTGCGTACCCACTACAATATGTCTCCCGAAGAATATCGCGAGAAGTGGGGTTTGCCTGCAGATTACCCAATGGTCGCGCCGAACTATTCTGCGACCCGCTCCAAGCTCGCCAAAGATAACGGGCTCGGCCGCAAGGCTGTCTAAGCCCAGCTAACCGCTACGACTGGTCGCGTTCGCATCGCTCACGAGCGATTCAGGACGGCGGCTATGATCTGCCCCTCAAACGGCCGCTCCTGGAGCGGCCGTTTGACTTTGTGGGGTTTGTGCGCCCCAACTTATCCCCGCCCGGGCTTTACCGATGCAGTATCTAGGAATAAATTCCTTGATGCGCGGAGGTTGCAAGATGTCAGGGCAAACAGCACAACGGACTCAAGGCCGGCCCGACCCCGCTTGCGAGCAGGTGATTGCCTTGGTGGCGCGGCGGAAAAACGTGCCGGGGGAATTGCTTACCAGCCGCTCGCGCTGTCGGTTCGCTGCGGCGCGGGCCCGGCAACTGGCCATGTACCTGGCGCATGTAAGCCTGGGGCGCAGCCTGACCCAAGTGGGCGCGGTGTTCGGGCGCGATAGGACAACAGTCTCATATGCTTGTGCGCTGATCGAAGACCTGCGCGATGATCCGCGTTTCGACGACGAGGTCTGCGACCTCGAGCAGCGAATCGCCGGGCTGGTGGTGGGAGCGTCCGCTCATGAGCACTAAGCCAGGCGAGGCCAGCGCACCCCGATCGGCGGACCATCCCCTGCAGCGGCTGGGTGCGGGTAAGGATGACGAAGCCTTTCTCCAGGCTCATCACCTGCTGGCCGCCGAGCGGCTGATGCGGCTGGTGGACCGGGCGCGGCTCACCCCGCGCGTGACCATGTCCTATGATCCGGCGCGGGTGGGAGGGGGCAGGGGTGGGGGCAACGCCGCGCTCGAGATGTCCGATGCGGCCGCGGACGCGCGCAAGCGCCTCGGGCAGATCGCCGCGGCCATGCCGGGCGATTGCTGGGGCGTGGTGATCGATGTGTGCGGCTTCAGCAAGGGGCTGCAAACGGTGGAAACCGAGCGGCAATGGCCGCGGCGCAGCGCAAAGCTGGTGTTGCGAATTGGGCTCGAGCAGCTCGCGCGGTTGTGGGGCTTGTCGGGCAGTGCCAGCGGGCCGGAGCAAAGTCGGGCGCGGGGATGGCTAGCGGAAAGGCTGCCGTTGATCGGGGAGGAGGAGGAGGCGGGGCGCTAGCTTGCGCTCAGCGCCCGCCCTTCGGAGCGGATGCGGTTGACCATGGCAACGAGCCCATTGGAGCGCTGCATCCCCAGATGCTCGCTCAGCCCGATCTTTTCGAACCAGGAGACCGCATCGGTTTGCGCGACCTCAGCGGCTGGACGGCCCGAATAAAGCGCGATCAGGATCGCCACCAAGCCTTTGGTGATGATGGCATCGGACTGGCCCTTGAAGGTCATGGTGGCAGAATCGCCCCCGCGATTGGCCTCCGACACCAGCCACACATTGGACGCGCAACCCTTGACCTTGTTTTCCGGGGTCTTGTCGGCGTCCGGCATGGGGGGCAGGGCTTGGCCAAGCTCGATAACGTAATTCAGCCGATCCTCCCAGTCGTCAAGGAAGGAAAGGTTTTCGGCAATGTCCTGGAAGGCTTGTGGCTCGCTCATGCCTTTTAACTAGGGTACCGCAAGCGCCTTTTCCAGATGCAATGCGTTAGCTGCGGCGCGGACGTGGCCGCGGCAGGGGCACGGCGTCGGCGATCGGCGGGGCAGGGGCCAGCGTGGGTGGCGTTGCTGGTGCAGAAGCCGCAAGGGCTCCCGACAGCAGTGCCTTGCCGCCGGCGCATTCAAGGCTGGTGCAGGTGATTTGTGCGACGCCGTGGGAGGCGGCCTGGCGACCGGCCGCAACAGCCGTGGCTGACAGGTCCGAGCCCATGCGCGCGAGATCGGCACCGGGCTTGATCACCATATAGGCCAGACACAGCCAGAACATTGAGCGCAGCAAGAACATCATGTTTTCCGCGGTTGCCCGAAAGGGCCTGCCTCCGCGCGCCATTAAACCACAGCCGGGGTGTTCGATAAGCTTTGATGCAAATGCTGCTTAACAGATTTCCCATGCACACACCTTGTTTACGCTACCGGGAGAAAGCCGCCCCGGATCGGCGCCAAAGCTCCGCGTCACACCGGTCATTTAAGGCGCTCTTAGCTCTTGGGTTGCAGGGTGCAGTCAGTATCCAAGCCAGTGGCGAACTGCCCCGGCGCGGTGTCCCGGTACCCTTCCCCGGGACCTTAAGTGCGAGTGTAAGTATATGCGTAGCCTCTACTCTTTCGGCGCAAGCAAAGAGATGAGCCTGGCCGTTGCCGGATCCGGGCACCGCCCGGAAATGCTGCGCCGCAAGACCATTGGCGACAATGCCCGGCTGCTGCTGCTGGCCTCGGTGCTGGCCATGCCCTTCGCCGTGTTCTGGCTGGTCGGTGGGCGGGCGCTCCCCTTTGTTGTGGTCGCGATCGGCCTCGGCATTGGCATGGCAACCTTGGCCTTCCATGCCAGCCGCCAATATGAGCAGGCCGCTGCCGGCCAGGTATTCGGCATTCTGGGCGCTGGTCTGATCCTGACCCTGGTCGACCCGATGCTGGTCGATACGGGGCTCACCATTGCCTTGATCGCCCCGGTCCATGCTTCGCTGCTGGCGCGCTCTTCGCTGCGCAAGCTGAGCTGGCTGTTGCTGGCCGGCGTGCTGGCTTGCGGGATGGCGGCTTCAGTGGCCGGCTTTGGTGGCGCCGATGTGCCTCAAACCATGCTGGGGATCGTTTCGGGCCTCGCCTTCATCACTTGCGCCGGGATGGTTGCCTATACCGCCCACGGCATCGGGGCGGCATTCGAGGTTTACGACAAGGCCCAGGTCACCGCCTACCGGCACCTGATCGAGCATGTGCGTGATTCGGTGATTCGCTTTTCAAGCGAGGGCGACGTGCTGCTCGCTTCGCGCTCCTCGGAAACGCTGTTTGGTTGCCGGCGCTATGAACTGAGCGGCGCTTCGCTGAGCGAACGGCTTCATGTGCTGGACCGCCCGATCTACCTCACGGCATTTTCCGACGCCAACAAGGCCGGCAAGTCGCGCGTCGTGGAAGTGCGCATGCGCCAGGACGATCCGGTCGGTGGCACCAAGCTGCCCCGCTATATCTGGGTGGAAGCCAGCTTTTCGCCGGTGCGCGAGGATCTGCCTAGCGAAGGCGGCTATGAAGTTGTGGCGCTGTTCCGCGACATCACGGCTCGCAAGGACAATGAAGTGGCCATGCGCGAAGCCCAGCGAATCGCCGAGGAAGCCTCCACCGCCAAGTCGCGTTTCCTTGCCACGATCGGCCATGAGCTGCGCACGCCGCTCAATGCCGTGGTTGGTTTTTCCGAAATGATGACCAGTGGCATCGGCGGCGAATTGTCGCCTACACATCGCGAATATGCCGGCCTGATCCATCAGGGCGCGCGGCATCTGCTCGAAGTGGTGCGCATGCTGCTCGACATGAGCAAGCTTGAGGCGGGCAAGTTCGAGCTGCAGACCGAGCCCTTCGTGGCGGCCGATATTATCGAGCCCTGCATGCAAATGGTGGAAGCATCGGCGCGCCAGCGGGGCATCAAGATCGTTGCCGATATTGCGCCCAAGCTTCCGGCCCTGGTTGGCGATGAGCGCGCCTGCCGGCAGATCCTGCTGAACCTGCTGTCGAACGCCATCAAGTTCAGCCATGACGGGGGCACCGTCACCGTATCGCTCAAGCGCCAGGGCCAGTGCCTCAATTTGTCGGTCAGCGACACCGGGGTCGGCATGGCGCCCGAGGCCCTGAGCCGGCTGGGCGAAGCCTTCTTCCAGGCCCATGAAGGGCTGACCCGACGCTATGAGGGCACGGGGCTGGGGCTCTCCATCGTCAAGGGTTTGGTGGAATTGCATGAAGGCACGCTGCGGGCACTTTCCGAAATTGGAGCGGGGACAACCGTTACGGTCTTGCTGCCGGTAAACGGTCCGGCAATAAAGGTAGAGGACACTGCCGCCGTAACGCCCCTCCATCGTGAGCCGGTCTCTTCCCCAATCAGTTCATGGCAAGACGAAAAAAGAAAAGCGCAATGACGGCAACGACCATCTCGCGCCTGCCTCTCCTGGCGGGCAGCGCCGTGGCGACCAGTTTGGGTCGCGCGGGGCTCTGGACACTTTCTCGCTATATGCGCGCTCCGCTGGCCTCGACAGGCCTGCTGGCGCTGGTCACCCTGACGGCGCTGGCGGCCAGCAATGCGCTTTACTTCCAGACCCGGCACCATCCCGCGCCGTTCTTCGGCGAGGCGGGCGGCGAGTTGGCCGAGGCGGTGCCCGTGCCGGTGCCAGTCGCAGCACGACCCGAACCACAACTGCAGGCCATACCCGAATCGGTGCCGCAAACCACGGGCACCGTGTCCAAGCCGGTGGCCGCGCCCCAAGTGCCCGACCAGCCGGTGGGCAATGCCGAAGTGTTCGAGCTGCAAAAGCGGCTGGTTGAACTCAAGCTCTTTGACGGAATGGTCGACGGCTACTATGGCCCGCGCACGGCCCGGGCGATTCGCGCCTTTGAAGAACGCAACGGCATGACGCCGACCGGCGCCATGACCCGCGCGGTGATCGAGGCCATTCTCCAATCCGACAGCAACGGCGTGGCCTCCAAGGTGCAGCCGGCGGCGCAGGTGCAGCCCGCGCCCGCGCCGGCGCCGGTGGCCCCCGTGCAGGTTGCTGCGGCACAGCCGCAGGCGCAAACCGGCTTGCCGCCGCTGGCGCCTGTTGCGCCGGTGACGCGCAAGGCCGATCCGGTGGTGACCGCCGCCGCGCAAAGCATCGATTCCATCGTTGCCGCCGCCGATGGCGGCAGCCAGCCTGCGCCCACCGCTGTTGCCGCACCCGCACAGGTGGCGGCCGCCGCTCCCGTGCAGGCCCCGCCCGCCCAGCCCATGCCCGAGCCGATCCAGGTCGCTTCGCTCGAAGAGATCGCGCCGCCTGCGCAATCGGCTTTGGCGGGCAGCGACCCGGCCGACCAGGTGATGGCGGCCACGAGCCTGCCACCAGCCAACAACAAGCAGCTGGTGAGCCAGATCCAGCGCGGGCTCGCGAGCCTTGGGTTTTTCCATGCCCCCATCGACGGGCACCCTGGCGCCGAAACGGCCAAGGCCATCCGCGAATTCGAGAATTTCCACAATTACCGCGTGACCGGACAGGTCAATCCCGACCTGCTCGGCCTGCTGCAAGAAGCGGGCGCTTCGATCTAAGTGGGACCGCTGCGCAGCGATCTATGGTGTGGAGCCTTTGTGCGCCGGCACAATGATCTGGGCCATATCTGCGTAGTGTCGCGCAGGGGCGACCCAATTGCCGGGCAGGTGTTCATCGAGGTGGATCATCTCGATGGCACCGGCTCGCTGTTTACCCCCGCGCCCATGGCCAGCAGAGGCGACGAGGCCGGGCTGGTGTTTCAGCGCCGCTTCAGCCGCGTGGAGCCCGCCAAGATCCGCGAGCGCATCGCCCAGGAAGCTCGGTTCGATCCCGATCTGTGGGTGTTGAGCCTTGATCTGCGTGGCGATGATCCCGGGATCGAGATCGTCCCCTAGCTTGCCCGCTTAATGCCGAGGCGCGCGGCGCTTTCGACGGCGCCGTTGACTGCTGACGATTGGCTGGCCGACAGCAAGCGGCGCTGCGATTGCGGCTGGTATTGTGGCTTGTTGAGCTCGAGCAGGTTCACTTCACCGCGCCAGGCACTCATCAGATAGGCCATGGCGTCGGCCGGCACGGTGCTGAAAAGGGTGGCAAAATCACCCAGGGCGCGCGAGCGATCGCTGTCGTGGCTGGTGGCGTGGATGAGCACTTTGAGACCCTCATAGGCCGAGCATCCAAAGGCGCGTAGGATCACGAACAGCGATGCGCCCGTGACGTCGTGGGCGATCTGGCCGCAGCGCACTTCATCGAGCCCGGTGATCTGGCTGAGGAGGCGCGTCACTTCCGGGCGGCGGTTTTCGGAAAACAGCTTCATCAGCGCCCGGGTCAGTTCCTGGTTGGCGACCGAGATCTGCTCGATGGTCTTCTTGATCGGTGCCAGCGGAGTGGGTCGGTTGGCAAAGGACTGGATGACCTTGATGCGGTCATCGTCCGAGAGGTCAAAGAAGGCCGGCGCCAAAAGGCCAGCATCGAAATCCTCGCGCTTGGCGAGGGTTTGGGCGACCACATGGTCCATTTGCGCCGAACGGGCCAGGGCGCTGAGGTAAGCGCCGCGCGGCACGATGGCCGCGTTGGCGGCGAGGGCGCGGTAGACCTTGCGCGAATTGAGGCCAAAAAGCTTGGCCAGCGCGGCATTGGACAGATCGTCCCGGCCCGCAAGGATGGCGGCGGCGCCGACATCCCCGTCCGCGATGATCTCGAGAATAGTGTCTTCGGATAGCGCCGGCACCGCTTCGAGAAAGGCCTGAAGGTCGTCCCCGATATGGGCCGTCACGAGCCGCTCAAGGGCGGGGGACAGGAGATCGGCCTTGCCCAGGATGGCGGCGCCCTTGGCGCGCGCCTGGGGGCTGGCGGCGGGGAAAAGGCGGCTTGCCAGCGCCTCGAACTGGTCCAGTTCCACCGGGGTGGGCTTGCCGCGGCGGGCATAAGCGTCGCAGGCGGCAATCAGCAGCGTATTGGTGCGCTCGATGCCGCCGTTTTCGACCAAGAGCTGAAAGGTTTCGTAGGGCTGGAAGCCAAGCATGTTCGCGGACCGTCAACTGCTGCTGCGCACAAATCGGGCGTGTTTCCACTTTTGCCCCCAATTCGTTAGCGGACTATTAACCATGATGTTCGCTAAGTGGGCCCAGGCGCGAGGGGCGTTTCGCCGATACAGATTTAGCCGTGCATGCTGCCCCCGCTAGGGACGGGGGAGCCGAACACATTGGAGGCTAGCTTGGGAAAGCTCGTCAAATTCGAACTGCGCGAACGACCAGCGGCGGCCGCGGGCAAACCCTGCGGCAACGCCCAGATTTTGCTGTTTACCGGAGTGCGCTATGAACGCGGCACCACCTGTCCGCCGGCGGACCTGCGCGATCCGTCCCGGCCCAAGCGCCGTCGTGGCTAGCAGCGCCATCGGCAAATTTGGTTGGTCCTGCCTCTTGGTTGCCGCGCTGCTGGGAGGCTGTGCGCCGCGGCCCACGGGCGATTTTGGTCGCGCACGCCCGAGCTATACCCATGACGTGTTGCTGCCCGAAGCGGGCAAGGTTTTGGCCGATGCACGCGACGAGCCGGTCTCCAGCTTCAACCTTACGGACCAGGAAACGCAGATGCATAACCGCGTCTGGCGGTTCCTCGTGGCGCCCCATACCAAGGACTGGTTCTTCGATTATGCCACCGAGCTGCAGCGCACGCGCATTGCGGTGGACCTCGACACCCGCTTCGACATCGATCGCTATTACAATTGGCTGCGCCGCACCGAGTACCAATCATCGCGCGTGCGCTACAGCACGGTGGGCCGGCATATCGAGGCCGATCTGGATACGGTGCCCGGCACATTCCTCGCGATCTGCGCGGTGATCGAGGTGGATCGCCAGCGCGCCATTGCTGCGGCGACCTTGAGCAGTGTCGGGGCGGGGGAGCGGGCCGATGTGGCGGCGCGCAAGGCCGAGAACACGGCGCGGATCGACTGGTTCGTGCGCGCGCTTGATTACCGCTTTCAATCCTACAATTTCGCCCTCAACCAGTTGCTGGTGGAAACGCCCCATGAGCAATCAGTGGAAGTGGATGCGGTGCTGCGCCGGATGGCGGACTTTGTCAGCCGGGCCAAACGCCGGGATTTCTGCGGGGGCGCCGGAGCGCTGATTGTCGGCCGCAGCCAAGGCACGATCCCCTCGCGCTACCAGACCCAGCATATCGACCGGGAAGTGGTGCTGCCCAAATAGGCCAGCCTAGGACGGCGTGCCGCGATTGCCGCACTGCACCTTGGCGAGCTCGGCTTCAAAGCGCGGCCGCATCACGCCATGGGGTGGGGCGAGGCGAATAACGACGAAGAGCTGGTCGGAGGTGGCTTCCACCACCAGCAGCCCTTCGGCGATATCGAGCTGCTGCTGGGCAAGGAGGCGTGTTTGGGCGGCATTGAAGACGCCCAATTCGAGCGTTTGCCCGATGCCATCGCGATTGGTGGTGGCATAGGTCACGACACCAGCGGAATTGAAAATGGCCAG
The DNA here is from genome assembly GCF_004005995.1 of Devosia sp. 1566. Classification (NCBI taxonomy): domain Bacteria; kingdom Pseudomonadati; phylum Pseudomonadota; class Alphaproteobacteria; order Hyphomicrobiales; family Devosiaceae; genus Devosia; species Devosia sp. 1566. The sequence continues at coordinate 884,196 of NZ_CP034767.1, forward strand.
CGACCAGAAGGCGTCGGGCAGCAGGCCGCTCATATAGGCGGGGCCTTCGGCCAGATCGATGCGGCAGATGCCGTAAACCAGCTCGGGATCGAGTTCGAGCGGATTGGGCTGGCCGGCAACGACCGGGGGCAGGATGACGATGCGGTTTTCGGCGCCCAGCGCCTGGAGCCGCGTCCACAAGGTTTCCTCGGCGACAAGCGGCAGGGACAGGATCACCACGATATGGATGATGCCCCCCAGTAGCACGCCCGCTATGGCCCAGATCAGGGTGCGGATCATGTGCATGCCCCCCGCTGGATCGCGGGCATGGTATCGCCGGTGGCACCAAAGCCGGTGAACACGGCGGTGTCGTAGAGCGTCAGCCCCAGGGTGAACGGTCCTTCGCCCGCAAGTTCCAGCCAGTTGCCAGGGGCAAGCGTGGTGCCGACATGGATGCGGAACGAGCCGTCATTTTCGCGCACGATACCGGTGGAGCGTAGCGCCAGCGGGCCATCGGGCACGGCAACATTGATGCCGGCGGGGTCGGTCGCCACGAGAGTCCAGAACGTCGCCTGGGGTGTGCGTCCTTCAATGAGATAGCTGCAGTTGCGCCACAAGGGCTCGCCGGCGCTGTCGACATTGGCGACGAAGTGGAGGCCTTCTGCCTGGCCAAGCTGCAGGGCCGCTTCGCGGGTCAAATGGGCTCTGGTATAGGGATTGGGGTTGGGCGAGCCCACATCGGGCCAGGCCGTCCAGGGGCCGAGCTGGCTGACGGTGAACATGCGCCCATCGGTCAAGGCATAATAGCTCAGCCCAAAGCCAACCCCCAGGGCGATGACGCACAACAGCAGCAAGCGAAACACAAAGCGCACGGGTCAGCGGCTCGGAACGGGACGTGACGGCATGGACGGCTGAACCTGTGCGGGTCGAAGGACCTGCATGGCTATAGCAATGAGGCCGGGGCGGCGAAAGCGCATAGTGTCGCGTTCCCGGCATTTGATTGCCGGCACCCGCCCGCTACAGCGCCTGGGTGGGAACAGTCGCTGGCGCGGCTGCCTGGTCCGTTACGGGCTGGTTGGCCCGCAGGGTCGAGCCCAGCCGGTCGGCCATGTCGATCAGCTTGCGCGCAGCTTCGGGCGTGAGGCTTGGGGGGCGCTGCTCGGGCGGCTCTTCGAGCGCGGCATCGGCATCCGCGATCACCACGTTTTCGGGCGTGAAATCGACGCCAAATACCGGCAGCACCTCGATATTGGTGTGGGCATAAGCCATGAATTTTTGCCAGGCCATAGCGGGCAGGGTGCCGCCGGTGAGGTCATTGGTGGGCCGGTAGTCGTCATTGCCGAACCAGACAGCGGCAACGAAATTGCCGGTAAAGCCGCAGAACCAGGCATCGCGATAGGAGGATGTAGTGCCCGACTTGCCGACGGCGGGAACGCCGGGCACATCGGCGCGACGGCCCGTGCCGCCAGTGACCACGGTGCGCATCATGTGGTTCATGTTGGCCGCCGTGGTTTCGCTCAAGATGCGTTCGCGCGGCGCTTCGGGATCGGCCTCGAACACGACCTCGCCGGTCAGGGTCGACATGCGGGTGATGCCATAAGCGGGCGTCTTGAGCCCGCCGCTGGCCAGCACCGCATAAGAGGAGGTCATGTCGAGCACGGAAACCGAGGCCACGCCCAGGGCCAGCGAACGGGTCACGGGGTAATCGGCACGTAGGCCCATGCGGTGGGACAGGTCGGCAATAGGCTCGCGCCCGGTTTTGATGGAAAGCGTCACCGGCACCGTGTTGAGCGACTGGGCAAAGGCCGATTCCAGCGAGACATTGCCCTTGTAGTTGCGGCCATAGTTCTGCGGGCACCAGTCGCCGATGCAGACGGGACGGTCGGTAATGGTGTCCTTGGGCGTCAGGCCCAGCTGCTCGAAGGCTTCGGCGTAAACAAAGATCTTGTAGGCCGAGCCGGGCTGGCGGGTAGAAACAATGGCGCGGTTGAACTGGGACTTGCCGTAATCGGTGCCGCCCACCATGGCGCGAATGGCGCCATTGGTGTCGGTAACGACCATGGCGGCCTGATCAACGTCATATTGCTCGCCATTTTCGCGCACCACCGAGGTCACCGCTTCTTCGGCGTATTTCTGCAAAGTGGTGTCGATCGTGGTGCGGACGATGAAATTGTTGGAGGTGTGGTTGGACGCTTCGATCAGGCGCTTGGCTTCTTCGAAGGCCCAATCGAGGAAGTAATTGGGCGAGTTGATGTCCTCGCTGCGATCGATCGGCGCGGCGGGGTGGCGACGGGCCGCGGTGACCTGCCCTTCGGTCAGGAAACTGGAGGCCACGAGATTGGTCAGCACCAGATTGGCGCGACCGCGTGCGGCGGCCAAATCCACATGCGGGGCATAGCGGGTAGGGGCCTTGAACATGCCCGAGAGCATGGCCGCTTCGGCGAGGGTGATATCCTGCACCCGCTTGCCGAAATAGTATTCGGAGGCGGCGGTGACGCCGAAATTGCCGCCGCCCATATAGGCGCGGTCGAAATAAAGCTTGAGGATCTCGTCCTTGGTATAGTGCCACTCGAGCCAGAGGGCGAGATAGGCCTCGATGATCTTGCGCTCGAGCGTGCGCTCAGAGGACAGGAACAGGTTCTTGGCGAGCTGCTGGGTGATGGACGAGCCGCCCTGGGTGGAGTTTTCGCCCGCGGCATTGCTGACCAGGGCGCGCAGTGTGCCCACGATATCGATGCCGAAATGCTCGTAAAAGCGCCGGTCCTCGGTCGCGAGGGTCGCCTTGATCAGATAGTCCGGCATATCAGCGAGAGCCACGGAATCGTCCGAGCGGATGCCGCGGCGACCGATTTCGTTGCCGAAACGGTCCTGGAAGATCACCGAGTAGTCCTCGGCCTTGTTGTATTCACCCGAAGCGGTGGCATTGAAGGCCGGCAGCGCTAGGGCCGTCATCAGGACGGCGCCGATGGCCCCGAAGCTGAAGGCGTCCGAAAGGATCTCGACAAAGAAGCGCTTGATGCCCGCGACATGGAAAATGGACATGAAGTCCTGAAAGCGCGTATAGCCGCGCCCCAGCCAATGCCAGAATTCATAAAGCGAGGAATCCAGCCAAGCATCGGCGGCGAGCATGCCACCCTTGGTGCGACGCTTCTGCTTGGTGTAGAATGGATCGGACAAGAGGCAACCCCGGCTGGCTCACGCAGTGTTGTCCACCTTAGCACCGCAAGGCAACACAATCGCTGGAATATGATTGCGTCGCCGCGCCCGCAAGGGCAAACCCGCAACACGCTCAACCAAGCACTAGGATCGCATGGCCTTCTGGGAAGAAAAAACGCTCGCAGAAATGAACGACGCCGAGTGGGAAGCGCTCTGCGACGGGTGCGGTCGTTGCTGTTTGATCAAGCTCGAGGATGAAGAAAGCGGGCTGTTGATAACCTCCGATGTGCGCTGCCAGCTGCTCGATGGCGACAGCTGCGCCTGCACCAATTATCCCGGCCGGCAGGCCATCGTCCCCGATTGCATCAAGCTGACCCCGACCAATGTGACCGAGATCAAGTGGATCCCCACGACCTGCGCTTATCGGCGGCTGGCCGAGGGCAAGGGGCTGGCCTGGTGGCATCCGCTGGTCTCGGGCGATCCGCAGACCGTGGTGGATGTCGGGGTTTCGGTAAAGGGGCGCACTTTTGACGAGCGCTCGGTGGCGCCCGACGAGTGGGAAGAGCATGCGGTGGACTGGCCCGAATGGGAGCCGCCGGAAAGCCTTTAACCCTCTGTTCACCATACTGGCTGACGCTGCCTTAACCATGACTGGTGCAACAAGGCGGCAGTTCAACTGGGTACGGAGCCGGGCATGACCGACCTTCTTTCTGGCGGGGATACAGGGTTTTACTGGGACCGCGTGCGCGTGGCCCTCGAGAGCCTGACGCGAGCATGGTCGCAAGCCTCGGCGAAACAAGGCAGCAAGCTCGTCACTTTGTCCCGCCCGGCGGTCGACCAGCAGGCTGAGGCGGCCCTGCACTGGGCCTGGCGCTCCGCACAGCGTGCAGGCGGGCCGGTGAGCCTGCTCCTGCTGGCGATTGACCGCAAGGACGATTTTCTGGCCGCTTATGGCCCCGCAGCCGCCGAAAACTGCGCCTTGCTGGTGGGCGAGGCAATCAGCTCCGCCTTGCCGCATGGCGAGATCGGTTTCCTGCGCTTCGGACCCAATGAATTTCTGGTGCTGCTGCCCGGCGTTGAGCGGCGCGCGGCCCGCAAGCTGGCGCGTCATCTGGTTGATGCCGTCCGCGCCTGCCGGCTGAGCCACAAGGAAAGCCACGCCGGCGTGGTGACCACCAGCGTCGGGCTGGTGAGTGCGGCGCCGGAGCATTGGCCGGCAAGCGAAGTGCTGCGCCGGGCCGCCAACGGCTTGCATAAGGCGCAACGCGGCGGCCTGGCGCGAATTGCGGTGGCCGAGTTGCGCGCTTTGTCGCGGCGTGCGGCATAGGGGAGGGTTCCCCTCGGCCCGCGAAGCCCTTAAGGAAGCCGTCCCCGCTTTTCCCCCGCGCTCGGCTTTCGGTTACTTTTTCCATGATACACGCTTGTGGCCTCGATTTTGGCACGTCCAACTCGACTTTTGCGCGGGTGGACGCGGACGGCGTGCCGCATCTGTTGCCGCTCGAAGGCGCCAACGAAACCATCCCCAGCGTGCTGTTCTTCCCGTTCGACGACGAGCCGGTGCAGTTCGGCCGGGCGGCAGTGGCGCAATATGTGTCGGGCGCCGAAGGGCGGCTGATGCGCTCGCTCAAGAGCGTGCTGGGCACCAGTCTCTTTGCGGAAAAGACGCGCATCAAGGCGCGCAGCATGGGGTTCGACGAGATCCTCGGGATCTTCATCGCCGAGCTCAAGCGGCGCGCCGAACTGGCGCTGGGGGAACCTGTCGAGCAGGTGGTGCTGGGCCGGCCGGTGCAGTTTGTTGATGACGATCCGGTGGCGGACCGGCAAGCGCAGGACCAGCTGGAAGCCGCGGCGCGCGCACAGGGTTTTGCCAAGATCGCGTTCCAGTTCGAGCCCATTGCCGCTGCCCTCGACTTTGAGCGGGGTGTGGCGCGCGAGCAGCTGGCGCTGATCGTCGATCTGGGCGGCGGTACTTCGGACTTTTCGCTGGTGCGGGTCGGGCCCGAACGGGCAAAGCGGGCCGAGCGGGGCGACGACATTCTGGCGACCGGCGGCGTGCATCTCGGCGGCACCGATTTCGACCGCCTGCTGGCCGTCGCCAAGGTGATGCCGCATCTGGGGCTGGGCACGCAGACCAAGGATGGCAAGCGCTTTCTGCCGGTGGCGCCCTATCATGAGCTGGCCACCTGGCACCGGATCAACCGGCTGTACACCACCCAAAGCCTGCGCGACCTGCGCGGCACCGCCCGCGAAGCGCGCGAGCCCGAAAAGGTCGAAGCGCTGATCGGGGTAGTCGAGGATCGACTGGGGCACCAATTGGTGGGGGCGGTGGAAGCGGCCAAGATTGCGCTCTCGAGCGAACCCGAAATGCGGTTCAGCTTTCCCGTGCGCGACCGACGGATCGAAACCGAGATTGGTAGCAATGAGCTATTCGATATTCTTAATGGTTCGGCTGAGCGGCTCGAAGCGGCGATTGCCGAAGTGCTGCGCCGCGCCGGGGTAGGGGCGAGGGCGATAGATAGTTTGATCCTGACGGGCGGCTCAACGCAGGTGCCCGCCATTGCCGGACGGCTAGAAGCGCTGTTTCCAGAGGCGGAACTGGTGCGCACCAATGTGCTGGGCAGTGTGGGACTGGGCCTGGCGCTCGATGCGGCGCGCCGGTTCGGTCCGGCCCGCTGAAGTCTTTTCGATAGCTCCGGCCAAACAACTTATCCCCGCGTGACGCTGGGATGGTATGGTTATGCCACGATCAGAAAAGTGGGTAATACGGGGGGCGGCGGCTCTCAGGCCGAGCGGATCGCCTGCCAGCGCCGCATCCGCTTTTCGCTGGGGTCCACGAGGGCGGCGGGGTAATGGCCGCGGATCTGGCTGTTAAAGAATTTTCCGCGCGAGGGAGCCTCGGCAAAGGCGTTGAATACCTCGAGGGGCACATCGGCATATTTATAGCGCCGCCCCTCGGGGCCGAACCACACCGATAGCTCTCTGAACTCGGGTTTGTAATGGATATGGCGAATGGCGGACGACATCGGAGCCTCCCGGGGCCTGCGTGTTCCGCACGAGTGAATCCAGCGAGGAACCAAGCCGTTCCGCATAAAAGTTAAGATCGATTCACAAATGAGTCATTGATGGATGAACCAAGCACGGCAGCCCTGCCGGGCCTCGAGATCGACTGGCCCGCAGTGCGGATCGATTACGAGGAACTGGTGCTTACCCGCAACGCGATCTGCCGCAAGCATGGCGTGCCCATGGCGCAGCTTCTCGAGCGGGCATGGAAGTCGCGCTGGGAGCGGCCCGATGGCGAGGTGACCGATCGCAATATCCTGATCAACAAGCTTCTGGCGCTGCTGGAAGCCCAACTGGACGGACTGGAGCAAAGCATGGGTGGCGGCGTGGACAAGGAAGTCAATGTGCTGGGCGGCCTCGCCAAAAACCTCAAGGAGCTGATCGGCATGCAGAGGGCCGAGCGCGCCGGCAAGGTGGACGATGCCGAAACGCGCGAAATGCAGGACCTCAGGCGCAAGCTGGCCAAGCGCATCGATGCTCTCACCAAAGGCTGAGCTGCAAAAAGCCGCGGCCAAGCTGGGCGACGTTTCGACGAGGAAGTTGTTGCTGGATTGGCCGGCCTGGGCGCGGACGGCGCAATTGCCGCCCGATGGCGAATGGACGACTTGGCTGCTGCTGGGTGGGCGCGGTTCGGGCAAGACGCGGGCCGGCGCCGAATGGGTCAAGCAACTGGCGCAAAGTGGGGTGTCTCCAATTGCGCTGGTGGGTGAAACCATGACCGAAGCCATGGCGGTGATGGTGAAGGGGGAAAGTGGGCTCTTGGCCGTGCATGCCCGGGCCGAGCGACCAACCCTCAAGGGCACGGTGCTCACTTGGCCCAATGGCAGCGAGGCACATCTGATGTCCGCCTCCGACCCCGACCGGTTTCGCGGGCCGCAATGGGCGGCGGCCTGGTGCGACGAACTGGGCTGTGGGGCGGTCGACAAGGGAGCCAACCAGCCCAATATTTTTGGCGACGAGAAAAGCGCTGAAAGCGGGCGGCCGTTCTTTTCGAGCGGCGCCCCCGATCCGCTGATCCAGCGGCAGTTCCTGCGCGCCCAGCAAAGGTTCTGGCGCGACCCGGCTAACAATCCGGCGGGGATGGTGGATGTCGGGCGCATTTATCTCTGGACCTGGGACGCCCGGCCTTATCCCGCCTTTCCGGCGTTGGACGAGATTTGGGCCGACGGCGTCAATCACCGCACCGGCCACTGGCTGACAGGACGACTGGGCGGCGCGAGCAGCCAGGAACTGCTGGCGGCGGTCGCGGCCGAGCATGGCGTCGCGCTGACCGCCGAGCCGGCGCTGCCCTTTGTGGCGGGCTATCTCCTGGGCGATGCCAGCACCGGCCGTGAGGCGATCGAGCCGGTGCTCGAGGTGAGCGGCCTGCGCCTGCGCAGCCACGTCGATGGACTGCATTCCGGCCGCCCCTTGCGCGGGGAGGCGGTGAGGATCGAGCCGGATGCGCTGGTGCGGGCGGAAGGGCCGGTGCTGTCGCGCCGGCGTGGTGATAGTGCCGAAGCGCCCGGGCGGCTGGCGCTGTCCTATCTGGATCGCGAGCGCGATTACCTGACGGGGACCGTGACGGCGATGCGGAGCGGGGAGGGACCCCTGAGCGGGCAGTCGGTGGCGCTGGTGCTCGATGGCGCCGGCGCCCGGGTGGCTGCCGAAACCCTTTTGGGGGCAGCGGCCGCCGAGCGCGAAACGCTGACCCTCACCCTCGCGCCCGATCAGTTGGCGCTGGAGCCTGGCGATCTCGTGCAGATCGCCGGATTGGCCGAAGGGCCGTTCGAGATCAGCGAGATTCGCGACGGGCTGGCGCGGCAGGTGACGGCGCGCACTTTGCCTCAACCGGTGCCGGTGACGACCGTTGCCGAGCAGCGGGCGCCCGCGAGCCAGGCCGCGCAGGCCCGCGCCTTGCCACTGGTGCTGGCAGCGCAACTGCCTGGATTGGGCGCCGACCCGCTGGCCACACGGCTGGTGATCGGCGCCTTTGCCAGGCCCTGGCCGGGGGCAATCACTGTGGCCGATGAGGTCACCGGTGCCCCGGTAGCGCAGCTGCCGCGCGCGGCCGTTCTGGGCGAACTGGTCGCGAGCCTGCCCGCGGCAGCGGGTGGACTGTGGGACGATGCCAACACGCTGGAAATCCGGCTGCATGGGGGCCATCTGGCCAGCGCCAGCGACGCGGCCGTTCTGGCCGGCGCCAACCAGCTGGCGGTGCAAAGCCAGGCAGGAACCTGGGAGATCATCGGCTTTGCCCAGGCCGAGCTGCTCGGCGCTGGCCACTTCCGCTTGCACCGCCTGTTGCGCGGACAGGCGGGCACCGCTGGCACGATGGGTGACACCCCTGCCGGCACGCCCGCGATGCTGCTGGATGGCCGGGTCGGGCGGGTGGAGCTTGAGCGGCAATGGCTGGGGCAGGAGCGCCTGCTGCGCTGTTACGCCGGAGCGGGCGACCTGACGGGCACGGAGCTCGATGTCGCCGTGACCAGCGCGCCGGCCTTGCCGCTGCCGCCAGCCGAACTCACGGCGGAGCGGGATAGTGCCACTGGAGCAATCGTGCTGCACTGGCGGCCGCGTCACCGGCTCGACGCCAATGGCGGGCAGGGCTTTGCCCCGTCGCCTGATCACCTGCCCGAAGCCTATCGGATCACGATCCGGGCAGGCACGGCGGTTCGGCGGGTCGTGGAAACCGGCGCGGCGCAGTGGAGCTACCCACTTGCAGACCAGCTCAGCGACTGGGGCGGTCCGGCCGCACAATTCCAATTTTCGGTGTGCCAGCTCAGCGCTGTGCTGGGCGAAGGCCATAAGGCGGAGGGCGTGTTTGGTGGCTGAAGAGCAGTTCGAGCGGTGTCTGGCGCAGGTGCTGCGCCATGAAGGCGGCTTTGCCGACCACCCCGATGATCCCGGTGGGGCAACCAATATGGGTATCACCCGGCAAACCCTCGCCGCCTGGCGCGGAGTGAGCCCGGCAACGGCGCTGCCCGTCGGGGCTGTCCGTAATTTGAGCCGGGCCGAAGCGGCGCAGATTTACCGCGCCCAATACTGGGCCCCCGTCGGCGCTGACACGCTGCCCTTGGGGCTAGACTTGGCGCTGTTCGATTTTGCCGTTCATTCGGGACCAAGCCGAGCCGTCAAGACGCTGCAGGCCGAACTGGGCGTGGCGCGGGATGGCACCGTCGGCCCGGTCACCCTAAGGGCGGTGGGGCAGCGCGTTGCGCGCGAGGGCGCGGACGAACTGATCGATGCCCTGTGTGGACGCCGGCTGCAGTTCCTCTCGGAGCTTTCCACCTTTTCCGTGTTCGGCAAGGGCTGGACCGCCCGCGTCGCCGCTATCCGGCAGACGGCGCTCGATTGGAGCCCGGCTGCCCCCATTTCCACTAAAAACCGGAGCACGAGCATGACGTTTCTCAGTGGCTACAAGACCTATATCGTGGCGGCAATCATGCTGCTGACCGGGCTGGCGCAGGCGCTGGGCCTCGAGGTTCCGACGCTGCAAGGCAGTTCGGCGGGCCATTTGATGATGGAGGCGATCGCCGTGCTGTTGTTGCGTCGCGGCCTCAAGGCCAATGCCGCATCAACCTAATGCCCGTTGCGGCGTGGCGGGCCCGGAGACCGGCAGCCACGCCGCCAATATTGGGACGGTGGGGCAGAACATCGGCAAGGTATTGAACCAAGGCACCGCTGACCTATTCATGTGACATTCAGTTATATGTTTTTAAGGTGGCGTTATGAGAACCATGAGTCCCAAACCACCCATGTCCGCCGCCCTTGCTTTAGCTGTTGTGCTTGCGCTTGCCTGGGTGGGTCCGGCCAGCGCCCAGGCGTGCCTTGATAAGCGCGAGATCCAGGAGGCGGTTTCGAGCGGGCAGATCATGTCGCTCAATGCCGTGCTCGCCTCGGCCGGGGTTGACCGTAATGCCGAAATCCTGAGTGTGCAGGTCTGCGACCAGGGCGGCAGGCTGGTTTATGTCATCGGTGTGCTCAGTCCCGATGGCGCCGCGCAGAACCTGGTTGTATCAGCGCAGTAACGGCAGCATTAGGGGCACTCCATGCGAATTTTAGTGGTCGAGGACGACACCAGTCTCAATCGCCAGCTCAAGGAAGCGCTGACTGACGCAGGCTATGCGGTGGATGTCGCCTTTGACGGCGAGGAAGGTCATTATCTCGGCGATACCGAGCCCTACGACGCCGTGGTACTCGATATCGGCCTGCCACAGATGGACGGACTCTCGGTGCTGGAAAGCTGGCGGCGCGGGGGCAAGACCATGCCGGTATTGCTGCTGACGGCGCGCGATCGCTGGAGCGACAAGGTGCAGGGCATCGATGCGGGTGCCGACGACTATGTGGCCAAGCCCTTCCATATGGAAGAAGTGCTGGCGCGGCTGCGAGCGCTGGTGCGCCGGGCGGCCGGGCTGGCCTCCAACGAAATCACCGCTGGGCCGGTGCGGCTCGATGTGCGTTCAGGGCGGGTAACTGTGGATGGGCAGGCGGTCAAGCTCACCAGCCATGAATTGCGGCTGCTAAGCTATCTGATGCACCACAAGGGCAAGGTGATCTCGCGTACCGAATTGACCGAGCACCTTTATGATCAGGACTTCGACCGCGACAGCAACACGATCGAAGTGTTTGTGGGGCGGCTGCGCAAGAAGCTGCCGGAGGATTGCATCCAGACCGTGCGAGGACTGGGTTATCAGATCGCCGAGGACTAGTGGGTGAGCACTGCTGCGGCAACGCTGAAGCGCAAGGGCTCGATAACGGCGTCGTTGTTCTGGCTGTCGGCCGGCTGGCTGGTTGTGGCGCTGGTCGCGACGGGCTTTTTGCTGTCCGACCTGTATTCGCGCGCGCTCGACACTAGCCTATCGGACACGCTCGATTTCCATCTGGAAAGCCTGGCCGGCGCCTTGCTGGAATCAGGTGATCCGACCAGCAACGCCATTTCCCTGGCCGATCCCCGCTTTGATCGGCCCCGCTCGGGCTGGTACTGGGTAATTCGCGATGCCAACGGCACCCTGTACAATCTCTCGACCTCCGTGGTGGGTATCGATCTGCCGGTGATGATGGGCCCGCCCAATGCGCTGGGCCGCCGCACGGCGGTGATGGATGACGCCTTTGGCACCAATATGCGGGTGGTGGAGCGCACGATTACACTTGCCCCGACCACTTACCAGGTGGTGGTGACCGGCAATCTCAGCGAAATCTTACAGCTGGTGGATGAATTTCGCGGCCAGGCCTTTGTCGTGCTGGGCGCGGTCGGCGTAATGCTGGCGATCATGAGCGCCATTGTGGCGCGCATTGCCATGCGCCCGATTGCGCGCCTGAGCCAGTCGATCGAGGCCGTGCGCTCTGGCGAGAGCGGAGCGGTGACCGGCACTTATCCGGTTGAAATCGCGCCCCTGGCCGAAGAGGTCAACGAATTGCTGCGCTCCAATACGCAGATTATCGAGCGCGCCCGCAATCAGGTGGGCAACCTAGCGCACGGGCTCAAGACCCCTATTGCCGTGTTGCGCAACGAGGCCGAAACTCGCCAAGGCGCGCTGGCCGATGTGGTGCTCGCCCAAACCGACAAGATGAGCGGCCTCGTGGCCACTTATCTCGACCGGGCGCGACTGGCGGCGCGCACCTCGGTGGTTGGCAAGCGGGCCGACCCGGCGGCCGTCCTGTTGCGGTTGACGCGGGTGATGGGCAAGATCCACCCCAATATCGATGTGCGCTACGATCCGCCCGGTGGGGCAGTCCCGTGGTTCCGCGGCGACGAAGCCGATCTCGAGGAGATCACGGGCAATCTGCTGGATAATGCCTGCAAGTGGTCAAAGGGGGAGGTGCGGGTTCGGCTGGCCAGCGAGCAGGGCGACACCGCTACGAGCCTGTTGATCCGCATCGAGGACAACGGCCCCGGCCTGTCCGAGGAGGATGCTCAGAAAGTGTTGCGCCGCGGCGTCAGATTGGACGAGAAGACGCCGGGAAGCGGGCTAGGGCTGGATATCGTCAAGGAACTGGTTGATGTGTATGGCGGCAGCCTGCAGCTCAAGCGTTCGGCGCTGGGCGGGTTGCTGGCAGAACTGCGGTTGCCGACGGTGCGCTCCTCGAGTGCTGCCAAAGGCTGACGCATTTCCGCCACATTGCGTCCCAACAAGCACTTACCCCTTCGCGAGAGCCCGCAGATGAACCGTTTAGCATTCCTGGTACTGCCGTTATTGCTGTCGAGCCTTGCCGCTTGTTCGAGCACCGGAACCACGACCCAGGCGGTGCAAACAGCCCCCATTGTCCAGGCGCCAGTAATCGCCGCGCCAACGACGCCAAGCCCGGCGCAGACTACCCAGCAGGCGATGCTAACCACCAGCATTGCCAATGGCTTTGTGGATCCGGCAGCGCTGGCCCTGATGTCCTCAAAGGATTCGGCAGAAGCCAACAGCGCCCAGTTCTATGCGCTACAGTTCGGGCGCCCCGGCGCGCCACGCCAGTGGGCGGGCGACAAGGGTGCAACCGGTGCGGTGAGCGTAGGCCCCTATGTGCGGGTCAACAACCTCGATTGCCGCGACTTCACTCACTCCGTCAAGATCGGCGGGCAGGACTATACCCGCAAGGGCACAGCCTGCCGCGAGCAGAACGGTAACTGGGTCGTCGAGCGCGGCGCGGCCTGATCGCGTCGGTGCAGCAGGGATTGTTTACCGAACGCGGTTAGCATTGGAGGGTCATTCCTCCAATGCACGCCCGTTTCATGGCCCAAGCTGCTTTGCGCACCGACCCCACTGCCCCGCCATCGCGATTGGGCGGCGACGCGGTCATGCCGGCGCCCGTTTTTGGCGGCCTGCTCGATCCGGTACTGGTTGAGCATCGGCTGGCCTTTGCGTCATCAAGTTGCATTGCGCGGCAAGACGCCAGCACGATATGGCGCTTTGTTGTTCGCGACCTTTGTCCCGACCTGATCCCGCTCGCTGCGCTTGATGGACAGCCCTACGGAGCTGACGAGTTCCTGGCTGTAGTGGCTGTGGTAGCTGACCGCATCCGCGCTGCGATGACGGCAGCGGCGCGCGACCCCGAAGCGGCCCGCCGCCTTGGAGCGCAGTTGGGCGGCGAGGCTGGTTTGGCGGCGCTGCCCCTGGTGCTGACAGGCTTGGGGGGCTGGCCGCTGCTCGGCAAGGCGCACGCGCTAGGTCAGGCGATCAACGCCATCAGCGATGATGGGGCGATGGGGAGGGCCCTTGGGGCGCTGCCGCTCGCCGATCCGCCGCTTGCGGCGCTGCTGTTTCACGCCATCCTCACCGGGATCAGCAATCCAGCGCGAATGGTGTTGGCAGCGATCAAGGCCGCGGGCGGGGCAGGCGAGGCGCGTCTCAGCCAGGCGGGGTTTGCCCCGCTGGTGGAAGCCTCGTTCGCCCATGCCCAGCAGCAGGCGCTGGGCCTGCAGCCGCAAAGCGGGTTCGCCGACATGGATCTGGCGTGTCAGCGTCTTGAGCGCTACCACCGCTTGCTCCGGGCCTTAACCGCCAATATCGAATTTGCCCGGGCCAGTCGCTGGAGCGGGATACTGAACGGCATTGTCAAGCTAGCATCCGAGCGGGTCGAAGACCGGCTGCGCGACGTGGTGCCGGACCTGAACTCTGCCCTGCGACGCGCCCGGTCGGGGGCGGATCGCTCAGATGCCGATCGCATGCTGGCGGCGATCAATGGGATCTATCTCGTCGCGGCAATCCGCGCCTGTCGGGAGTCGCTGGCGGTCAACGCGCTTTTCGATCAGGTTTGGGCGCAATCGGGCGAAGCGCTTGAGCTGCACTGCAAGCACAATCTTGAACTGCTGCAGACAGATCCGCCTAACCCCATCATTGCCGCGCGGCTGGATGGCGCCATCACCATGGCGCAGGTGCGTTTCAATCCTGCCTATGCCGAAACGCTACGCCGCGCCCGTGCCACGGCCGAGCGCCGCAGCTAGATCCATGTCGTCGCGATAGGGCGCGACAAGGCGGATGGGGATGGCCCCGCCGTGATCGCGCAGGCTCGCCCACTCACCGACTTGCGCCCCTGGCTTGCCGATCAGGGCGATGGCGCCGCCATCGAGTGCGGCCACGACAACGCCGATGGCGTTCCGCGGATCGCTCCGGTCCGAGGCGAGGTGGATCAAGGCGCCCCGATCCAGCGCCCGAGCTTCGCCCGGGGCCACTAGCCAGAGCTTGGGGTCGTTGCCAAAGCGCCCGGCAAGGAATGGTGGTACCAGTCCAGCCTGGCTCTGCCGACCAGGTGGCGCTGCTGGTGTGGCGTCCCCCAAAGGAATCACCGCTGCGCGCTCTTGGGCGACGTGGCCAGCGCTTTCAGCTGGAATTGTTCCGAGCTGCACCGCGGCCGCGACTTCCGCCACGCCAAGAGACTGGGCATCGGCCAAGCTCCCCTCAGAGCGGGGACGATGCAGGAACCAGCCTCGCAAAATGCCGGTGGCGGAGTCAGCGGCAGGCGCAACCACATGCAGCCCACTTTCGCTCAAGAAAGCCTTGTCCGGCAGGGCTGCGGCTTGCAGCGAGATAGGCGTTGGCGCATCGGGGGTTTCATACAAGGGGTCGATCAGGCGCTCTTCCACCTTGGGGCGCTGCTGCCCGGTCAGCGCATAAACAGCATCGGCGCCACTCATCATGCAAGCCTGCCGGCTGAGATATCCGCCTGCCGCACCTGCAAGCGCGATGCCGGGCAAGGTGCCCTTGGGCACGAGGCGCGCGGTGGTTCCATCCCAGCTGCTGGCCCCGCCCGCCATGTGCCAAAGGCCCAGATCTGGCTGGAAGCCGCCGCAGACCAAGACACGTTCAACGGCAAAGGGAGCCTCTTGCCGGCCCAAATCGCCAAGGGCGAGTTGGGGCACCGCGCGCAAACCGCGCTCGCGTTCGCCCGGCTCAATGCTCCCGAGCAGGGTGCCCGGCGCCATGGTGATGCCATAGGCCTTGCAGAATTCAATGAAGCGCGATTGCGGCTGCGGGCGCGCGTCAAGCGTGCGGCGCACTGTTATGCCGGCATCGCTGGCCAGCATGGCCAAGCGATAAGCTGCATTGCTGACGGTCGCCACCAGGGCCGACTGGCCCGGCCAAACCCCGTAGCGGTGCGCAAGTTCAAACGCGTCAAGCGTTGTCATGACGCCAGGCAGCCGGTTGCCCGAAAAGATCGGCAGGCGTTCAATTGTTCCGGTGGCCAGCACGATGTGCGGAGCCGCAAAATCCAGCACCTGGCTGGTCCAACTCCCCCCATCCTCCTCCACCACATGCGCCCGTACCAGGCCTGGTGCTGCGGCAAAGGCTTGGGCGCGGGTGACAATGCGGATTTTGCCGGTTTGCTGAATGGCCGCGACAAGCCGGGAAATGCTCTCGTCGGGAGTTTCCTCGCCCTCTTGCGTGCCAAACAGGCGCGCCGAACCGCCAAGACAAGGCGATGATTCCACCAAGGTGACGCCAAGGCCCAGAACCAGGCCCGTCAGTGCCGCCGTCATCCCCGCGACCCCACCGCCCACCACAATGAGATCAGACGGGGCAGCAGGCGTGGGACCCTGATTGCGCCAGGCTTCGGGCAAGGCGTCCAGGCGATCCAGCTGCAGGTCCAGCGAGCGGGAAGGGCCGAGCAGGCGACGAACCCTGCCGAGCGGTGACGTGCCTGAGGGCCCTGCGGGATCGGTGACCATCTCGGCGCCATTGACCGCAGGCGCCTGCTGCATCGGCACGGCCGGCCCGCGCGAGCCCGTGGAACTGATAACCGAAACGGCAGGAGCAAAGCGCGGGCCAAGCCCCAAAGGGCGTCCGCCCAAGCGGCCTATCGCCTCAATGCCACTCGCGAGGGCCGCGCTGAGCACAGTGTCGCCTTCAAAGCCCTCCACCTCATATCCGTTGAGCTGGAACTGCAGAGGGCGGCTTCGATCGATCTGGGTACCGGCAAAACCGTGGCCGCCTGCAGGGTCGAGCCTGTTGGGTTGTTGGCTCAAGACGTCGCCTCCAAAGCAGCAGCACCAAACTCCGTCACCACCGAGCTTTGCGTCGAGCGCGCCGGGGTGCGGGCCTCGATCCAGCTTGCTTCCTGGGGCCTCGCCACGCCGGCTAGCCAGCGCGCGAATGCTGGAGCGAGGAACGCGCCCGCGGTGCCAAGCCCTGCCAGGATGGTGGGTCCTGTTTGGCTGATGCGACCGACCAGCGGAGCGCTATCGGGGCCAGCGACAGCATGGTAGCGGGCCTGGCCTACCTGTACCCAGCCCGATTGTGGGCCGGTGACCTGGCGCAGGGACGGGGCAAGCTCATCAACTCCGCCGTCGCCTACTCCCGAAACGCCCCCACCGGCTGTTTGCACCACAACCATGTCTCGATCCAGTTGAAGCACCAGCGGCGCCGCAAGTTGCGGCAGCGCCCGGAGCAGCAGGGTAGCGCGCGGACGCAAAGCCGCGAAGGTCGCAAGCTCGGCAGGCGGCACATTGCCCAAAATGGCTTCATCATCGGCAAGGACAAGATGATTCGCCCGCGCCTGCCACTCCTCGCTCCACAGGGTGCCTCCGCCATCCCCGTCAACGGAGATATGCGCCAACGATGCCTCGAGATAGGCCACCCCTTGCGCGGCCCCCCAGCTCGCAAGGCCCGGCTGCAGCCCCGGCCGGTGCAGCAGGGCGACGTCGCGCAAGATCCAGCCTTGCTGGCTGCCACGCAAGCTCGAAAGGGGCACCGGCTCGACCTCGTGGCCAAAACCCTGCGCTATGTGCCGGATATGGTCGAGCGCCGCCACCCCTTCGGGCTCTTCGCTGATGAACAGCGGATTGGCGCGCGACCAGCTTTCGCGCCCGGCTGCCTTGCTGATCGTCCGAAGGGTTTCGGGCACGGTTTGGTCGAGCAGCGCCCATGTTTCTGGCCGGGTCAGGGCACCCGCCGAAAGGTCAAAGCCCCGCGGCAGGCGCAGGCCGGACTGTCGTTCGCCGACCTGGATCACGCGGCGCCGATGTTGACCCGCCAGCAGGCCGGCCAACAGCATGGCCAAAGGGGTCGAGCCCACGACGGCAATGTCGAATTGTGTCGCGATCATTGGCGGTCACCAGCCAGAGCCTGTGGCAAACCGTCCCCCTCAAGCCTGCGTGTTTTGGTGGTTTTTCGCCACAGTGCGCTTATAGATGACTCTCCCGTGCCGCGTGCCGGCGCCAAGCATCCAGGGCCCATGCTTTTCTGGTTCATCGCCACTGCCGTTACTGCCATTGCCTGCGCTGCGCTGTTTTACGCAGGGGCAGGTCACAGGGTCAACGCGACGCGGCCCCAATTCGCCGCAGCCGATTCACACTTTGCCACAGTTCTGGCGCGCATTGAGGCCGATGAGGCTTCCGGTCTGCTCGGCGCTGCCGAAGCGGCAGGCGCCAGGGCGGAACTGGCGCGCGAAGTGCTGCGCGCAGAGAACGAGGCCCGCCGCCCTGCAGCTGGCAGGGGCGAGCTGACCCGCACTCCCTTGTTGCTCGGGCTCGGGGCAATCGCTGCAATTTCGCTGGGGACCTATGGATTTCTAGGGAGTCCCAACCTGCCTAGCCAGCCACTGGCTGGGCGCGCTGCGCCGGTAGCGGAGCCAGTCGATATCAACGCTGCAGTCGCGCGCATTGAAGCACAACTCGCCCAGCGGCCCGACGATCTGCGGGGCTGGACCGTGATTGCGCCCGCCTATGTTGATCTTGGCCGGTTGGAAGATGCGGAGCGGGCCTATCGGCGCGTTCTTGAGTTAGGCGGAGCAACGCCCGATGTGCAAACCAAGCTAGCCGAGGTGCTGATCCTGCAGGCTGACGGCGCGGGGTCGGCAGAATCGATGCAACTGCTGCGAGCGGCCGCGGCGAGCGATCCCAACCATGTGCTTTCGCGACTTTATCTTGCGGCCGAACTCACCCGCACGGCCAAGTACGAGGAAGCTGTGGCGGCTTGGCGCGAAGCGCTTGCATTGTCGCAAGGCGGCGAAGGGTGGCTGCCGGCGGCCCAGCAGGGGCTGGCAGTAGCGTTGAACGGCGGACAAGCTCCGGCCGAGCCCGCTCAATCGGAGATGATCGGGCAAATGGTTTCCGGCTTGGCCGCGCGACTGAACGCCGATGGCGGTTCGCCCGAAGAGTGGACGCAGTTGGTGCGCGCCTATCTGGTGCTGGAGGACCGCGAGGCGGCCCAGAGCGCCTATGACGCGGCAGTAGCGGCTTATCCGCAAGCCTTTGATCGTGGCCAACTCGACACTATTGCCCTGGATGCCGGGCTGACAACACCGGGAGCCACGCGATGACAGTGTCCGCAACCCTGCGCAAAAAAGGCTGGAGTCGCAAGCAGAAGCGGCTCGCGGTGATTGGGGGGCTGGCTGTTGTGGTCGCGCTCGCAACCACCCTGGTGCTGGTCGCATTGCGCGACCAGATCGTCTTTTTCTATGCGCCGTCCGATATTGTTGCCCGGCAGGTGCAGCCAGGCCAAGCGATCCGCGTGGGTGGTCTAGTCAAGGAAGGCAGTTGGGTGCGGGACGGGCAGAACAATAGCTTTGTGGTAACCGATAACCAGAACGAGATTGCCGCCAACTATACTGGCATCTTGCCCGATCTGTTCCGGGAAGGGCAGGGCGTGGTCGCCGAGGGCAGCCTTGGACCCGATGGCACCTTCAAGGCCAGCAATGTTCTGGCCAAGCACGACGAGAATTATGTTCCCAAGGAAGTGGTCGAAGCGCTCAAAAAACAGGGCGAGTGGCGACCCGAACCAGCGGTCGCAAACTGATGGCGATTGAACTCGGACATTTCGCGCTAATACTTGCCTTTGCCATCGCCACCGTTTCGGCGGTGGGCGGCTTTGCGTTGCGTCCGGGCGGAGAGCGGCTGGCGCTGGTGTTGAGCCAGGGGGCAGTGCTGCAGTTCGTGCTGGTGGCAGTGGCCTTTGCAGCCCTGATCCAGGCCTTCGTCAGCTCCGATTTCTCATTGGCACTGGCGGTCAACAACTCCCATTCGCTCAAGCCGCTCTTGTTCAAGATTTCAGGGGTATGGGGCAATCATGAAGGCTCCATGGTCCTCTGGATCCTGATCCTTGTGCTGTTTGGCGCTCTCGTCGCTGCCTTCGGCCGGGGGTTGCCGCCCGACCTACTGGCGCTGGTGCTGGCTACGCAAAGTCTGTTGGCCGCCGCCTTCGGGGGCTTTACGCTCTTTACCTCCAACCCCTTCGTGCGGATGGTGCCCGCGCCGTTGCAGGGCCGCGACCTCAACCCGGTGCTGCAGGATGTTGGGCTCGCCATTCATCCGCCGCTGCTCTACGCCGGCTATGTGGGCTTTTCGATCTGCTTTTCCTTTGCGGTTGCGGCGTTGATTTCGGGCCGCATTGACCAGGCCTGGGCCCGCTGGGTGCGGCCCTGGACCATGCTCAGCTGGACCTTTTTGACCTTGGGCATCGCCATGGGCTCCTACTGGGCCTATTACGAGCTGGGTTGGGGTGGCTGGTGGTTTTGGGACCCGGTGGAAAATGCCAGCTTCATGCCCTGGCTCGCTGGCACGGCGCTGCTGCATTCCGCGCTGGTGATGGAGAAGCGCAACGCGCTCAAGATCTGGACGATCTTTTTGTCCATCATCACCTTTTCCCTGTCACTGCTTGGCACCTTCCTGGTGCGCTCGGGCATTCTGACATCGGTGCATACCTTTGCCAGCGATCCCACCCGGGGGCTGGTGATCCTGACGCTGCTGGCTGTTGTGATCGGTGCCGCATTCACGCTCTTTGCGCTGCGTGCTTCGACGCTGCGCCAAGGTGGGCTGTTTGCGCCGGTGAGTCGCGAAGGCGCGCTGATCCTCAACAATCTGTTCCTTGCGACGGCAGTGGGTGCCATTCTCGTCGGCACGCTTTATCCATTGGTGCTTGATGCGCTTGGCGGCACAACCATTTCCGTGGGTGCCCCCTTCTTCAACCTGACCTTTGGTGCATTGATGTCGCCGCTCCTGCTGATCCTGCCTTTCGGGCCGCTGCTGGCCTGGAAACGGGCCGATGTGGTGAACGCCGCACAGCGCTTGCTGGGCGCCGGGGCACTAGCGATTTTTGTCACCATCCTGGTTGCTTCCCTGAGCGGCCGCTCAATCTCGCTAGCCCCGCTTGGGCTGCTGCTTGGTTTCTGGGTGGCTTTCGGGGCCGTCGCCGAGCTGGTCGACCGCGGGCGGATCGGACGCATCCCGCTGCGCGAAAGCGTGCGGCGACTGGTAGGACTGCCGCGTTCGGCCTGGTCAACAGCCATCGCGCATTTCGGGGTTGGCGTGACCGTGCTGGGCATCGTGGCGACATCCGCTTGGCAGACGGAACTCGTCACCACCCTTGACCCGGGCGAAACCGCCGAACTGTCCGGCTACAAGGTCGGCTTCGACGAGTTCGCCGAGCTAGCGGGTCCAAACTACCGCGCCGAGCAGGGGCATTTCACCATCACTGCCCCCAATGGCGGCACCCGGCCGCTGGTGGCCGAGCGGCGGATCTATGGCGCCAGCGGCATGACCACCACGGAAGCAGCGATCGGCACCTATGGGTTCTCCCAGCTTTATCTGCAGCTGGGTGAGCCGCTGGACAACACGCATGTGGTTCGGATCTGGCACAAGCCTTACATCACCCTGATCTGGCTGGGGGCCGTGCTGATGGCTGGGGCAGGGGTCTTGTCCTTGTCCGATCGCCGCCAGCGCATCGGGGCTCCACGCCGTACTGCCAAGGCAGTGCCGGAGCCAGCCGAATGAGTTGGTTGCGTGTGCTCATGATGCTGTGTGGATTGCTGCTGGCACTGCCCGCAGCTGCGGTAGGGCCGGATGAGATTCTACCCGACCAGGCGCTGGAGAGCCGGGCCCGCGACATCTCGGCGGGCCTGCGGTGCCTCGTATGCCAGAACCAATCCATTGACGACAGCGATGCCGACCTCGCCCGGGACTTGCGGCTTCTCGTGCGTGAGCGTCTGGTGGCGGGGGACAGCGACGAGGCGGTGCGGCAGTTCGTTGTCGATCGCTATGGTGAATATGTGCTACTGGCCCCGCGCTTTGGCGCCCATACGCTGCTATTGTGGGCAGCCGGGCCGCTGCTGCTGCTGGTGGGCACGGCCGGAGTCTGGCTTGCTGCTCGCCGACACGGGGGCGCCGGGCAGGGCGGCGATCTTACTGATGATGAAGTGGCAGCACTGGAGCGCCTGCGGCAGTCCAAAGCTGAGCGTTAGCGAGCTCTCACCTTACGAAAGTTTAATCCGAGCGCAACGTCGCCGAAAGGCGGTGCATTCCATATGTATCGCACAGGCTTATGAAACGGCCTTTCCAAGGAGACGAATCCCAATGCGCTCAACTATTCTTACTCGGACGCGGCGTTGGCTCGGGGCCTCGGCCCTGGCACTGACGGTAGCTGTCGGCGGCGTATCCACCGCTTTCGTGATGACCGGCCAGGCAGCTAATGCCCAGGTTCAAAACAGTGCACAAATCATCGTACCACCCGTGGAGCAGCCGCAGCAGGGCTTTGCCGACCTGGTGGAAGCGGTCAAGCCAGCGGTGGTTTCGATTCTGGTTGAGGCCGAAGCGGCTGGCCAGGCAGCTCAGCGGGGCGGTCAGTTCAATTTCAACATGCCGGACCTGCCAGAAGGGCATCCATTCCGTGACTTCTTCGACCAGTTCAGCGACCGCTTTGGGTCTGATGGTCGAGGGCAGGGCTCCGAAAACATGCCGCGGCCGCGGCCCTATATGGCGGCGGGTTCTGGCTTTGTGATCTCGGGTGACGGCTATGTCGTTACCAACAATCACGTGGTCGAAAATGCCACCAAGGTGACCGTCGTTTTCGATGACGGCACCGAGCAAACGGCCGAGATCGTCGGCACCGATGAGCGCACCGACCTTGCCGTGCTCAAGATCGAGGGTACGGACCTCCCCTTCGTGAACTTCGAAGGCGAGCCGAGCCGCGTCGGCGACTGGGTGGTTGCTGTCGGCAATCCCTTTGGTCTGGGCGGCACCGTGACCGTTGGCGTGATCTCCGGTTCGGGCCGCAACATTGGAGGCTCCGGCTATGGCGATTTCCTGCAGATCGACGCGGCCGTCAACACCGGCAACTCGGGCGGCCCTGCCTTTAACACCAGGGGCGAAGTGGTGGGCGTCAACACCGCCATCTACTCCCCCAATGGCGGCAATGTCGGCATCGCCTTTGCCATTCCCGCAGCCACGGTCAAGACCATTGTCGGCCAGTTGATCGAGGACGGTTCGGTGACCCGCGGTTATCTGGGCGTGTCCATTCAGGACGTGACCAAGGATATTGCGGACAGCGTGGGCCTCCCCAATGCTGCGGGGGCGATCGTGCGTGATGCCGCTCCCGATGGTCCAGCCGCCCCGGCAGGCGTTCGCTCGGGCGACATCATCATCCAGGTGGATGGTGAGCCCATCGACGACGCACTGGACCTGAGCCGCACGATTGCGGGCAAGGCTCCGGACTCCACGGTTGAGCTGACGATTTGGCGCGATGGCGCTGAAACCAAGCTTTCCGTCCAGCTCGAGACCTTGACCGAGGAAACGGCCCAGAACGACACCGAACAGGCGCCAACCACTCCCGAGCAACAGCCAGCGCAATCGAGCGAGGGCCTCACCCTGGTGCCCAATGGTGACGGCTCGGGCGGTCTGCTGATCCAGGAGGTTGATCCCGAAAGCCCTGCGGCGGAACGTGGTTTTGCAGTTGGCGATGCAATCCTTGAAGTCGACAACAAGCCTGTCGCAACCGTGGAGGATTTCCAAGCCGCCATTGCCGGCGTCAAGGATCGCGGGCTCAATACTGCCCTGGTCAAGGCCAGCCGTGATGGTGAAGCCCGCTTCATCGGTCTGCCACTAAGCGAATAAACCCGCTACGGTCC
The DNA here is from genome assembly GCF_004005995.1 of Devosia sp. 1566. Lineage (NCBI taxonomy): Bacteria > Pseudomonadati > Pseudomonadota > Alphaproteobacteria > Hyphomicrobiales > Devosiaceae > Devosia > Devosia sp. 1566. The sequence continues at coordinate 907,194 of NZ_CP034767.1, forward strand.
CGGGGCAGCCGCTCCGGGACCCTTTTCTCAGCGCTGCGCCGGGAGCGTCACGGTGAAGATTTTGCTGATTGAAGACGATCGTGAGGCAGCAAGTTACCTGATCCAGGCGCTTGATGAATCCGGTCACGTGACCCACCACGCCACCGATGGGGAAACCGGCCATGCCATGGCGTCGGATATGGAATACGACGTGCTGATCGTTGATCGCATGCTGCCTCGCCGGGACGGTCTTTCCATTGTTGAGTCGCTAAGGGCCAAGGGTGACAATACGCCCGTATTGATCTTGTCGGCACTCGGCGAGGTCGATGATCGTGTCACCGGGCTGCGCGCGGGCGGCGACGACTACCTGACCAAGCCTTATGCCTTCACCGAATTGCTGGCCCGGGTTGAGGTGCTTGCCCGCCGCTCGAGCCCCTCTGAAGCCGCCACGACCTATGAGGTTAGTGGCCTGACGCTGGACCGCCTGTCACGCAAGGTGGAACGGGATGGCGAATCTATCCTGCTCCAGCCGCGGGAATTCAGACTACTGGAATACCTGATGAGAAATGCCGGTAAGGTGGTGACCCGCACCATGCTGCTGGAAAATGTCTGGGATTATCATTTCGACCCACAGACCAATGTCATCGATGTGCATATGTCGCGCCTGCGGGCCAAGATCGACAAAGGCTATGCCAATCCACTGCTCCACACGGTGCGGGGCGCCGGTTACATGATCCGCGAGTAGCGCGTGCACCGTCTTGCCCAACTCTGGCGCACCTCCACGGTCCGGTTGACCGCCGCGTTTATCCTGATCTTCATCCTGTTTGCCGTGCTGCTGCTGGGCTTTATTACTTGGCAGTCCAGCGTGCAGATCCAGCGCCAGCAGGCTGATGATATCGATCGCGAAGTGCGCTTGTTCCAGCGGATCGATGCGAACCAGGGGCTTCGTGGCCTTGCCATAGCCGTGGACCGGCTGTCGCGCCAGCCGGGCCCGGGCGTATACTTCCTGGGCGACGCATCCGGCCAGTACCTGTTGGGCAATGTCGTGCAAATTCCCGCGGGAGTGCTGGTGGAGCCGGGCGTTTACAGCTTCGACTATGAACGGGCCAGCCCCTTGGGGGACGACGGCCAGTCCGATGCGGGTCCCCGCCGGGGCGTTGCTGTGGTGCGTTCGCTTGAACTCAGCAACGGGCTGCGGCTGGTGGTTGGCCGTGACGTGCTGGAACGGCGGGGCTATTCGGCCATCATTGTGCGAAGTTTCCTCGTAGGCGTCGCCGGAATCATCTTCTTTTCCATGGTGGCGGGGGGCCTCACCGCCAGAAGAGTGCTGCGGCGTATCGATTCCATCCGCGATACCTCGACCAAGATCATGTCGGGCAATCTCTCCGAGCGCGTGCCGATCACCCGGCGCAATGACGAATTCGATGGGCTGGCCACCAATCTCAACGCCATGCTCGACCGCATCGAGCAGTTGCTGCAGGGCCTCAAGGAAGTCACCGACAACGTCGCGCACGACCTAAAAACCCCGCTTACTCGCCTGCGCAATCAGGCAGAAGCGGCACTGCGCCCCGGGGCAAGCGACATGACTCGCGAGCAGGCACTCGAAACCACCATTGCAGAAAGCGATCGCCTGATCCGCACCTTCAACGCTCTTCTGATGATCGCCAGAGCGGAGGCGGGTGCCCCATCGGGCGCATTCGCTGAGGTCGATGTCAGCGCCGTCGTGACCGATCTGGCCGAGCTCTATGGCCCGGTGGCCGAGGACGAGGGAATTGCCGTCGAAACCGCAATTGCCCCATCCGTTCGCCTGAAGGGCAATCGCGAACTGATTGGGCAAGCTATGGTCAACCTGCTCGAGAACGCTTTGAAATATGCCAAGCCCGAGCAGGGCGGGCAGGGGCGGATCACCATCAGTTTGCGCGAAGAACGGGGGCGGGTCCTGATCGAGGTTGCCGATAATGGTCCCGGCATTGCAGAGGAAGATAGGCTGCGCGTTGTCGAGCGCTTTGTGCGATTGGAAAAAAGCCGGTCGGAACCGGGATCAGGGCTTGGGCTATCGCTGGTGGACGCGGTGGCGCGCCTGCATGGCGGCAGCTTCCGACTCGCCGACAATGCTCCTGGGGCGCGGGCGATCATCGACCTGCCTGCAGGGTGACGGGGACCGGCTTGCCGCGGCGAAACGTCCCATATATCACATAGGTTTATGGCTACTGCCCTCCAACAACTGCCCCCGACGCCAACGCCGCGCTTCGATGAATGGCTCGGCAGCCTTCCCGAGGCCGAGCGCGTTCCGCTGGCACTAGCTGCCAGTGCCCTTGGCCCTTTGCTCGAAACAGCGCCATATCTCTTGGGTCTAGCCCAAGCCAACGCGGGATGGTTGGGTCAGGCGCTGGGGCAAGTGCCAAATTCAGTGTTTCATGCCATCCTTGATGATGTCGCTGAGGCGGGGCGAACCGCGGCCGACGAAGCGGCGCTGGCGCCCATACTGCGTCGCGCCAAGGCGCGCACCGCCTTGTGGGCGGCGGTTACCGAAACGGGGCGAGCTCTAAGCACCGCACAGACCACTGCTGCCCTGTCCGACCTTGCCGATGCTGCCCTTGAAGCCGCACTGGACCTCTTGATGCGCCAGGCTGCGGGCCGGGGCTTGCTGGACATTCCAGTCGAGGAAGCGACGGCGGCCAATTCGGGCCTCGCCCTTTTCGCGCTGGGCAAGCATGGCGGACAGGAACTGAACTACTCTTCCGACATCGACATTGTCGCGTTTTTTGATCCGGAGAAAGGCGTGCTCGCTGAGCCGGCCGAAGCGACGAGGTTCTATTCACGCGTTGTGCAGCGGCTGATGGGACTGATCGAAGATCGCACGCCCGATGGTTATGTGTTCCGCACTGACCTGCGGCTGCGGCCCGATCCGGGTTCGACCCCGGTCGCGATCTCGGTTGATGCGGCCCTCGCCTATTATGAAAGCCGCGGGCAGAACTGGGAGCGGGCCGCCTGGATCAAGGCGCGAACTTGCGCCGGCGATGGGGAAGTTGGCGCCAGTTTCCTCAAGGAACTGGCGCCCTATATCTGGCGCAAGCATCTCGATTTCGCGACCATTGCCGATATCCAAGCCATGAAACGCCAGATCAACATTGCCAAGAACGTTGGCGAGATCCGCGTGGAAGGTCACAACGTCAAACTCGGGCGCGGCGGAATCCGCGAGATCGAGTTCTTCACCCAAACCCAACAACTGATTGCCGGCGGGCGCGACAAGAGCCTGCGCGCCAAACCTACGGTCCTCGCACTCGCGGCGCTGGCCGATGCCAATTGGATCACGCTCACGGCCGCTTCAGAGTTGAGCCACACCTATTGGTTCTTGCGCGCCGTGGAGAACCGGCTGCAGATGCTGCGGGATGAACAAACCCATACCATGCCGACCAATGCTGACGATCTGGCCAGCATTGCCCGGCTCATGGGAGAGGACAGCCTGCTGCGGTTTCAGGCCGAGTATCGTGCCGCACTCGAGCTGGTATCTTCCTACTATGGCGAGCTATTCACCGAAGGGGAGAGCCTGGGTAGTGCTGAAGGCAACCTAGTGTTTACCGGCAGCGATGATGACCCGGGCACGCTGGAAACCCTATCGCAGCTCGGCTTCACTGACCCTCATCTCGCGATCGCAACTGTTCGCAAGTGGCATTACGGCAGCTACCCTGCGACGCGTGCAGCGGCTGCCCGCGCCCATTTGACCGAGCTGCTCCCAGCGCTGTTGTCGACGCTTGGCGCTGCCGGCAATGCTGATCTGGCGCTGGCGCGGTTCGACAACTTCCTGTCCCGCCTACCCACGGGCGTGCAGCTCTTTGCCTTGCTGCGCACTCATGCCGATCTGCGCACCTTGCTGGTGCAAATGATGGCCTCGGCCCCCCGCATGGCCGAAGCGGTGATCCACCGCACCCATGTCATGGATGCCTTGATCGACCCCGCATTTGCCAGCGAAGTCACACATCGCGACGTGCTGATTTCCAAGGTCGATGCCTTCATGGCTGAAGCTCGCTCCTATGAGGAGAGCATCGATCGCGCCAGGATCATCGGACAGGAGCAGCGATTCCTGATTGCCGCGGGCTTGCTCTCGGGCACAGTGAGCGCGAAGGGTGCAGGTGAGCAGTTCACGGCCTTGGCCGAAACCCTGCTGAACCGCCTTTTCGCGACGGTTAAGGTCGAGTTCGAGCGCCGCCACGGCCGCATCAGTGACGGCCGGGTGGCGCTGCTAGCCTTCGGCAAAATGGCTAGCCGCGAGATGACAGCCACCTCCGACCTCGATTTCATCATGCTTTATGATGCTCCCGACGTGGAATCGGACGGCGACAAACCCCTCAGTGCCAGCCATTACTACACCCGGCTGACCCAGCGGCTGGTGGCCGCCATCAGCGCTCCGACAGCAGAGGGCGTGCTGTACCAGGCCGATATGCGCCTGCGCCCTTCCGGCAATGCCGGCCCGCTCGCCACCAGCTTGCACGGCTTTGTGGATTACCAGCTCGAACATGCCTGGACTTGGGAGCATCTCGCGCTCAGCCGCGCGCGCATAGTCTTTGCCGACGGCACCTTCGGCGAACAGATGAACGACGCCGTGGCCCGGGTGCTGGCAACGCGGCGTGACACCGCCAAGGTCATTGAGGATGTTCGTTCGATGCGGGCGTTGCTGGCCAAGGAACGGCCACCCCGCCACCCATTTGACCTTAAGCTCGCGGCGGGCGGACTGGTGGACCTGGAGTTCATCGCCCAGTCAGGGTTCCTGTCGGTCGGCTCCCAACTGGGCTTGCCGCAGGCGCTCACGGCGGAGGTGCTGACCCGGCTCGACGAGCTTGGCTTGCTGCCCAGCGGCACACGGCTCGCCCAGATCCATGGGCTTTATTCGGAAGTGATCCAGGTGATGAGCTCTGCCTTGCTCGACCCGTTCAAGGAGGAAGGCTGGAATGGGGCCTTCCGGGAATTGCTAGCGCAACTGACCCACTACCCCGATTTCAGCCGGCTTGAGCTGGATCTTGCTGAAATGCGCGCCGAGGTCTCGGCCGCAGCGCAGGCCTGGTACGAGCGAGCCGCAGCCCTATAGATGCCTATTCGGCCGCCCGAATGCCTTCTTCGCTGCGCAACGGCAGGGATATGGCCACCGTCGTGCCCAGGGAAGGGCTGGAGTCAATGGCCATGTGCCCGCCGCTGAGCTCGGCAATGGCGCGCGAAATCGAAATGCCAAGGCCGTGACCAACCCCTTCGCGAGTGAAGGTCGCGTCACCAAGGGCGAAAGGCTGGGAAAGACTGGCCAGCCGCTCCTCGTTCATGCCGAGCCCGGTATCGGTGATTTCAATAACAACGCCATCATGGGCAGCAAAGGCTGCCAGCGTGACTCGGCCCCCGCTCGGCGTGAAGCGGATCGCGTTCTCGACGATATTGCCGATCATGCGCAACAGCCCTAGGCGGTCGCCATGCACAACCGCGCCGCAACCTTCGCCGCGCACAAAGCTCAGCCCGGCTCGCGCAGTTTGTCCACGGAAGCGCTGCCCGACCTCGTCGAGGAGCTCGTCCACGCTGAGTGGATCGGAGCGCAGCATCTTCTGCCCGCCTTCAAGCTCCGCGAGATCAAGAATGGTCGCAAAGGAATCCAGCAGGTGTTCGCCAGAGGACTTGATCGACTGCACGTAATCCTTGTAGCGGCGATCGCCGAGCGGGCCATAAGCCTCATGCCGCATCAGTTCGGCAAAGCCGATGATGTGGTTGAGCGGCGTGCGTACGTCATGGCTGAGATGAGCCAGGAAATTGGTCTTGGAGCGGCTGGCGGCCTCGGCCTTGAGCTTTTCCTCATGATAGCGGCGGGCGAGCAGCCGCTGCTCCTCCCGGATGGAGTTCAGCAGTGAATCGGCTTTCTTGCGCTCGGTGACATCGGTCACGAGCGTAAGGAAATTGCCGTCGCCCAAGGGACGTTCCTCGATCAGCATGCAGCTGCCGTCTTCGCGATGCAGCTCCATCAAGCGGGTGTTGTCCGCGTCATTGACCAGCTTCATGTATCCGCCGGCAATCAGTCGCTTGACCATTTGGGGGTAGGTCACGCTTGTACCCTCCAGGTCCAGGCGCTCGCGGTACTGTTGATTGCAGACCACCAGCTGGCCCGATTTGGTCCAGCACGCCATCCCCATCGGCACAGCCGAAGCAAGGGTCTGGTAGACAAAACGCTGCATGCGATCGGGCATTTCGTTGAAGTGGCTGCGGCGCCAGGAGAGGCCTGTCATCAGCGCAGCCACGGCAAGGGCGGCCAGGGCCCGGACCAGCAGGCCGGGCCATATCAGGTCCTCATTGGCTTCAAGCAACAAGATACCGTGCTGACCAACGGGGAACTGCTCGCTGACGAGCGTTCTCTGGGGAGCAGTGGAAGGATCGGCGTGTAGCCGCGCATGAACGACACCGCCCGACAGCCTTACCGCTTGTTGCAGCTGCGGCAACGGAGCGGTGGTTGCGGCAATCTCGTCTGCCATCAATGCGCCGATGGCGGTCAGGTCGCGACGGGCCTCATCAAGGGTCCTTGCCGTGTCATAGATAATGAAAAGCGTCGCGGCCAGGATGGCGGTGAGTGCGACGGTCCTCGTCACGGGCGAAACCTTGCGGAAAAGGGACCCTGTATGGGTGTTCTCGCCTTCTGGCCGATGAGCTGAATTCTGACCTTTGCCCACGCTGAATCCATCAGCGCCGACGCCGGATTGCTCCGCCGACCGCATGAATAACTCCGTAATGTGAGGCTAATTGCCCCGACCGATACCCTTAACGAACAATGAATCAGGCGGTGGCAGCTTGTCCATACCTCTCCGGCCAGCGCTAAAGCGAGACCCGCCAAAAGGCGAGTCTCTTGAATCACTTAGCGACGGAGAAATATTCTTCCACAGGAACGTGCATTTAGCTTCCCAACATGCGGGAAAGTATGTCAGCCGTGTTGCGGCTCAGCTCGGTCGAGGCCTGCAACTGCCGGAGCGCAGAGTGTGCTGCCTCGCGCCGGTTTGGCTCCAGATTTTGCCAGATTCTGAAGCCTGTCAGCACCCGCGCAGCCACCTGCGGATTGACCGAATCCACCTCCGCCACGAAGTCCGTAACGAAGCGGAAACCAGCGCCGTCAGCACGGGCAAACTGAGTCGGGTTGCCCATCGCAAATGTCCCCACAAGCGAGCGCAAGCGATTCGGATTGGTCTTGGGGAAGCTGGGATCGGCAAGGATGGCACGCATGCGCTCGATCACCCCATCATCGGTGGCGCTGGCCGAAACACTGAGCCATTTGTCAAACACCAAAGGGTCCCCGGCAAAGCGCAGGCGGAAGTCAGCTAGAAGGGCAGGGGCGTCGGCGGTCCACTGCGAACCGCTGACCGCGAGCGCCGCCAGCCGATCGGTCATGTTGGTGGCTTCATGGTACTGCCGGGCTGCGAGCGCGGCCCCATCGGGGCTCGCCTGGACCAGGATGGACAGCAGGCGATTGCGCAAGGATCGCTGCCCCGACTGCGCCGTTGTGGGGGCATAAGTCTCCGTGATGGCGAGACCCTGGTAAGCCGCCTGCAGCATTGCAGCGACCGGTCCGAAGACTGCGCCGATCAAAGCCTGGCGCACCTGATGGACGCGGTCCGGATCTACATCCCGGCCGATGGCCCGGGCCACAAGCGACTCGTCGGGCAGACCAAGCGCCTGCGCCTTGAAGGCGTGGTCGAGCCCGGGGTCACCCAGCGTCTCCATCATGGCTTCGCGCAGTGCGGAGACCGCTTCATCGCGCCAGGTCGTGCCTTGGGCAGCTGCCACCATCAATTCGGTGCTGACCGATTGCAGCGCTTCCCAGCGGTTAAACGGATCGCTGTCATGCCGGGCCAGGAACAGATTGTCCGCCGCGGACCGGTCGGCATGGACCTGCACCGGCGCGGAAAAACCACGGAACAAGGAAGGAATGGGCGGGTTGGCGACCCCGCTGAACTCGATGACCGCTGTTTCGGTGTCGAGGATGATGAGGTCGTCGCGCACCGTTCCGCCAGATACGCCTGTCCAGCTTAGTTCGCTTCCGTTGGGTCCGAGCAGGCCGAACTTGACAGGGATGACCAGCGGCGACTTCTCCGGTTGCCCGGGAGTTGGTGCGGTGTGTTGCTTGAGGGTCAGCCGATAGGTGCGACTGATGGGATCATAGCTGTCTGAAACCGTGACCTGAGGGGTGCCAGCCTGCAGATACCAGATCTTGAATTGCTCCAGATCGATATCGTTGGCTTCCGAGAAGACCGCGAGGAAAGCCTCGATAGTCGTGGCTTCACCATCGTGCCGCTGGAAATAGAGGTCCATGCCCTTGCGGAACCCGGCTTCGCCCAAGAGGGTCGCCAGCATCCGCACGATTTCGGCACCCTTCTCGTAGACGGTGGTCGTGTAGAAGTTGTTGATTTCGCGATATTGGTCGGGGCGGGGTGGATGGGCCAGCGGCCCACCATCTTCGGGAAACTGCGACACGCGCAAATTCTGCACGTCATGGATCCGCTGCACCGGACGGCTGCGCTCGTCCGAGGAAAACTCCTGGTCCCGGTAAACCGTTAACCCTTCCTTGAGGCAAAGCTGGAACCAGTCGCGACAGGTAATGCGATTGCCCGTCCAGTTGTGGAAGTATTCGTGAGCGATGACGCGCTCGATCGAAGCGTAATTGGCGTCGCTGGCCGTGTCCGGCCGGGCAAACACCAGCCGATCGTTGAAGATGTTGAGGCCCTTGTTTTCCATGGCGCCGAAGTTGAAATCCGACACCGCGACGATGTTGAAGATGTCGAGGTCGTATTCGCGCCCAAACCGCTTCTCGTCCCAGGCCATCGAGCGCTTGAGGCTGTCCATGGCCCAGCCGCACTGGTCTTCCTTGCCTGGCTCGCAATAGATCGCCAGTTCCACCTTGCGGCCGGACATGGTGGTGAAGCTGTCGCTGATCGAGCCGAGCTTGCCGGCAACAAGGGCAAAGAGGTAGGCCGGCTTGGGGAAGGGGTCCTCCCAAACCGCATAATGCAGGCCGTCGCCAGCGTCACCGCGCTCCATCAGATTGCCGTTGGAGAGCAGCACCGGTGCCACGGCCTCCGGCGCCGTTATGCGCACCTTGAATGTGGCGAGGTTGTCGGGGCGATCGAGGTAATAGGTGATGCGCCGAAAGCCCTCGGGCTCACACTGCGTGCACCAGGTCCCGTTAGAGCGATAAAGCCCCATTAACTTGGTGTTCTTTTCCGGCCGCAGGGTGACCTCGGTTTCCAGCACAAACCGACGCAGTGGCGGCTCAACGAGAGTCATCCCGTTGGCATCGGCTGCATAGGCAGCCTCCACCAGCGGCAAGCCGTCGAGGGCCACCGATTGCAGCCGCAAACCGTCGCCATCCAGCACCAGCGGCGTGCCTGCAGCCGTGTCCGGGCGTGGCTCGATCGTCAGCAGCGAGCGAACGCGCGTCCCCTCTTCGAGGATGCGAAAATCCAGGTCTACCGCCGTGATGCGATAAGGACTGGGCGCGTAATCTTTGAGATAGATAGTGTGCTCGGTTTCAGTACGCATGATTTCGGTCCAGGTGTGAACCTTAGTCTTCAATCGATTGTGGCCGTGCCGCAACAGCAGACTTCGGTTAGATATGCGATCAGTGCGGCTCGCGGCCGCCTCCCTCCTTCTACGTCAAATTGGACGTCAATGGGGAGGGAAACCAGTTATGTGGCTGGCGTCCCGCGCAAGATTTCCCCCGGTTGACGTTGCAGCGTCATCTATTTCTGGGACTCAGCGTCGTGACAGGGCGCTCTTGAACGTCTGTTGCTTGTTGAAGGGGTGACCGCATGTTGCGCTGGTTTGAACAACGTCTGAACCCATATCCTGCCGAAGAGCCCAGTGAACCACCCCGTGGGTTGCTCGCTTTTTGCCTGTATTACAGCCGTGGCGCCAAGAAGTGGCTCGCCCTGATGGCTGTGACCGCAGCGCTCATCGCAGCGGGCGAAATCTTGCTGTTCGGCTTTATCGGCGATGTGGTGAACTGGCTGGCCGACGCGGACCCCCAGACTTTCCTGGCCACAGATGGCTGGAAGCTGGCCATCATGGGCGCGATCGTCGTTCTCGTGCTGCCGGGGCTGGTGTTGCTCTCAACGCTCACCATGCACCAGACACTCCTCGGCAATTTCCCCCAGCGCATCCGCTGGATGAGCCATCGTTATCTCATCCGCCAGTCGATGAGCTACTTCCAGGACGAGTTTGCCGGGCGCATCGGCGCCAAGCTGATGCAGACCTCGCTCGCCGTGCGCGAAGTGGTGATGAAGCTGCTCGACATGCTGGTCTATGTGAGCGTTTATTTCACCGGCGCGGTCGTGCTCGCCGCATCGACCGACTGGCGGCTGGCACTACCGTTCTTGGGCTGGGTCGTCTGCTACATCCTGTTGATGTGGTATTTCATTCCGCGCCTAGGCAAAATTTCCGAGCAGCAGGCCGATGCCCGCTCGACCATGACCGGCCGCATCGTCGACAGCTATACCAATATCGCGACCGTCAAGCTGTTCTCCCATTCCAATCGGGAGGAGCGTTATGCCCGCGAGGCAATGGATGGCTTCTTGGACACGGTTTATCGGCAGATGCGCATGTTCACCGTGCTCAATGTGGCCGTGAATTTCTCGAACGCGCTGCTGCTGTTTTTCGTTGGTGCCACCGGCATCTATCTGTGGTTGCAGGGAACCATGTCCCCAGGCGCTTTGGCGGTGTCGCTGGGGCTCGTGATGCGCTTTCAGGGCATGAGCCAGTGGGTGATGTGGGAAATGTCGGCGCTGTTCGAAAATATCGGCACGGTGCGCGACGGCATTGCTTCGATCTCGCTGCCGCGGGTGGTATCGGATGCCGAAGGCGCCAAGCCAATCGGCAAGGTGACCGGCGACATCCGCTTTGAAAATGTGAGCTTCCACTATGGCAAAGACAGCGGTGTCATCGACGGTTTAAACCTGCACATCCGGCCCGGCGAGAAGATCGGTCTGATCGGCCGCTCGGGCGCCGGCAAGTCCACCATCGTCAACCTGCTGCTCAGGTTCTACGATCGGCAGGGCGGCAGCATCCTAATCGACGGCAAGGATATCGCCGCCGTCACCCAGGACTCATTACGCGCCAATATCGGCGTTGTGACCCAGGACACATCCTTGCTGCACCGGTCAGTGCGCGACAACATCGCCTATGGCCGTCCTGACGCGACCGACGCCGAAATCCGCCAGGCCGCTGAACTGGCGGAGGCCGCCGACTTTATCGAAACCCTGAGCGATGCGCAGGGCCGCACAGGCTACGACGCCCATGTTGGCGAGCGCGGGGTGAAATTGTCCGGCGGCCAAAGACAGCGCATCGCCATTGCGCGGGTGCTGCTAAAGAACGCGCCAATCCTGGTGCTCGACGAAGCCACTTCCGCGCTCGACAGCGAGGTGGAAGCTGCCATCCAGAGCCAGCTGCAACTGCTGATGCGGGGCAAGACCGTGATCGCCATTGCCCACCGGCTTTCGACCATTGCTGCCATGGATCGGCTCGTGGTGCTCGACCATGGACGGGTAGTCGAGCAGGGCACCCATGCCGAGCTGCTCGAGCAGGGCGGGCTTTACGCTCAACTCTGGCAGCGGCAATCCGGCGGCTTCATCGAAGCCGAACAAAGCGAAGAGGCCGCTCAGTAGAGCGGCCTCTTGGCCGGCATGCCCGTGCCGGCGCTCCTAAAATTATTCTGCGCCTCGACGGAAAAACTCTTGCACAGCCAGACCACCCCCATTGGAGCTATCCGGCAGACTCTGTAGAAGGCTGAAATCGATTGCAGCGGTGCTTTCGCTGCTTTGAACGACGTCTACTGGGAGGAACCGGATGTCCACTGCCGCCGCTTATTCTGTGCTTGAACTTGGAGGGACATTCCGCCTTTCCTCGCCGACCTATCACACCTCGGTTCTCATCACCTTGCCTGGCGACGTGCATGGCGCCCTGCTGGCGAATGGGGAGATCCCTGATCCCTATTTTGGCGAGAACGAGAAGGAGGTCATGTGGGTCAATCGGACCGAATGGTCGGTCGAGCGCAGCTTTGAAGCAAGTGCGGCTGATGTTGATGGCTATCTGACCCTGACTTTGGCCGAGGTGGACTGCATCGCCACCATTTTCCTCAACGGTGAAGCGATTGCCCGCACCGATAATTCCTTTGTTCGCCACGACATCGATGTGACCGGCAAGGTCCGGGAAGGCAGCAACACGCTGCGCATCGAATTTGCCGTAACGCGCGATGTGGCCAAGGCGCGCGCCGAAGCGCATCCATTTCCGCTGCCCTTTACCAAGAACTACCAGACCAATGGCCTGGAGGGCATTCACCTCAATTTCGTGCGCAAGGCCCAATGCCATGCCGGCTGGGACTGGGGCATTTGCCTGATGCCGATCGGCATTTATGGCACGATGCAGCTGCGCCGCTCGCGCCTCGCGCGTCAGGAAAGCGTGCAGGTCGATCAGCTGCACAGCCATGGCGCTGTTGAGCTGACCATCCGCACCCGCATCTTCGCCTTCACCGCCGGCGAGGTGTCGATCAGTCACGCAATCGATGGGCAGAGCATTCGCGAAACCGTGCCCGTCCACCGCGGCGAAAACCTGCTCATCCATGGTGTTCGCATTGAAAACCCGCGCCTGTGGTGGCCGGATGGGCAGGGCGAGCAGCCCCTTTATGAGCTGGAAACCGAGCTCGATGGCGAGCGCACCACCCGCAAGCTTGGCTTGCGGCAGCTCGAATGGGTGGTCGAGCCCGATGAGATCGACCACACCTTCAAGTGCCGTATCAATGGGCGCGACATCACCATGATGGGGGCCAACTGGATCCCGGCGGATGCCATTCCAAGCCGCATTACGCCTGAGGTTATTCGCGATCTGCTGGGCAGCGCCAAGGCCGCGAATATGAATATGCTGCGGATCTGGGGCGGTGGGCAGTATGAGCCCGATTGCTTCTATGATCTGTGCGATGAGCTTGGGATCCTCATCTGGCACGACTTCATGTTTGCCTGCATGAGCTATCCGTCCGATCGGGCGTTCCTTGCGAGCGTGCGCGAGGAGGTGACCCAGCAGGTGCGCCGGCTGTCCCATCACGCCTGTATTGCCTTGTGGTGCGGGGACAATGAGGTGATCGGCTCGCTGGGCTGGTACCCGGAAACGCGTGCCGCGCCAGAGCGTTACGTGGCGAACTATGACCGGCTCAACCACATGCTCGGCACCATTGTCGAGGACGAGGATCCGGCCCGCCGGTTCTGGCCCTCATCGCCCTCAATGGGTTATCTCGATTTCTCTGATGGCTGGCATGCCGATACGCGGGGCGACACGCATTACTGGGATGTCTGGCATTCGGCCAAGGCCTTTGAGGCCTATCGGACGGTCAATCCGCGGTTTGCTTCCGAGTTCGGCTTCCAGTCGTTCACCTCGATGAACGTCATTGAAACGTTCTCTGAACAGAAAGACAGGAATCCCTCTTCGCCCGTGATGGAGAACCATCAGCGCAATGACGGGGGCAATGCGCGCATCCTCGAGACCATGACGCGCTACTTCCGCTTCCCGCGCGATTTCGACCAGATGGTGTTCCTGTCCCAGATCCAGCAGGGCCTGGCGATGAAGACCGCCATCGAATACTGGCGCTCGACCAAGCCGCGCTGCATGGGCACGCTTTATTGGCAGATCAACGATATCTGGCCGGTCGCGAGCTGGGCGAGCCTTGATTACGGCGGGCAGTGGAAGCTGCTGCAGTATATGGCGAAGCGCTTCTTCTTGCCGGTGAACGTCGTCGCGGTACCCCGGCATGCAGAACTCAAGACCAATTCGCGCGGGCTGCCGGTCGAGGGTGCGGCGCCAACGCAGATCGTGCTCAAGGCCGTCAACGATACCGCGGCCGAGGTGACGATCAGCCTCGAAGTCCGGGCGGTCAAGGTCGGCGGGGGCGATCGAGTGGTGTTCTCCGGCAGCAGCGCTGTTGGCCCGGATGCTGCAATGGCTGTGGCGACGCTCGACGTTGCCGATCTCGCCGCCGACGAGTTCCTGTTGTTCACCTGGCGCGATGCGGCCGGCAAGGTGCTGGGCGAGAATGATTACTTCCCCAAGCCCTACAAGGCCTATGAGCTGCCGCCCGTAGCGGTGTCGGCCAGCTGGGCCGAGGGCCCCGCCGGCCCGGTGCTGACCCTTGAGGCCGATAAGCCCGGCCTGTTCACCACCGTGACGGTCGATCAGCCCGGCTATTTCTCCGACAACGCCATCACCCTGCTGCCGGGTCGGCCCACAGTGCTGGGCTTTACGCCTCGCCATGGCGGCAAGTTCAGCGCCAAGGAGCTTGCGGCCACGCTCAGCATCCGCACGCTGGCAGATACCTTCTAGCTCCGGCCAGCCCCTTGTCTCGTGGCAAGGGGCTGACTCTTCAGCCCTGTTCGCGCCCGGATCAATGGTTGACAGGGCGCGGTGGGTGCGGCCAACCTGCCGATGCCGCGTTCTCCTGCGGCGCTCCGGATCCGCTCCATGTCGACGACTATTGCTCCCCTCGAGGAGCGCCGCCTGTTTGGCATCGGCCTCGTGCTGTGCGCCAATCTGCTGTTTACCTGCCTGGATGGCTCAGCCAAATGGCTCGGCCTGGTTGGCTTGCCGGCGATGCAGATCATCTTTGCCCGCTATTTCGTGCACCTCGTAATTGTTTCAGCGGTCAACCTGCCCAAGGGTGGTCGCGATCTGGTGCGCACCGCCAATCTCCGGATCCAGATCGTGCGGGCGCTGGCGCTGCTCGGATCGAGCCTGTGTAACTTCACGGCGGTGCGCTATCTGCCACTGACGGTCACCGGTGCCATCGGCTTTACGACACCGCTGATCATCTGCCTGCTCTCGGTGGTGTTCCTGCACGAGCAGGTGGGCTGGCGGCGCTGGACCGCCATTGGCGTGGGGTTCATCGGCATCCTGATCATTGTCCATCCGGGCAGTGAAGCCTTCCAACCGGCCACGCTGCTGTCGCTCGCCGGTGCTGGGTTCTACGGGGCCTATGTGCTGCTGACCCGGCGCCTGGCGGGGGTGGACTCGGCCGCGACCCAGCAGTTCTATACCGGCGCCGTGGCAGTGGTCTTGCTGTTGCCCTTCGCCTTTGCCGATTGGATCTGGCCAACGACAACGCTCGATTGGGTGGTTTTTGCCGCTGTCGGCGTGATTGGTTTCCTGGGGCACCAGTTCGTAACGGTGGCACATCGTTTTGCGCCGGCCTCGACCCTCGCGCCGTTCTCCTATGTGCAGATCATCTTCATCGCCGCACTGAGCTGGATCGTCTTCAACCAGCCGCCCGATATCTGGTTCTTGCTTGGCGCCCCCATCGTCGTGGGCAGCGGCTTTTACATCTGGCTGCGCGAGCGGGCCCTGTCCAAGCCCGTGGGTCCCGTCACCGAGCAACGCTGACGGGGCGGGCCGCCATGGCTCGCTCGCGCCAGGTGGCGGCATAGGCGTCCAATAGGGGCAGGGCCAAGGGGGCGATGGGCTTTCCGCGGCTCGAGCCCGGCTTAGCGCCGCCAAACAACATGCTGGCTCCAAGACTGGTGCCAGTGCTGTCGGCCGAAGCGCTGACCGGCACGCCGGTGAGCTGGGCAAGCGCCGCCGCGAACAGCCCATTGCGCGCAAAGGGGCCCTCGATGATGATCTCCTCGCCCAGCCCGCAGAGTTCGAAGCAGGTCTGCGTCACCAAGGCGAGATAGAGCGCGGTGGCAGCCGATCGTTCGCCCGGCGACAAGCGGTCGGGATTGGTGGTCCAGCGCCCCGTAGCAGCCGGGAAGGGGCCAACGCCGGGAGCAAAGCTGGGCAGGGCCTGGATGTCGCCGGCGATCACCGCATGGAGCTCGGCGCTTGTGGGTTCGACATAGGTGCCGACAAGAGCGTCAAATTCCCGACCGCCCATGAAGCGGGCGGTGGGTACGGGCCGGCCGAACGCGTCCACATTGGCGAGGCTGTCGCGCCGCTCATCGAGCCCTTGGGTCTTGCCGCCGATGGTCATGGCGATGGTCCAGGTGCCGGTGGAAAGGATCGTGACCGGCGCCTGCTGTCGACCGAGATGCGGCAGCAGCGAAGCGTTGGAGTCGTGAATGCCTGAGGTGACCGGGGTGTCCGGCGGCAGTCCGGTCTGGGCGCTGATCTCTGCCTTGATCGTACCGATAATGCTCGCGGCAGGGCGGATGGGTGCGAAAAGTTTTTCCAACCCCTGGCTGGTCACCAGCGATGAGAACTTGCCCTGCGCCGGCGCCCACAGATCGGTGTGGCAGCCAAGCGAGGTGACCTCGCTGGCGAGAACCCCGGTGAGCCGCCAGGCCCAGTATTGCGGATAGGGCAGGATATGGTTCACGCCGGCAAACGCATCGGGGAAGCTGCGGGCTTGCCAGAAGAGCTGCGCCCCCAGGTTCAGTCCACCGGGCAGACTCGGCGACAATGTCTCGGCAAAGCCGGGGCGTACAGCCCGGTACTGGGTGGAGAGGGCATCGGGCCCGGCATATTCATAATCCAGTACGGGGAGGGCCAGCTCGCTCCCGGACAGCAGGGCCGCCGTCGCGCCATGCGTGGTGATCGAAATCCCCTCGATGCCGTGCTCGGCATGCAATGCTTGAAGGCTCGCGAGGATAAAGGACCAAAGCCGGTCCAGATCGGCATGGGGGTAGGGCCCGTCGCGGACCACGCTGTTGGGCGTGCTGCGGCTCGCCACTTGTGCAGCGTTCACCGTGTCGATCAGCACCAATTTGGCGTTGGTCTTGCCAATATCGATGACGGCTACCAGTCGAGGATCGGGCATTGCAGCAGTTCCAAGCAGACCCTCCTGCAGTACTGCAGAAGATAGAAGCGCGCTAGCTGGCGCTATTGGCACCGCAGTTTTGAGGGCCCGGTGTGCCCTTGGCGGTTGAAGAACGCGGGCAAGCGCGTAAATAGGGCCCATGAACACTGCCCTTTCGCCAGCACAAGTCCCCACCGAACCCTTCTCGCTGCGCGAAGCTCGCCGCTTTTCCGTGGCACCGATGATGGAATGGACTGACCCCAGGTGTCGCTATTTTCACCGGCTGCTGACGAAGCGCGCGTTGCTGTTCACCGAAATGGTGACGAGCGCGGCGCTGGTGCATGGTGATGCGAGCCGGCACTTGCGGCTCGATCCGGTTGAGCAGCCGGTGGCCGTGCAACTTGGTGGGTCGGACCCGCACGAGCTTGCGGCCGCCACGCGCCTTGCGGATGCGGCAGGTTTCGCCGAGATCAATCTGAATGTGGGATGCCCCTCTGATCGGGTGCAATCGGGCCGGTTCGGCGCCTGCCTGATGGCCGAGCCGGGACTGGTTGCGCAATGCGTGCGGGCCATGCGCGATGCCACCGATCGGCCAGTGACGGTCAAGTGCCGCATCGGTATCGACGATCAGGACACCAAAACCGGTTTGGATCGCTTTGCCGATGCCATGGTGGAAGCCGGCGTTGACGCGCTTTACGTGCATGCCCGCAAGGCGTGGCTGAAGGGCCTGTCACCCAAGGAAAACCGCACCATCCCACCACTGGACTATGATCGGGTGTATCGGCTGCGGGCACGCCTATCGCCGCTGCCGGTGATGATCAACGGTGGCATCGAGACCCTGGAACAGGCGGAGGCTCATCTCGCCCATACCGACGGGGTGATGCTGGGGCGGGCCGCCTATCATACGCCCATGCTGCTGGCCGAGGTGGATCAACGCTTCTTTGGCGCCAGCGAGCCGAGGCCCGGGCTTGCCGAAGTAATGCAGGCAATGGCCGACTATGCCGCCCGCGAGCGCGCCACCGGGATGCGGGTCAATGCCGTGACCCGCCATATGCTGGGCCTGGCCAATGGACTGCCGGGGGCGCGGCAGTTCCGGCAGATTCTGAGCGTTGATGCCTGCCGGGCAGGGGCGGACGAAGGCGTCATCCTGCGCGCGCTCGATGCCCTCGAAGCTTCGGCGCTGCGGATGGCTGGCTAGTCGACCAGTTCGAGCGAGTTCTGGGACACGCTGTAGCGGCTCAGGGTTTCGAGATAAGTCATGCCCAGGAGACTGGTCTCGAGCGCATTGCGCTCGGCCACAAAGGCCGTGACCCCCTCGCGCACAATGCCGCCCACTTCGATCTGATCGAGCCGCACCCGCGCCGCCTGACCAGTGCCGTTGGCGGTGGCGACGGGGATCGAGTAGCGCAGCCGGCTGGTGTCGATGCCGGCGGCTTCCGCATCGGCTTCGGTCAAGACCACCGCGCTGGCGCCCGTATCGAAGATCATCGGGGTGGTGTGGCCGTTGATCGTGGCGGCGATTTCGAAATGTCCGCCCATGCCGCGCCGGAAGGTGGCGATACCACGCTCGGCATCCACGACGGCAACCCCCGGGCGCAACTCGCCGGCGACCCGCCCGGCAATGCCCACCAGCTCATCGCGATAGCTATAGGAGACGGCCGCTATGGCAAAGATCGCGACCCATAGACCAATGGCGCCAAAGAGCTCGGACGCGCGCCGGCGCCGGCCAAAGGCGCCGCCGGCAAAAACAACGAGCAGAATTAAGAGAGGCAGGAGTTGGGCTGTTTGCGCCTGGGTGAGGCCCAGAAGGGCACCCGCATCACTGCTCACGAGAGCGGCCAGGCCAACAGCAACCAGAAGGGCGATGCCGATAAAGATCATGCCTGCGCCCTGTTCCTAGCTGTGCAAATCATCTCACAGCATAAAGGAAAACTCGGGGGCGATTTCAAGGCCCGGCGGCAAAGCACACGAGAACCGCGAGCACCACAATCTCGAGGAGCGCGACGAGGCCACCCACGACGTCGCCGGTTTGACCGCCCAGCAAACGCCGGCAAAGCCCCGCCCAGGCAACGGTGGCGACGCCAGCAAGCAGCGCGGCGAGGAGGGGAGGGAGCCAGCTGCCCAAGGGCCAGGTGCTGAGGGTGAACAGCACCAGGGCGAGGGCCAGCCCTATGGCAAACGCAGGACCGCTGAGACTACCGGCCGTGGCCGAGGCACCGTCGCGCCGGGCGGGTGGCAGGGCCACGGCGAGCCACAATGCTCCCGAGCGGGCTAGCACTTGCGCCCCTAGCCAGAGGGTGGCGGCTCCAAGCGGATCGACAGCGGCAAGGCTCGCCAGCGCCGCGACCCGCATCAGGAGCAAAAGGCAAAGGGCAGCGACGCCATAGGTGCCGTGCCGGCTATCCTTCATGATCTCGAGCCGGCGCTCGACAGTTTGGCCGCCGAACAGCCCGTCGGCACTGTCTGCCAGCGCATCCTCGGCCATGGCGCCGCCGGCAACCACCAGCACGGCAACGGCAAGAGCGGCGGCAAGCAAGGGCGGCATGCCCAAATGCGGGGCGACAAAGAGCGTGAAAGCCGGTGCAAGCCCGATCAGGATGCTGGCGAGCGGCAGAACCGGGGCCATGCGATCGAGCTGTGGCAGCTCATGGGGTGCAGATCCGGTGGGCAGGCGCGAAAAGAAGCGGATGGCCATCAGCAGATCGGCCGGCACGGTGGGCCAGCGGCGCGGTCGCGCTCCGTTCAATTGCATTTCGCTCCCATCTGCGCCAGAAGTCCGGCCTTCCCTACCACTCGTTGTCCGGTTTCTCCATGCCCCTACACCCAGCCTATGCCGATGTGCTCGAACTGTTGACGATCCTGCCCGAAGGCGACGAGCAGGCAGTCAGCGCAGTGCGTGAGCGCGAGCGGCACCTGACCAAGCCCGCGGGGTCGATGGGCAAGCTTGAGGATCTGGTGGAATTCCTGGCGCGCTGGCAGGGGCGGGCCAAGCCGCGGCTCGACAATCCCATGGTTACGATCTTTGCCGGCAATCATGGGGTGACCGACCAAGGCGTATCGGCGTTTCCGCGCGAAGTGACAGCGCAGATGGTGGCCAATTTCACCGAAGGGGGCGCCGCGATCTCCCAGATCTGCGCCCTGCACGAGATCAATCTGCGCGTGTTCGAACTGGCGCTGGAACTGCCCACGGGCGACATCACGCAAACGGCGGCGCTCGACGACAAGATGTGCGCGGCCACCATCGCCTATGGCATGGAAGCGATCGCTGGCAAGCCCGACCTGATCTGCATCGGGGAAATGGGCATCGGCAATACCACCGTGGCGGCTGCGATCTATGCGGCCCTATACGGCGGCAGCGGGCGCGACTGGGTCGGGCGCGGCACCGGGGTGGACGATGCCGGCTTGGCGCGCAAGGCCGATGCCGTGGACCGCGCGCTGGCTTTGCACAAGAGCGACCTGGATCATCCGCTGGCGATCCTTGCTCGGCTTGGCGGCCGCGAGATTGCGGCCATGCTGGGGGCGATCATTGCCGCGCGCCATCAAAAGGTGCCGGTGATCGTGGACGGCTTTGTGGCAACGTCAGCGGCGGCGATCGCCCATGCCGTGCATCCCAATGCGATCGATCATTGCCTCTTTGCCCATGTTTCGGCCGAGCCGGGGCACCGCCGGGCACTTGAAGCCATGGGGCAAACCGGGCTGCTCGATCTTGGGATGCGGCTGGGGGAGGGGAGTGGCGCCGCCCTGGCCGCAGTGCTGGCCAAGACCGCGCTGCACCTGCATAACAACATGGCAACCTTTGAAAGCGCGGCGGTCACGGACCGCGCCTGAGGGCCAAAGACGCCGAAGCGGGTTAGCCCGCTTCGGAATAGATCTGCAGCCGGTCTTTTTTCTGCACTACTGGCGCCAGGGCATCCATGACCCGGGCGCGGGGGAAGGTCGCGATCACTTCGGTGCCGAAGCGCACTTTGGAGAAGAGATCAAAGCGCCCCTGGTGCAGTTCCATGATCTTCTGGACGATCGGCAGCCCAAGCCCCGCGCCTTGCTCGGCGGTCTTTTGCGCCAGCGAACCCTGGCCGAAGGAGGACAGCACGGTGGCAATCTCGTCCTCGGGGATGCCGGGGCCGTTGTCCTTGACTGAGATCAGCTGCCCGCCATCGCCGCTGCGAGTCACGACGAGAGTGATCTTGCCGTTCTGGGGCGTAAACTTGATGGCATTGCTGAGCAGGTTCAGGATCACCTGGCGGATGGCGCGCTCATCGCCCCACAGCCGCGGCAGGTTGTTCCCTACATTGAACACCAGCTCGATGCCCTTAGCCTTGGCGCGCAGTTCCATCATGCGGCGGCAATCGGCGGCGATATCGACCAGCGAGACGATCTCTTCATTGAGCTCATATTTGCCCGCCTCGATGCGGCTGAGATCGAGCAGCTCGTTGATGAGATTTAGCAGGTGCTGGCCGCTGGCGTGAATGTCGCCGGCATATTCCTTGTATTGCGGCACCTGATGGGGGCCCAGCAATTCGGACTGCAGCACTTCGGAAAAGCCGATGATCGCGTTAAGCGGCGTGCGCAATTCGTGGCTCATCGTCGCGAGGAACTGCGACTTGGCGATGTTGGCCTGCTCGGCATGGCGGCGGGCTTCATCGGACATGTGCCGGGCTTCTTCGAGTTCGCCGATCAGCGTATCTTTTTCCGCCTGGTGCGTGACGGTTTCGAGTTCGGACGCGTGCAGCTGGCGCGCAAGGTAAACAAAGAAAACTTCGCCACAAACCGCTACGGCCGCCAGCATGAAGTTGAGCGTGCCGCCCAGAGCGATGAGGTTGATCGAGACGGTGAGCGTCACCGGCAGCGTGCTCATCAAGGTGGCGGGCGGCAGGGTGTGGGTGGCCACGGCATTGGCCGCCACGCTCACCAGCACCATGGCAAACATCACCGGCGTCAGGCTCTCGGGACTGGCTACCAAGGTAAAGAGGGCCAGCAGCGACCAGGCGAGACCATAAACAGTCTCGCAGGCGACAAAGCTTGCCGTCCACTGACCGGCATTGAACTTGGCGGGATCACTCGCCTTGAAGCGCCGCGCGACCAGCACGATCACGAGAAGGCTGAGCAGGACTGTCCCTGCCCAGAGCGTGGCAAAGAGCGGCGGCACCCAGAAACTGGAAACAAAGGACAGGATGACCACGATGGCGGCCATTGGCAATGCCGCAGCGAGCCGGGCGCTGGCATAGTCATGCAGCAGCTCGAAATCGAACGCCGCGCGGGTGCCCGAACTGGACGTCAGGCGTTGGCGCGCATCCAGCACGGTCTTTTGTGCGTTGCGCTTGGTGTCACGCCCCATAAGCGAGCGGACGTCAGCGTCGATCGTGGCCCAGGACGGCATTGAACTCTTACTCGGTACTAAGTGATGCGAACCAGAAACGCATTCGCTACGCTCACAGCTGAACACTAGCGATGGCGTAGTTAACGGGCGGTGAAGTCCTGAATCGATATCTAAGGCAAAGGCGAGTGTTCGCCGGACGACGCGGCTCGCTGGCGGCAATGGTGATCCTTGCGCTCGTGGCGGTGTTGGCCGCATGGCTCGAGCCCGATCTCCCGCCGGTGGGCGGCGCCGGGCGCGCCAGCGATGGGGACAGTTTGCGCTTGGGCGAGCAACGTGTCCGTTTGCTCGGCCTCGACGCTCCCGAACTCAACCAGACCTGTCGCCGCGACGGAGCGAACTGGCCCTGCGGACAAGCGGCCCGCGACCGCATGGCGCAATTGCTGCGCTCGGGTGATCTCGACTGCCGCCCCGAAGGCCGGGACAAATATGATCGCTTGCTCGCGCGCTGCAGCATCGGATCCCAGGATCTTGGCGGCCGGATGGTCGCCGAAGGTTGGGCGCTTTCGTCGGGTGACTATGATCGCGAGCAAAGGGCCGCTCAGGCCGCCGGGCTGGGTATCTGGAGCGGCTCCTTCGTGCCGCCACGCGAATGGCGGGACCAGCAGGATCGTCCCGAGGCGGTCTGGGACTGGTTGCCGTTCTTCTAGGCGTTGAGGTTAGCTGGCTGCTTGCGCAAGATTATTGCGGCGCTCGCTGGAATGTGGCAGTTAATAACCTAAATTGGGCCGGCAAACCGGCCGGAGACGGAATAGGTTTTCGCGGGGGCGAGATGGCGCTGGACAAGATCGATCGTAAAATACTGACCTTGCTGCAGAAAGACGCTACCATGCCGGTCGCTGAAATCGGCCGCAAAGTGGGGCTGTCGACGACCCCATGCTGGCGCCGCATTCAGAAAATGGAAGAAGAAGGCGTGATCAAGCGGCGCGTTGCCGTTCTGGATCCCGTCAAGGTCAATGCCGGGGTCACGGTGTTCGTGTCGGTCAAGACCAATGAGCACAGCGAAGGCTGGCTGCGCAAGTTCGCGGCGGTTGTCGAAGATTTCGCCGAGGTGGTCGAGTTCTATCGCATGAGCGGAGACATCGATTATCTCCTGCGCATCGTGGTGCCCGATATCGCCGCCTACGACACCTTCTACAAAAAGCTCATCACCAAGATCGCCCTCACCGATGTGAGCTCGAGCTTCGCCATGGAGCAGATCAAGTACACGACCGCCTTGCCGCTGGACTTCGCCCTCGTTGTCGATGACGATAAATAGCCATGCTGCAGGGGTTCGAACATATCGGCATGACTTCGGGCGATCTTGATCGCACCATCTGGTTCTATTGCGATCTGCTGGGATTGCGCCTGCATCTGCGCAAGCCGGCATCCTCTGGCGAAGTGGCCTTCCTTGATGCCGGCGGCGGCATGCTCGAAATCTTCGCGCCGGCCGAGCCGGTGACCCGAGCCCAGGATGTGCCGCCGCAAACGGCTGGTATGCGCCACATGACCTTTGCCTTCTCCGACATCGACCCGGTGGTGCAACGGCTCGAGGAAGAGGGGCTCGAAATCATCGAGCGTCCACGGCTCGCGCACAACCAAGACGTGTTCAAGCGGGTGGCGTTCTGCCGTGATCCTGATGGGATCATCGTCGAACTCGCGGAACGGGCGGCTAGCCGCCCGTAACCGACATGTGCCGCCCCAGTGCCGGTGCTGGCCGGGCCCGGTCGATCACGAAGTCATGGCCCTTGGGCTTGATCAGCATGGCATGGTCCAGCGCCGCATCGAGCGCTTCAGCACCGCCCTCGCGCAGCGCGTCGCGGAGATTAACCTGATCTTCCTGCCCGAGGCAGAGGAACAGCTGGCCAGTCGCGGTCAGGCGGACCCGGTTGCAGCTTTCGCAGAAATTGTGGCTCATCGGGGTGATGAAGCCCAGAACGCCCCCAGTTTCAGCGACATGCATATAGCGGGCGGGGCCACCGGTACGCTGGTCGAGCTTGCTCAAGGTCCAGCGGCGAGCCAGCCGGTCGCGTAGCTCACGCAGGGGCAGATAGCTGTCGACCCTGTCGAGCCCAACTTCCCCCAATGGCATGCCTTCGATCAGTGTCAGGCCCATGCCCCGGCCATGCGCCCACTCCATCATGGGCTCGATCTCGTCTTCGTTGACGCCGCGCATCGCCACCATGTTGATCTTGATCTGCAGGCCCGCCGCTTGCGCGGCGTCAATGCCGGCCATCACATCGGCCATCCGGCCGCGGCGAGTGATTTGCGCAAAGCGGTCCGGATCAAGGGTATCGAGGGACACATTGATCCGCCGCATGCCCGCCTTGAAGAGGTCGCCGGCAAAACGGCTGAGCTGACTGCCATTGGTGGTCATGGTCAGCTCTTCAAGGCCATGCTCGAGATGTCGGGCCAGGCTGCGCACCAGATCAAGAATGTCGCGCCGCACCAGGGGTTCGCCGCCCGTCAGGCGCAGCTTGGTGACGCCGCGTTGCACGAAAGCGGCGGCAATGGTCTCGATTTCCTCAAAGCTCAGCACTTCCCGCTTGGGCAGGAAGGTCATGTTTTCCGCCATGCAATAAACGCAGCGGAGATCGCACCGGTCCGTGACCGAGATGCGCAAATAGGAAATATGGCGGCCGAAGCGATCAACAAGCGGTCGCGCAACGGAGACGGGGCTGGTCATGGCGCCAACCTAATCGTCTTCGCGCTCATTTCAAAGCGTGCTCGCCCGGAATTGCTTGGGCCGCAGCATTGATCCCTCTGGCGACCTGCTTTGGTCTGGGTTGACACGGGGCAGTATTGCCCGGCATCACCGCCGCAAAAGAAGGGGATGTGCCGGTGAGCGATGATCTGAAACGAGAAGCGGCTCGCATGGCCTTGTCGCAGGTTCAACCCGGCATGCGGCTCGGCCTGGGCACCGGTTCGACCGCTTGGCACTTTGTTGATCTGCTCGGCGAGAAAGTGGCCCAGGGCTTCGAGTGCATCTGCGTGCCCACTTCGGAGCGCACCGCCGAGCAGGCGATGGGCCTCGGCATCGCGCTCAGCGACCTTGATCATCTCGATCGCCTTGACCTCACCGTCGACGGTGCCGACGAGATCGACCCCCACCTCAATTTGATCAAGGGCGCCGGCGGGGCGTTGCTGCGCGAAAAGATCGTAGCGGCGGCCTCGGATGCAATGATCGTGATCGCTGATGGGTCCAAGGTTGTGGAGCAATTGGGCAGGTTTGCACTTCCGGTGGAGGTCAACGCCTTTGGTTTCGGCGCCACGATGCGAGCCCTCAACGCCGTAATGACTGCCCATGGCGCCGAGGGCCAAGCCAAGCTGCGCCATACTGCCGACGGTCAGGCCTACCATACGGATGGCGGTCACCTGATCGTTGATGCTTGTTTTGGCCGCATTTCGACGCCAGAAGCGCTGTCGCGCGATCTCCTTGACATACCAGGGGTGGTGCAGCATGGGCTTTTTCTTAACATGTGCAAAACCGCTTATGTGGCGACGCCGGATGGCGTAAGAACCATGCAGCGCGGGGACTGACCAACAGCGAGGTTCGATCAGGATGGCATTTTCGACGAAACGGGGTTTGACTGGGCGCGCTAAAGCGCTGCTCGCGGTGACACTCAGCGCCGGGCTGTTTGCCCTGGCCGCTCCCGCCATGGCCCAGGAAGTGCCGCCTGAGCAACTGGCGCTGGCGCGCAAATATGTGGAACTGACGGACCGCTCTGCCATCTATGAAGTGACCCTGGTCGAAACTGGCGTGCAGACCATGCGCCAGATCATCCAGCAGAACCCCGAACTGGTCGACGCCACCGACAAGGCCATTTCCAAGGTGTTGGAAGAGTACAAGGGCCGCAAGGGCGAACTGATGGACCAGTTTGCCCGCGTTTATGCGGTGCGCTTCACCAACGAAGACTTGCAGCAGATCGTCGCCTTCTACGAATCGCCAGTCGGCCAGAAGCTGGCCCAAGCCAATTCAGAACTGAATACCGACCTGCAGCGGGTCTTGATGGTGTTCACCAACAATGTGCAGCGTGAGTTCTTCGCCAAGGTGCGAAGCGAGCTTCGCGCCAATGGCGTCGAGATCTGATCCAGACGCATATGACCCCGCCTTGTGCGGGGTCTTTTTGTAGCAATGCGCCGCTCCATATCTAGGGGCGGTACTTGTGGGGCGTTGCAATGAGCGAAGCATATGATCTGGTCGTGATCGGCGGGGGCTCCGGCGGTGTCCGCGCCGCACGGATGGCCGCCAGCTATGGCGCGCGAACGGCTATCATCGAAGAATTCCGCGTTGGCGGGACCTGCGTGATCCGGGGTTGCGTTCCCAAAAAGCTCTATGTCTATGCCAGCCGCTTCAACGAGCTGTTCGACATAGCCTCCAGCTTTGGCTGGCAGGTGGATGCTTCCTTTGATTGGCCCACGCTCGTGGCTGCCAAGGAAAAGGAAATCAGCCGGCTCGAGCACGCCTATACCACCAATCTGGAGAACCCCGGCGTCGAGGTCATCAAGGACCGCGCGGTGGTCACCGGGCCCAATGGGGTGCATCTGGTGCGCGCCAACCGGGAGCTGCAGGCGCGCCATATCCTTGTGGCCACCGGCGGGCAGCCCATTGTTCCCGATATTCCGGGCGCCGAGCTCGCCATAACCTCCAACGAAGTCTTCGACCTGCCGCGCTTGCCCCATTCGATCCTGATCGCAGGCGGCGGCTATATTGCGGTTGAATTTGCCACCATCTTTGCCGGACTTGGAGTCAACACCAGCATCGTTTATCGCGGCGACTGCGTGATGCGCGGCTTCGACGACGACCTGCGGCGCGGCCTTGAGGCCGGACTGCAGGAACGCGGCATCCGGCTGATCTACCAGACCACGATCAAATCGCTGGTGCAGCAGGGCGATGATATCGCCGCGACCTTCAGCGACGGGGTGACGGCGCCTTTTGGCGCGGTGATGTTCGCTGTGGGGCGTCGGCCCAATGTCGAGGGGCTGGGTCTCGAAACGGCCGATGTCGAGCTGACCGCTGGCGGCGCCATTGCGGTGGACGAATATTCGCGCTCGTCCTGCCCATCCATCTATGCAGTGGGCGACGTGACCGGGCGCGCGGCGCTGACGCCCGTTGCGATCCGCGAAGGCTGGTATTTCGCCGAAACGGTGTTCAACAACAATCCCATAGCCGTGGATCATTCCCTGATCCCGACCGCGGTTTTTAGCGAGCCGGAACTCGGCGCCATTGGCCTGACCGAGGCTGAAGCGGCGACCCATGGCGATATCGACGTTTATATCGCGCGCTTCCGCCCGATGATGAACAGTCTCTCGACGCGGACCGAGCGCATGATCCTCAAGCTCATCACCGAGGCCGATGGTGGCAAGGTGCTGGGCTGCCACATTCTGGGGCCGGGGGCAGGGGAGATGATCCAGCTCGTCGCCATTCCGATGAGCATGGGCGCCAGCAAGGCCGATTTCGACCGGGCCATTGCCGTTCATCCCACCGCGGCCGAGGAACTGGTGACCTTCAAGGGCCCGACCTATGTTTACCGGGACGGCGCCAAGGTCTGAGCCGATAAGGCTTGGCAGGCCGGCGTGGCCTTGGTAGACCGCCCCTATCCGGATAGCGGGAAAGCGAGACAACCCATGACCACTTGGACCCCCAGCAGCTGGCGCGACAAGCCCATCCTGCAGGTGCCCGCCTATCCCGATCCGGTTGCCCTGGCCGAAGCCGAGCGCCAGTTGGCGACCTTTCCGCCGCTGGTATTTGCCGGCGAGGCACGGGACCTCAAGACCAAGCTCGCGGCAGTCGCGCGCGGCGAAGCTTTCCTGCTCCAAGGTGGGGACTGTGCCGAAAGCTTTGCCGAGCACGGCGCCGACCATATCCGCGATTTCTTCCGCGTGTTTCTCCAGATGGCCGTGGTGCTCACCCATGGCGCCTCCAAACCCGTGGTCAAGGTCGGACGCGTTGCCGGCCAGTTCGCCAAGCCCCGGTCTGCCGATACCGAAGTGATCGATGGGGTGGAACTGCCCTCCTATCGCGGCGATATCATCAACGCCATCGAGTTCACCGAAGGGGCCCGCCTACCCGACCCCGATCGCATGCTGCAGGCTTATCGGCAATCGGCGGCAACGCTGAACCTGCTGCGTGCCTTTGCCTCGGGCGGCTATGCCGAACTGACCCGCATCCATGAATGGACCGTCGGGTTCATGAAGGGCTCGAACTGGTATCCGCGCTACGAGGAAGTAGCGCGCAAGATCGACGACGCCATCACCTTCATGGCCGCGCTCGGCCTTAACCCGGACAATACCCCGGCCCTGCGTCAGACCAGTTTCTTCACCAGCCATGAAGCGCTGCTCCTCGGTTATGAAGAAGCGCTGACCCGCCGCGATTCCATTACCAATGACTGGTACGCCACGTCGGGTCACATGCTCTGGATCGGCGATCGCACCCGGCAGCCCGATGGTGCCCATGTGGAATATTTCGCCGGCATCCACAACCCGATCGGCATCAAGTGCGGCCCGTCCTTGGCCAGTGAGGACTTGCTGCGCCTGCTCGATCGCTTGAACCCGACCGATGAAGCGGGCCGCATCACGCTGATCTGCCGGTTTGGCGCGGAGAAGGTGCATGAGCACCTGCCGCGGCTGATCGAAACCGTGCAACGCGCCGGACGTACCGTGGTTTGGTGCTGTGACCCAATGCACGGCAACACGATCAAGGCCTCCACGGGCTACAAGACGCGGCCCTTTGATCGCGTGTTGTCGGAAGTTCGCTCCTTTTTCGAAGTGCATCGGGAAATGGGCACTTACGCCGGCGGGGTCCATATTGAGATGACGGGCGATGATGTCACCGAATGCGTAGGTGGCGTTTCGGCAGTAACCGAGGCCTCGCTGTCAGATCGCTATCACACTTATTGCGACCCTCGGCTCAACGCCAGTCAGGCGCTGGAACTGGCCTTCCTAGTCGCCGAAGAGGTGCATGCGCAAAAGCCGCCACGGCAGCACGCGCTGGCGGGCGAGTAACAGGCGCGTGATCTGCCGCGATCAACACTGACCGGGTGTTGATCGACGGGCGGGCTTGCTGTCCTATGCCAGCGCTTCGCTGACCCTGCTGAAAGTCGTTCATGCCAAGATCCCTGTTCCCTGCGGCATCGCCAGAGGTGCGCGCCCGCCTCGAACTGGACCCGACGATCAAACTGATCAATCATTATGATTGGGCTTCCAACCCGCTGGGTCCAATTCCAGCTTGGCCGGAAAGCCTCAAGGGGGCCGTCCGGGTCATGCTCGCGACCTCCACCCCAATGGCCATGCTGATCGGCTCTCAGGGCATCCTGATCTACAACAACGCCTATGCGGTGTTCGCCGGCGAACGGCACCCACACATCTTCGGACTTCCCGCCGAACAGGCCTGGCCTGAAATTGCCGAGTTCAACCGCCACAAGATTGACTTGGGACTGCGCGGGGAAACCCTGCATCTCGAGGAGCAGGAACTGCTCCTCAATCGCAACGGCACGCCCGAAGCGGTGTGGCTGGACCTGCATTATAGCCCTGTGCTGGCGGAAGGCGGCACCCCTTTGGCGGTGCTTTGCATTGTTCAGGAAACGACCACCCGAGTGCTGGCCGAGCGTGCCGTGGCTCGCAGCGAGGAGCGACTGTCGCTTGCGTTGAACAGCTCAACCCTGGTGGGAACCTGGGATTGGGACATTGTGGCCAACAGCGTCACCGCCGACGAAAAATTCGCCACCATGTATAACCTCGATGCGGCCACGGCCAAGACCGGGATCGCGCTTGAAGGCTTCATGCAGGCCATTCACCCCGAGGACGTGGGACGGGTGGGCGTCGAGATCAGGACCGCCTTGGCAGACGGCTCATCCTTCCGCTCGCAATATCGCCTGCTTGGACCTGATGGGACGATAAGGTGGGTTATCGCCTCGGGGCGTCCGCGTTTGGGCGACGATGGCAATGCCATCCGCTTCCCCGGGGTCGTGGTGGATGTCACCGAGCAGCGCCGTGCGTCGGACGCGCTGGCGGAAAGCGAGCTGCGCTTCCGAACCCTGACCAACGCCATGCCACAGATGG
Source organism: Devosia sp. 1566 (assembly GCF_004005995.1). NCBI lineage: Bacteria > Pseudomonadati > Pseudomonadota > Alphaproteobacteria > Hyphomicrobiales > Devosiaceae > Devosia > Devosia sp. 1566. The sequence goes on from NZ_CP034767.1 coordinate 937,367, forward strand.
TGTGGTCGACCCTTCCTGACGGCTTTCACGACTATTACAATGACCGCTGGTACCAGTTCACTGGGGTGCCGCAGGGGTCCACTGATGGGGAAGGTTGGAACAACCTGTTTCACCCCGATGATCAGCAGAGAGCCTGGGCGATCTGGCGCAACTCCCTGGAAACGGGCGAGCCATACCAGATCGAGTACCGACTGCGGCATCATACCGGCGAGTACCGCTGGACCTTGGGTTTGGCGCTGCCGATCCGTGATAGCCAGGACCGTATCATACGCTGGTTCGGCACCCTCACCGATATCCATGAGACCAAGCTTGCAGCGACCGAGCGGGACCTGGTGGCGCAGGAGCTGAGCCATCGAATCAAGAACATCTTTGCGGTATTAACCGGCATCATCAGCCTGTCGGCGCGCAGCCAGCCGGAGATCAAGCCCTTTGCCGATCAGCTGCGCCAGCGCATCTTCGCTCTGAGCGAGGCGCATGATTTTGTCCGGCCCCATGCTGCCCGCTTACAGGACACCGAACACCAGGGCTCACTCTGGGCCTTGATCGAGCGCCTCCTGCAAGCCTACCACCGGGAGGGTACCGCGCGGGTCAGCTTCCGCGGTGAGGACGCTCCGATCGATGATGGCGCGGCTACTCCACTTGCACTCCTGTTCCATGAGCTGGGCACCAATGCCGCCAAATACGGCGCGCTGAGCGTTGCCGATGGGGAGGTGGTGCTGGAAGGCCGGGTAAGCGAGGATGGCTACCATCTCTCCTGGAAGGAGCGGGGCGGTCCGGTTCTTGATGGCGCGAGGCGACCGGAAGGTTTCGGCTCACGCCTCGTGAGCCTGAGCGTGGAAGGCCAGATGCGTGGCAAGGTCGAGCGGATCTGGGAAGCGGACGGGCTGAGGGTCGAGGTCGACCTTCCTGCTACGGCTCTGCGCCGCTCCGGGCGGTTGCAGAGCTAGAGCAACGGCTTGGTCAGCACTCCGTGGGCTCGGGCGTGGGGTCGAGCCAATCAAACAGCTGCAAACGACGGGGCGGGGCAGCTTCCTGCGCCTGGCGCCGAGCCACGGCATAGCCCACAGCGTCCCGTAGTTCCTTATCCGTGACCGGCTTGGGCAATACGCCCAGAGTGCCGGGAATGCCGGTGCCAAGCTGCGAAGGGTTGGCCGTCATGAACAGTACGGTGACGCCATGAGTTTGGCTGAGAGCCCGGCCAATGGCCGCCCCGGTAGGACCATCCTCAAGATTGAGGTCCACGAGGGCAACGTCAGTCGTTGCCGCGAGGCTAAGGGCCGTACGCTGGTCGGCAGCAATGCCCACCGGCTGGTGCCCCATTTCCGCGATGACATGCTCGATTTCGGTGGCAACGAAGATCTCGTCTTCAACTACCAGTATTCTGCAACTCATCACGCAAACTCTCGTCGGGTACTGGAGGGCAACTCGCTCGACCGGCTTCGGTTGCGCCGTGATTGGTCGCCGCCAGCCCTATACCCGATTACACCTTAAGATAGTTAGCGAAAAGTCTCTGTCTTCACTTAGCGGACTGTTAACCCTAATGAGGCATCAATGTGGCGTTGGGCTGAACGGCCCGGGTCTCAGAGGTTCCGATGAAGCGCACCCTCACCATTGCCTCCCTGCTTGCCGGAAGCGTTGCCTTGCCGGCAACTGCGGCTGACTACGGCTATGGGGGAATGCGGACCGCCTATCCCACCAACTGGCAGATCGGCGAAGACAATCCGCTGCGTTTCGAAGCGGGCGTGCGCTACTGGTATTCGCTCGGCGAGCAATCCTTGTCCCTTCAGGGCTACGAGCAGGACATCAACAGCACCTCCCATTCGGGGGAGGCCTTTGTCCGCATCGATGACGACAGCACGCGCTCCTTCTTGGAGGCCAATGTCGGTTACGCCTTTGCTACGAGCGGGGACTACTCCACGGATGGCATCGGGGGGACCTTCGATCTCCCTGGCGCGCGGTTGGGCTATGTCGGTGCTGACTTCGGCATGATGCCGTTCGGCAATGAGAGCTTTGGCGTCGGGGCTGTGATCGGCTACCAATACTTCAACGAATCGCCCGAGACCGGCCGCGCTTCGTTCACTACGGCTCGTTCAGCCAGCGACATCGCCTGGTCCAGTTCCACTGGAGATTGGTCCATAGGGTTCGACAGCGAGCCCAACAACTTCGACATCCACGCGGCCAAGATCGGCCTGGTTAGTCGCTTCGAAGTGGCGGATGCTTTCGACATCACTGCAGAAGCTGCAGCATTGCCCTATGCATGGGTGGACGGTACTCTCGGGACTCCGGACCTGGTGCCCGAAGATTTCGGCGGCAACGCTTTCCTCGCCTCTGCGGCCAGCGTCGGTGGCTACGCCTATGGCGCTGCGGGCAAGTTAATGGTTGGCTTTCACCCAACCGAGAACCTGACGGTTCGGATCGGCGGCCGGGCTTCCTATCTCCAAGGTGAGTACGACGCGACCTTCGACACTGCAACGGTGACGCCGCCGCAGCCGTCCTTCGAACCCGATGGCACGCCAGCGGACCCGGCATACACGGCGCCCAATCTTTCGCGGCAGTCCTATATCTCGACCAACAATCCCTTTTCATTCTTCCGCTACGGCGCCCTGTTTGAGCTGGCCGGCCGCTTCTGAACCATCGGCCGTGATCAGCCGTTACCAGCTTGTTCTGCCGGGGGCGAGTGGGTAAGGCTTGCGCGCGCTTCGTTCGCCCTGGAGGGAGCGTATCCGCGTCAGCTATAGGCCTATATCGTGACCGACCACCTGCGTATCGCGCTTGCTCAGCTCAATCCCAAAGTGGGCGATCTGGATGGAAACCTGGTGCTGGCGCGTGGCGCGCTGGCGCAGGCGGTGGCCGCAAAAGCCGATATCCTGCTGCTCTCCGAACTCTTCCTGACCGGCTATATTGCGGACGATCTTCTGTTCAAGCCGCAATTCGTGGCCGATGCTATCAAGGCGGCGCAGGATCTGGCAGCCGACACGGCCGGCACCGATGTGGCGCTGATCATTCCCACCATTTGGCAGGCGGAAACCGGCTTCCACAACGCGCTTATCGTCGCCGAAAAGGGCGAGATCACTGCCATCCGCTTCAAGCGCGAACTGCCGCGCAACGACGTTTTTTACGAGGAGCGCTATTTCACATCCGGACCGCTCCCGCTGCCAGTGACGATCAAGGGCGTGCCGATGGGGTTGCCAATCTGCGAAGACATCTGGCACCCCTGGGTGTGCCAGCATCTGATCCAGGCTGGGGCCGAAATGCTGCTTTGCCCCAATGGCTCCCCCTATTGGATGCAAAAGCACGAAGTCAGGGACCGGCTGGTGCGCGCCCGCACCTCCGAAGACGATGTGCCCATGCTTTATCTCAACCAGATCGGCGGGCAGGACGAACTGGTCTATGATGGCGCCTCCTTTGGCATGGAGCCCGGGGACAAGCTGGTGTTCCGCGGCGAGACCTTCGCACCCGATTTTATCCTGTCCGATTGGGAGCGCCGGGACGGGCGCTGGACCTGCGTGGAGGGTCAGATCAAGCCGCAGCTTTCCGCCGAGGAAGCGCCGTGGCGTGCCTGCGTGCTGGCACTGCGCGACTATGTCCGCAAGAACGGCTTCAAGCAGGTGGTGCTGGGGCTGTCCGGCGGCATCGACAGCGCGGTGGTGGCGGCGATGGCGGTGGATGCGCTTGGCGTCGAGAATGTCCACTGCATCATGCTGCCCTATCACTACACTTCCGAGGCAAGCCTTGTGGACGCCAAGCAATGCGCCGAACTGCTGGGCGTGCGCTATGACGTCGTTGCTATCGGTGGGCCGGTGGATCAGGCGCTCAAGGAACTCGACCCGATTTTCGCCGGCCGCCCCGCTGATCTTGCCGAAGAAAATATCCAGTCGCGCATGCGCGGCGTGATCCTGATGGCCGTGTCCAACAAGCTGGGCTCGATGCTCCTGAGCACGGGCAACAAGTCGGAAATGGCCGTGGGCTACGCCACCATCTATGGCGACATGAACGGGGGCTTCAACCCGCTCAAGGATATGCTCAAGATGCAGGTCTATAAGCTTGCGGATTGGCGCAACAAGCACCTGCCGGGTGATTGCCTGGGACCGGCGGGCCCGGTTATCCCCCAGAACATCATCGACAAGGCTCCCAGCGCCGAACTGCGTCCCGACCAGACGGACCAGGACAGCCTGCCGCCCTATCCGGTGCTCGATGCCATCATCGAGGGTCTGGTGGAGGACGAGTTGTCGATCGCCGAGGTCGCAGCGAAGGGGCATGATCTGGCGCTGGTGCAGCGCATTGACCGGCTCATCACCATTGCCGAATACAAGCGTCGGCAATCGCCGCCTGGACCCAAACTGACCTGGCGTGCCTTTGGCATGGGGCGCCGCTATCCCATCACCAATGGCTATCGCGATCGGACCGGCGCATGAGCGCACCTGTTGTACGCTGGGCCCCGTCACCCACGGGGCGCATTCACCTGGGCAATGCGCGGCCCGCGCTGCTGAACTGGTTCTTCGCGCGCCGCCATGGCGGCCGCTATGTGCTGCGCATGGACGACACCGATGCGGCGCGCTCCACCCGTGAGTTCGCGGACGGCATCGAGGTGGATCTGGCGTGGTTCGGCGTGAAGCCCGATCTGCTGGTGCGCCAATCGGAGCGGACGGCACTCTATGAGGCGGCGCGCGAGCAGTTGATCGCCGCGGGTAGGTTGTATCCCTGCTACGAAACCGAAGACGAGCTGGATCGGCGGCGCAAGCGAGCGCGGGCCATGGGCAAGCCCCCCATCTATGATCGGGCGGCACTAAAACTCACGGCGGAAGATCGCGCGCGGCTCGAGGCCGAAGGACGCCGCCCGCATTGGCGCTTCAAGCTCGACGGCAAGCCGGTTCAGTTCGATGACCTGATCAGGGGGCCGCAGACCGTCAACACCGCCTCCATGTCCGATCCGGTGCTGGTGCGCGAGGATGGCTCCTACCTTTATACGCTGCCCTCAGTGGTGGATGACATCGACCTGGGCATCACCCATGTGATTCGCGGCGAGGATCATGTTTCCAATACGGGCACGCAGATCGAGATCTTCGAAGCCCTGGGCGGCGCCGTGCCGCAGTTCGGGCACCACAATCTGCTGACCGACCCCGAAGGGCAGGGCTTTTCCAAGCGCCTCGGCTCCCAGTCGATCGCGGACTTCCGGCAGGAAGGCTATGAGCCACTGGCGGTGGCCATCATGGCGACGCTGACCGGCACGAGCATTCCCGTCGAGCCCTATGAGTCACTCGACGTCGTGGCGGAATTGCTCGACTTTGCGGCAATCTCGCATGGACCAGCCCGGTTCGATCCGGCCGAACTCGACACGCTCAATTCGCGTATCCTCCACGCCATGCCTTATTCCGAAGCGCAGCCGCGCCTGGCGCAGTTGGGTCTTGATGACGAGCCGCTCTGGCTGGTGCTGCGCGAGAACCTGGTCAAGTTCAGCGACGTGGTGGAATGGGCCAAGCTAATCCGCGGCCCGGTGGAGCCGGTGATCGCCGAGGAAGACCGCGACTTCCTCGTGGCCGCGCGCGAGTTGCTGCCAGCTGAGCCCTGGTCAATCGAGACCTGGGGCGAGTGGACGGGGGCCGTAAAGGCCCAGACCGGCCGCAAGGGCAAGGGCTTGTTCCTGCCCCTCCGCCTTGCACTGACCGGTCGCCACGATGGGCCCGAGCTTAAGAGCCTGCTGCCGCTGCTTGGGCGTAAGGCGTGTCTGGACCGACTACCCTGACCACCTTGTCGCCGAACTGAACCAGCCGCAGGCTTTTGTCTTCGGCGGTTTGCGGCGCAGGCCGGGTGACCGGGGTCTCGCCGGGGCCGGCAGGACGCGGCCGCGGCAGAGGAACATCGATCAGCGTGGCCGTTTGCAATGGCGCCTCGACCGGCGCGACGACTGCTGGCATCTGCCGGCGCGGATCGCGCGGGGGCAGGGGGAAGCTCACGCCTGATACTTCAGCGATGGTCCGGTTCTGGCCGTCAGCTGATACGGCGTTCCGGATCGTGCCCCCGCCAGCCGGGGTAGCACGGCAGCTGCTTTGCATATCCACCGCCTCGCGATATTTAAACGCGTTGGGCAAGGCGGAATAAGGCTGGCCACTGACGTTGCGCATCTGCTCAACTTCCTGACCCGGATTGTCGTAGAAATAGAGTTCCACCGGTGTGTTGGGACACATCGCCTGGCATTGCTGGGCGTCATTGCCGACATAATCGGTCAAAGTGGCGTAGCTGATGGGCCAGAAGTAACCATCGCTCAACCGCACGCAGAGGGTTCGCACAGTGTTGGAGCCCTGGCTGCCCCAATAAGCGCCATCGTCGACCAGGTCGCCATCGGTGAAATCGCCCTGGGTGGTAGTGCCGAACACGCGATCAAAGATCGACTGCCGCTCGCGCGAGAAGTCGGCGCTCGAGCCGCGCCCGGCGCCGCAACCAAAGCGGGCCAGTTCCTGCAGGATGGCTTCGCGCTGCTGGGCCACGGCACCGGCGCTATTCACCGACTGCGAGACCTGGGCATATTGTTCGCGTAAGTCCAGCACATCGCGTCCAATGCTCTGGCAGCGCGGTGACAGAGTGCGGCCAGCCCGCGCGTCATCATTGCAGCCTTCGCGGATGTAACGGCTTTCCGCGCTCTGCACCTGATCAGCGAGGCGACGGGCCGAGCGCGAATTGCCCTGCCGTTGCTGAAAGTCCGCGTTCCGATCGAATTGCCGCAGCGAATCTTCCAGCCGGGCGCAAGCGGCGGCCTGCGCATGCGCCGTGCCAACATCGAGCAGCAGGCAGACAGCTGCCACGAGCAAAAGGAGAAACGGGCGCAGGGTTGTTCTGCTCAAAGTCAATGCGTGGTCCTTGCTTGCGGCTGGAAGCGGCGGCGTTGCAAAAGCCGCATAGGCCAGCGCCGATCTGGTGGCAACACTATAGTCCCCGGCCAGATGGCGTGATAGCGCTGGCGCAACACTCGAGCGGGAGATTGCGCCACGATGAAGCTTGCTACCCTTAGAAATGGTCGCCCCGATGGCCAGCTGGTGGTGGTTTCCGCAGATGGACAGCGCTGTGTTGCCGCAGGCCGCATTGCGCCCCATCTGCAGGCAGCGCTCGATGACTGGGACAACGCGGCTCCTCAGCTGGCGGCACTCGCGTCCGAGTTGAACGCGGGTGCGATTGCCGGTCAGGTGTTCGAGGCCAGCCAAGCGCTCGCGCCGCTCCCACGCGCCTATCAGTGGATCGATGGCTCGGGCTATATGAGCCATCTCGAACGCGTCCGCACACTGCGAGGCAGCAAGGACGCCGAACTGCAATCCACCCGACCCCTGCTGTATCAGGGGGGTTCGGATACGCTGCTGGCGCCGACCGCGGCGATCGTCGTGCCGGAAAACGATCTGGCGCTCGACTTTGAGGCGGAGATCGCCGTGATCATCGGCCCCGTGCCGATGCAGCCATCCCGCGAGCAAGCGGCCGCTGCCATTCGGCTGGTCACGATCTGCAACGACGTATCCTTGCGCAGGCTGGTGGCCGAGGACCTGCAGGGCGGGTTCGGCTTTTTCCACGCGAAGCCCTCAACCAGCTTCGGCCCCGTCGCCTTGACACCCGACGCCCTGGGCGACGCCTGGCGGGACAACCGTCTGCACCTGCCGCTTCGGGTGGAGGTCAATGGCAATCTGATCGGACAGCCCAATGCCGGACGGGACGTGCAGTTCGATTTCGCCGACCTGATCATGGAGGCCGCTCGCACGCGCAGCCTTGCCGGCGGCACCATTGTCGGCTCGGGCACCGTGTCTAACCGGCATGACGAGAGCCTGCCTACCAAGCGCGATGGCATCGGCTTTGCCTGTCTTGCCGAACTGCGCACCGTCGAAAAGACTAAGTTCGGGCGGGCGCGCACGCCGTTTCTGCAGCCGGGCGACAGCCTGCGGATTGCGGCAATCGATGGGGCGGGCCGGGCACCATTTGGCGAAATCAATCAGCAGGTGACCCTGCTCGAGCGGCCGGCTTGATCGAATTTTCACGAAGGGCTTGATTTGGCGGCGGCTTGGGTCGAAGGTGGCGCCATGAAGATCAACGTTAATCCGATTAACGGCTGCGTTATTACCTGCTAACCACGATTTGGCAGCGCGGTCTTCTTTATCCAAAAAACCCGATACTCGAAGCGCCCGCAGCCAGTGCCCATCCGCATGGCCAGGACGTCAACATGAACTCGGGACTGCCGCCGCTTTCGCTCTACAACACACTGACGCGCCGGGAGGAGCTCTTCGAGCCTCTCGATAGCAGCAATGTGCGGCTCTATGTCTGCGGCCCCACCGTCTATGACTTCGCCCATATCGGCAATGCGCGGCCAGTGATTGTCTTTGATTTGCTGTTCCGCCTGCTGCGCAACGTCTATGGCGCCGAGCAGGTCACCTATGTCCGCAACATCACGGATGTCGACGACAAGATCAATGCGAGGGCGGCACGCGATTATCCCGACCTGCCGCTCAACGAGGCCATCCGGCAGGTGACGGAAAAAACCTCGGCGCAATTTGCCGCCGATGTCGCGGAACTGGGCGCGCTGGAGCCCACCTACCAGCCCCGGGCGACCGATTTTGTGCTGCCGCGCCCCGATGGCAAGCCCGACATGGTCAGCCTTATCGAAACCCTCATTGCCAAGGGCCATGCCTATGAGGCGGCCGGGGAGGTGCTGTTCGATACCACCTCCATGCCCGATTATGGCCGCCTCTCTGGGCGCAATCTGGAGGACAACCTTGCTGGTGCGCGCGTCGCGGTCGACACGCACAAGAAGAACCCGGCCGATTTCGTGCTTTGGAAACAATCGAGCGCCGATGAGCCGGGCTGGGAGAGCCCTTGGGGGCGAGGGCGCCCGGGCTGGCATATCGAATGCTCGGCAATGAGCGCCGCTTATCTCGGCGAAGTCTTCGATATTCATGGCGGCGGGTTGGACCTGATCTTTCCCCACCATGAAAACGAGATCGCTCAATCGCGCTGCGCGCACGGCACCCACGAAATGGCGCGGGTCTGGATGCATAACGGCTTTCTGCAGGTGGAAGGGCAGAAAATGTCCAAGAGCCTGGGCAATTTCGTCACCATCAACGAACTGCTCGCCACCGAGACATTCGGTGGCCGGCGCTGGCCCGGCGAGGTGCTGCGCCTCGCCATGCTGATGACCCATTATCGCGAGCCGATCGATTTCAGTGTTCGGCGCCTGGAAGAAGCAGAAACCAAGTTGCGCGACTGGCAACGCGCCACCGGGGGTGTCGCAGTTGAGGATGGGGCGGCGCCCGACGCAAGTGTGGTTGGGGAGTTGGCCAAGGACCTCAATTTCCATCGCGCCTCGGTGGCGCTCGACTTCATCGCCAAGCGTGCGAACCGGGGAGAGGGCGACGCCCGGCATTGCCTGGCGGCAACGCTGCGCTTCCTCGGCTTCAGCCTCGACGGGCTGCTCGCCAACAGCAGCGATGAGGAGCCGGCCCATGTCGCGGCCGCCGTTGCTGCCCGCCTTGCCGCCCTCAACAGCAAGGACTTTGCCGAGGCTGACCGCATCCGCAGCGAACTGGCGGAGCAGGGCATTGCGCTGATGGACTACAAGGACCCACAAAGCGGCGAGCGTCGCACCAAATGGGAGCTCAAGCGATGATCAGCTCGGAAGGCAATATCGAGGCGCATGCCGGCGGCTGCCAGTGTGGCGCGGTGCGGTTCCGCGTCAAGCTGCTGGGGCGACCGTCCATTTGTCACTGCCGCATGTGCCAGAAAGCGTTTGGCGGCTTCTTCGGGCCCCTGGTCACCGCCCATGATGCGGTCTGGAGCCGCGGTGAGCCGAAATGGTACCAGAGCTCCAACGCGGCGCGGCGCGCCTTTTGCGGCGATTGCGGCACTCCGCTCGCTTATGAAACCCGGTTTGGCCTTGAATTGGCGATCGGTGCTTTCGATGACCCGACGGTTGCTACCCCGGCGTTGCAGGTTAACCTGCACGACAAGCTGCCCTTCTTTGATGATCTGACAAGCTTGCCGGTGCGGACGGAAGACAGCGACGAGTGGCGCGACTTCCTTGCCGGCATCCACTCCAACCAGCATCCGGACCACGATACTTCGGATTGGCCATCGCGGGAGAGTTCACATGAGTGAAAGCTGGAGCGGCGGCTGCCAATGTGGGGCGGTGCGTTATCGGTTCACCGAGCGCCCGAGCAACGCCCATATCTGCCATTGCCGCATGTGCCAGAAGGCCTTCGGCGCTTTCTATGCGCCACTCGTGGGCGGCGCCCGCTCGACCTGGGAGCTGACGCGGGGGGCACTCGCCACCTTCATGTCGTCCGATCACGCCGAGCGTGGCTTTTGCGCCCGTTGCGGCACGCCGCTGACCTTCCGCTATACCGACGGCGATCGGATCGCTGTGTCGATCGGCTCGCTGGACCATCCTGAAGCCTTCCCTCCAATCAACCAGCACGGCGTTGAAAGCCGCATCAGCTGGGTGCCTGCGCTGAGCGGCCTGCCTGATTGCCCGCCCAGGACACCGCCACCTGGCCCGAACAGCACTAGAGTTCCATGTCCAAAGACCGCCTTTATCTCTACGACACCACCCTGCGGGATGGCGCCCAGACCGCCGGCATCGAGTTCTCGCTGGACGACAAGATTTCCATTGCGGCTCTGCTCGAGGAGCTTGGCGTCGATTACATTGAGGGCGGCTACCCCGGCGCGAACCCGGTGGACACAGAGTTCTTTGGCGAACAGCGCACCAACAAGGCCCGGTTCACCGCCTTTGGCATGACCAAGCGGGCCGGGCGCTCCGTTGCCAACGATCCAGGGGTACAAGGTTTGCTGCAGTCGCGCGCCGAAGCTGCGTGCTTTGTCGCCAAGGCCTGGGACCGGCAGGTGGAAACGGCGCTGGAAATCACGCTAGAGGAAAACCTCGCCAATCTGAGCGAAACCGTGGTGGCAACTGTTGCGGCCGGCAAGGAAGCTCTGGTTGACTGCGAGCACTTCTTTGATGGCTTTAAGTCCAACCCGGACTATGCGCTGTCTTGCGTGCGCACCGCGCTCGAGGCTGGCGCGCGGTGGGTGGTGCTGTGCGACACCAATGGCGGCACCATGCCCGCCGAAATCCGCGAGATCGTTACGGCGGTTCTTGGGGTGGCCCCAGGCGACAAGCTCGGCATCCACGCCCATGACGATACCGGCCAGGCCGTGGCGAACACACTGGCCGCCGTGGAAGCGGGCGTTCGCCAAATCCAGGGCACGCTTAACGGCATTGGGGAGCGCTGTGGCAACGCCAATCTCGTCACCATCATCCCTACGCTCTTACTGAAGTCCCATTACGCGGATCGGTTCGCAACGGGCATCGATGCGGGCCGCCTTGAGCGCCTGACTCAGCTTTCCCGAGCGTTCGATGATCGGCTCAACCGCGCACCGGCCCGGCAAGCGCCCTATGTCGGCGCCTCCGCCTTTGCAACCAAGGCGGGCATTCATGCCTCGGCCCTGGCAAAGGATTTTTCCAGCTACGAGCACATTCCGCCCGAAAGCGTGGGCAATGAGCGCTCGATCATGGTGAGCCAGCAGGCGGGCCGCTCCAATCTGCTGACGGCGCTTGCCCGACACGGCATCGCCATCGCCAAGGATGACCCGCGCCTCGAGCGGCTATTGGCCACCGTCAAGGAACGCGAGGCGCGTGGTTATTCCTATGACGGCGCTGATGCATCCTTTGCCGTGCTGGCGCGAGAAGTATTGGGCACCTTGCCCAACTTCTTTGCTGTCGAAAACTATCGCGCCAGTGTCGAGCGGCGCCATAATGCTCAGGGCGAAGAGGTCACGGTCACCGAAGCGGTGGTCAAGATCCGGGTCGATGGCGAATTGTTGATGTCGGTCGCCGAGGGCAATGGGCCGGTCAATGCGCTCGACCTTGCCCTGCGAAAGGATCTTGGCAAATTCTCTAGCCGGATCGAGGACTTGGTGCTCGTTGATTTCAAGGTTCGTATTCTGGACGGGGGCACGGGCGCGGTCACCCGTGTGCTGGTGGAAAGCCGCGATGGCACGGGCGAACGGTGGCACACTATTGGCGTGTCGCCCAACATCATTGATGCTTCTTTTGAAGCGTTGTATGAATCTATTACCTATAAGCTCTTGAAAACTGAGGCCACAGCAGCCAAGGCCGTCAAGACTGCCTAACCGGGCTGCCCATAGAGCGGCGCAGCTCCAATCGTCCTGGAGGACAAACTGGCCGACCCCGTTCCGAACAAGCCACTCGCGCTCACCATTGGCGCCGCTGCGCTCACGCTCGTAGTTGTTGTCGGTGTCCTTTCGGGGCCCTCGCTGGTTGCTTGTTTCAACAGCAGCGATGGAATGGGCCATTGTCTTCGCGGCAAGATGAGCGATGCCGGCATTCTGCCTGCCCCAGCCGTGGCCGCCACCGATGTTTCCGCCCCCGCGTCTGCCACGGAGGCGGTCGCGCTCGCTCCGGCTCAGTCCACTCCAGCAACAGAGACGTTAGCAGAACCTAATGCGTCTAGCCAAACGCCCCCGGCCCCGGCCGACAGCGTGGTTGCCGCGAACTTTGGTTTGCTTCGCGCGGAGCCCGATGGTTCGGTGGTGATCGCTGGCAGCGGCAAGCCTGGCAGCGAAGTTGAAGTGTTTTCCGATGGCGCGTCGATTGGCCGGACTAACGTTGAGGCAAGCGGCGATTGGGTGCTGGTGCCTGAATCGCCGCTCCCTCCGGGCGGAACTGAGCTCACCCTCGCCGAAGTTGGCGAGAAGGGGCAGTCGGGCCAGTCCTTTGTGGTTGTCATCGACGAGGCCCGCACGGCTGAGCCCTTGGTCGTAGCTAGTACACCAGGTCAAGCTAGCGAAGTATTGCAGGGCCTTGAACGCCCCAACACGGGCGCCGAGATTACAACCGCTGCGGCCCAGTCCGTTACAGAGCCGGCGGCCACCACTCCGGAAACGCCTGCCGCGGCGACATCACCCAGTCCATCTGCCGCCGTATCTCGGGCAGAAGCTCCAGCTGCGCCGGCCGATGCTCAGCCGGAAGCTCAAGCCGCGGCCGCTGCCACGCCCGGCACCTTGCCCATTGGTACGAGCACGACGGCACCGCCTGTCGAGATCGCTGCCGCTCCAGAACAAGAACCCACTGCCCAACTGCCGGGTCAGCCCGAGCCCGTGATGGCTCCGGCGCAAAACTCAGACCGACTTGCTGGAGCCCCGCCATTGCCGAGTGGGAGCACGGTTCCCGGTTCGCCGGGAGCAACGGTTCCGACGGTGCCCTCTGCAGGGCAGGCGCCAGCCAACCTACAAGTCGCAGCCGTCCCGCAGTCGACAGCACCACTTGGGGCCGCTGCGCCAGAGCCAGTTGTGGCGGCAACGCCCTCCGTTCCATCTGTTCAGCCGGGCGAGGAACCGTCATCCCTTTCTGCACCAACGCAGCCAAGCATTGATGCCATTGAAGTCGAAGGGGAGCGGGCATTTTTTGCCGGCGCTGGCCCGGAGGGTGGCACGGTACGGCTTTATGTTGATGACGTCTTCATTGCCGACGCCGTAGTTTCGGACGGCCGTTGGCTGGTGGAGAGCGGTAATGTTCTAACCAAGCCTAATCAGCGCATTCGCGTTGATCTCATCGACCCCGCAGATGCGAGTGTTTCGGCCCGAGCAGAAGTGAATTTCGTTCTCGAGGTCCCCACTGCGGACGCTCCGACGGCAGTAGCCCAGGCGCCTCGTCCGACGTCAGCACGCCCGGCCGCAGCGCCAACACCTTCAGCGGGCGCAACAGAACAACAGGCACCGGTCAATAAGCAGCAGCCTGGGCCGGTAGCAGAAGCAGGCTCCTCGGCCCCGCAGGTCGCCAGCCCTCCTGCCAGTGAGCGGTCCCCCACAACCGCTTCATCAAGTGCTGCCGCTGTAAACCTTCAACCGAAGGCGGCAGAGGCTCCGGCCGCGGCTGGCTCCGTTGCCTCAGCAACAAGCGCGGCGGAATCAGGTCCCGCCGAGGCGGCGGTACGCCCCGATACCACTCTGGCGACAAAGCCAATTGCTGACCAGGTGTCGCCGCCTAACCTTGTGGAGCCTTCTGCTGCGTCCCCAGCGGTGGAGACGCCCGCATCCGCACCTGCCGTCGCCGCCTCTCCCCGGCCTTCGAAGGTGGCGCGGGGCCCGGCCGCACCAGACGAGGTGCCAACTTTGGTTGGGGTCCAGGTCGGCAATGCCGAAGAGCAGCGTTTTGCCTCTGGCAAGGCCATCATCCGGCGCGGTGATAACCTTTGGACCATTGCGCGCCGCGTCTACGGTGCCGGCATCAAGTACACGACGATCTACCAGGCCAATAATGGTCAGATTCGCGATCCCAACCGGATCTATCCAGGCCAGGTGTTTGATCTGCCCGCCGGGGAGCAGTAGCGGTCAGGGCCGCTTCTGCTCGGTAAGCCGCGGGCAATTGCGCTTGCGCCGTAGCACACCATCTTCTATCGCTTGTTGACGATCAAAGAAGTGGCCTTCATGCAAGACGACGATTTCGCGACCATCATGCGGGCGCTCGGCCATCCGGTCCGCCTCAGCATATTGCGTATCCTGGCACGGGAGCAGCAGCGGGAATGCTGCTGCGCCGATGTCACAGAATCCTTGCCGCTGGCACAATCCACCGTCTCCCAGCACATCAAGGTATTGCTTGATGCCGGGCTGATCGAACGCAAGCCACGTGGGACCCGGAATTGCTATGTGGTGCAGCATGATCGCCTGCAGGCGCTTGGAAGCGCTTATGCAAGCATGCTGGAGGGTCTTGCGCCCGTGGTCCCAGCTATCCGGGAAACGGAACCAGTCTGATGTCAGTTGATCAAAGCCGGAAGGCAAAATCGTCCGTAAACGCGGACGAGGGTTCTGTGTTCGCCACAGTGCGCAATCTGTGGACCTATATGTGGCCAGCGGATCGGCCTGATTTGCGGCTGCGGGTGGTGCTGGCGATTGCGGCTTTGCTGCTGTCCAAGGTCGCAACGACGCTTATTCCCTTCGCCTATAAAGGTATCGTCGACAGCCTCGACGGCTCCCAGCCGAACAACACCTTGGTCATGGGCCTGGCTGTCCCAATTGTGCTGGTGATCGCCTATGGTCTCGGCAACATCATCGATGCTGGCTTCCAGCAATTGCGCGACGTGTTGTTCGCC